>CAZXAD010000019.1:0-11572 GCA_964638825.1 uncultured Candidatus Saccharibacteria bacterium | reverse complement strand
TTAGCGAAGTAGCAAATTCACTACGGGATATGGAACGTGGTTAGTTTTTAAAGTTGAAAGTGAGTATTTGGCGAAATCACGAAACACGCAAGCATAAAACGCTTAGATGTCGGTGGAATTGCGGAAAGTAAACAATAATTATTGTAATAAACAAATCAAAGGTATATATTTGACATAACATGAGTAATGTTGAGCGATTAAAACCGGACATGGTCAAAATGAAGTCGTACCAGATGGAAATGGTCGAAGTAGTAGCCGATACGGAAGGCGCCCGGAAGTTCAAACAGATCGGCGAATGGGTGCTGCGGCAGAGCCACGTATCCCTGAATACCTACTTGGAACGAGCGACTCTGTATATGAAGGAGTCTGAAACATTCCATGACGGCGTGAAAACGGGTTTTGGCTTACTCGGAGTACAAGAACCCATACCCAAACATATCACCGAATCCCATGTGGAGGACTTTCGCGACTTCATGAACGAAGGTGAAAAATTACATGACGCGGTAGTACGGCTCGGTTTTACGGTCATCGAAGACGATCCGGAAATGGTCGAGTGCGTTAGGTACATCCTTCCCCAGCTCGGGTACGCCAACGAACTGGTATTTACTTCTGGTGCCGGCTACGGTGAGCTGTTGGCCGAACTGTCCGCACGCGATCAATTCGGCAGCCAGAGTGCTGAGATACTGGATGATAGATTCGGCCCGGAACTTGATTTCGGCGGCCTGGAGCTTCGCCTCGACTCCGAGGAATAATTACTCAGAACAGAGATACCTGCATGACATACTCGCCGATTTATTCTATACTAACCCTATAGTAAGAGGAGTGTGTGATGGCTAACCCTGAAGAAATGCCCAGCAACGAGGCTTTGGAGAATCAAGATTTCGATACGATTGTAAAAAGTGCTATCGAGGTATTGCCTGAACCCGGGCAACCGAAAGATCCGTATGATCAACCGAGCTTCTTAAAGCGAACGTTTTCCCAACCGGGGCGTTTGTATCATAAAGATGGCCGAATTGAATTCAATCAAGAAGGCGATGAAGTACGCCGGCAGCGACTGGATGACGATTTTGAGCTCATGTTCGTTCATAACACGTACAGGGACGAAGCGGAGTTTATCGTCCATGAGTTTGCACAAGAAGGCGGCCTAGCCGCGCGCACTACGTTCAAGGCAATGGACGACGGGTATAGAAAGAAATGGCTTTCCGGCGAATACACTATGGATGGTTTGGCCAGCGAAAACGGCCGGATGTTTAGTCGGTACTTGGATGATAAGGAGTCTGAAGTACTGCGGCACATTATGGCCGATGCCATTGAAGGAGCTGATATTAAACAAGCACTTGAAGAGCTTTTGAAAGTGACAAGTAAAGAACAAAAAATGATAAACGCTAATGCGAAAGAAATAGATCGAAGACGCAAAAAGCTGCGCAAAGATCTCGATGAATTCGAGGAACGGCAAAAAGAAGCCCGAAGAAAACTCCCGAACATATTTATCAGTACCTGAAAGTTCGTAAAAATAGAATCAAAACCTTCCACGGACATACCGTATAAGATGAGGGTTAATTGACATATTGACTCATGGTTGCTTCATATGCTATTTAAAAGCGTAGAATGGGGCAAAGATGAGAAACAACAAACAATGCATCACGTAAAACGCAAGGTATATCCTTGTGTTTTTTTGTCCCATTTAGAACGTTGAAACGATTGGAGACACGACGATGAAATGCATCGCTTGCGAGCTAGAGGCGTCGGTTAAGGTAAGCAACAGATTTCCTACCCCGAACGGAGAAACAGTATCCTGCATTTTCGGGTGTGATAACCATCACTGGTGGCGCGACGAATTGACTGTGGTAAAAAGGAGCAGCACGAATGAGTCAAGAGCTCGAACAGCAGCCCGTTCCCGATGAGCAAGAAGCCATCGAAGGATCAATCAGCAAATCCGGTTGCGCCAAAATCTGGCTAAATTGTTCTTGCCACGAGGTATTTTGCCTCAACAGTGACAATTTCAGGCGCATTCATAATCCAAAGTATGTCCTGTGCGGGGACATCACCTGTCCCGGCTGCGGAACAAATTACAAGCTCTTTCTTGAATTGGAGGCAAGATGTTAACTACCTGTGATCACCGATGCGGTACAATTTTCACATTAAACGAGGGCAATTCAATCCGCCACCTCTACAAGCAAGATTCCTACTTGAGGTGGGTGGAAACGTTTTGCCCCGTATGCAGTAAGGGCTACCGGTCCTTCATCAACCGCAACATGGATACCGCACTCGCTGAAAGCGGCGTGCCTGGGCGTATGGAGCCTCGTCCGCCTATGTATATTCGCCATCAATACATCCGTTCGAATTTTCCTGATGTGGTGGAAAAAAATGTGCAAGAATTCGTCCGAGAACTCCAATTGTTCTAAACCCGGCGGGGGTGTATTGTTAGGGAAACTCCCTAGCGTTTACGTGCACCCCTGCCCCGCTCATTAATTAATAAACGACTTTGGATGCTATTAATTCACAAATAATGTTCTTCGAAATCCGTGCTAGCTGTTTTGAGGGATTTGGCTTCCCGGGGACATGAATTGTACGTCATCCGGTACGGTGAATAGAGATTGGTCGAAACTGCCGCTTCGCCGGCAATCAATGCTGCTTGCCTCGGCTTCCTGTTCGAACGTTTCGGGATTGAAAACAGCAAACTCTTCTTCCATTTCATCCTCAAAAGCATTGGGGTTGAGTTTAAAGCCCTGGTTTTGCCCCTGGAGCCATATGTACATCATATCGCCCTGTTTAAGGAGGCGGTATTTGCCCTGGGGAGTATTTTGCTCGACACTGAAATCGCGGTTCTTCTTCAAATACGCGGTCCCGGAGCCGCCCTCTGAAGTAAAATCACAAGTTATGGTTGCGTTGCCGGCAAGCGCTGAACGGAGCAATGAAGAATCATCTTCCGGTTCTTCTTGTTCTTGTGTTTGTGCTGCTTCTTCCGTTTGCTGGTTGGCCGTATCCTGGAAATTAAATCCATCAGTCACCACATATGCGGCTGCTCCACCGCCAACTAGCACTATTGCCGCTATTACCACCCAAATGATCGCACTACCTTTTTGCATACCTATTCCTTTTTAAAGTTAATATTAATTATATCGGTAGTATATCATGCACCGGCACTATGGGAATTAGAATGGTATAACTGGGCAGCTGTGTATTACTCGGAATCGAGACGCGACCATGCATGATCGGCACGCATTTCCTCGCGGATAGTATCGGCAAACTGCATGTCCTCATGCGTTAATCTGAGCATTCCCTGGATTCCGCTGTACAGATCCCCTCTGCTTTCTTGGTGGCGTAACAATTCGGGTTCAACTTTCATCGGGACGATAGCGGCACTAACCAGTCGCATAGGATGGCTCATTTCGTGTTTCTGCCGTTGATCCGGTGTGTCCACTTTCTTTGTTATATGGGCGGCATTGTCTCCGTTGATGCGAAAATCGGTGAACCGAGCATCAAACTCTGTATAATACCCATATTGATTACGAGGCGACACTTGGAACAGTTTATTAGCGGCGAACCGCAACCGATCCATGGCATCTACATCAAAGGCTAAGTGGATTGCTTTTTGGGCTGGAGGCTGTTCAGGATGTTCGCTTTCATATATTTGACCAAGTAGTTCTTGATATTGCGGCTGTCCAGGGTTTATTAAATTAAGCGCGTAGTTTGGATGGGAATATTTCTTTTCAGAAACTGAAGAATCTTTTTCGCGAGATGAAGTGTGTAATGGCTGGTCGATCAATACGGCGAATCGTGCCAGGTTTTCAGTATTACCTTCTAATAGTGATTTCTCCCATTCATCTAGTGTTTCATTCCTTAAATCTTGTAGTTTCTCCGCCATACTTCCCTTCTTTTGTTCCAAATACCATCAAGTAGCATACCACACAGGTATAAAATTCTTGAAGTCGCTGATATCACTAAATCAATTCCTTGAAGCAAGTCGGCAATTCAGGTAATTATCGCCCATAAATAGAAAAAAGCGGTGCGTCCTGTTCTCTGTGTTGAGAAAGAACGCACCGCTAGTGCGTGTAAACCCCGACGTGCGCCGGAACCAGCCCGCAGGTTAGGGTGTTGTGACTGGCTCAGTACCGGTCATGGCCATGACGTCGAAGCCTTCGCGCTCGTCATAGTCCCACATCTTCACTTCCAAAGCGTTTCCTTTGGAGTTGAACCACGAGCGCAAGAAATGCTCCACAAAGAGAGCATACCCCGGTTGGTACATCTCCTCCTGCACGATGCGGAGATGATCGATAACGGCGGCTTCCGCCTGGATGCGGTAGCCAACCGAGTTGCCCATACACAGTGCGTCGCCGCATTGCTGCCAGAAGGCATCGGGAGTGAGCGCTTCCCAGCCATTGACGCAGTCACAAAGCTCGTCAAAGCTCTTGGTGAAGCATATCACTACCGGAGCCCGGAATTCGTGATAGAGATCTTGCATAGCATGTGTTGTGCTGACATATTCCGCGCTTACCAAGACCGTGGTCATGGCCAGCCCTTTCTTTGCGGGTACACCATCGCGGTTGCAATGGATATAGATGTTGTATACGATAAGTTATTTTAAATGTCAACATTTACAAATATTAATTATTTTACAATACACTTTTTCTCAATTCACCCGGAGTTCTGGGTGTCAATTCTGTTATGATGAATACCATGAAACAAGCACAGGCGCTTGACGTGATGAAGTTAGGCCACAACGTTTTTCTGACCGGAGAACCCGGATCCGGGAAAACCTACGTATTGAACCGGTTTGTCGAGTATTGCCGTGAAAACGGCATTGGGCTGGGCATTACCGCTAGTACCGGCATCGCGGCCACGCACATCGGGGGCATGACCATCCATTCCTGGAGCGGCATCGGCGTATATACGGAGCTCAGTAACGAACAACTGAAAAACTTCCGTAAAAACAGCCGGCTCATGTCACGGCTCAAAAAAACGCGGGTACTAATAATTGACGAAATATCAATGCTGGACGGCGCTCGTTTCGAATTGATTAACCAAATCTGTAAAACATTGAAAGACAGCGATAAGCCGTTCGGCGGGTTGCAAGTCATCCTGTGCGGCGATCTGTTCCAATTGCCACCAGTCACCAAAGGTACTGATGAAATCGACTTTGTCCACACCTCCCCCGCGTGGGAAGAGCTCGGCCTGAAAGTATGCTATCTAAGCGAGCAATACCGCCAGGAAGCCGACGAAGGACTGCTGGATATACTGCGCCAAATCCGTACCCGCAGCATTACGGCGGAAACGCACGATTTACTCTCGAGGCGCTCCCAGGCCGAACGGAATCACGAGAAAATAACCCGTCTGTACACTCATAACATCGATGTTGATACTTTGAATAAACAACAGCTAGAACAACTCGATACCGAATACGAATACTTTCATATGCAGACCTCCGGACAGGAGCACTTCATAGAGCAACTGAAGAAAAGCTGCCTGGCGCCGGAAACGCTGGAACTGAAAATAGGTGCCCAGGTATTATGCGTGGCTAACAATCCGGCAGCGGGATACATGAACGGTAGCCGGGGTGAGGTAATCGAATTCGAAAACAACCGTCCGATTATACAACTGGAATCAGGCCGCGAGGTAAAAATGGAGCGATTCACCTGGTCGATCAATGACGGCGAGCGGACACTGGCGGAAATCAGCCAATACCCGCTGCGGCTGGCCTGGGCGATCACGGTGCATAAAAGCCAGGGAATGAATCTGGACACGGCGGAGATCGACCTCATGCGGGCATTCACGCCCGGGATGGGGTATGTGGCGCTGTCCCGTTTGCGCCACATCAATGGCTTGTTTTTACGCGGATTGAACGAAACCGCACTGGAAGTCAGCCCGGAAATAAGCCAGTTCGATGCCTATCTGCAGCACCAATCCCGCAAAATAATTTCCAAATTGGAGCAAATGAAAAGGAGCGAATTGGAAGAGTTGCATAGCCACATCCGCACCAATTTAAGTTCCGATTACGCTGAGTATGACAAGGAATTATTCGAAAAACTACGCACGTGGCGCAGTGAACGAGCGCACGCAGAAGGAGTGCCCGCATACCGGGTATTTGACGATAAAACAGTAATCGCCCTGGCCGCGGAACGCCCGGATACTAAGACAGCACTCCCGACCGTGCCCGGCATCGGCCCCAAAAAACTGGAACAGTACGGTGATGACATACTGCACATCATCAACCAGCACTCCGGAAAGTTGTTTTAGCTACTGCTGCTTATTAATGTGTTTCTTGCGTTCGGTTTCGGTGAGATACATTTTTCTGAGACGGATGTGTTCAGGAGTAACCTCCACCAGTTCATCGTCTTCGATAAAGTTTAAGGATTCCTCCAGTGATAACTGCGTGAACGGAGAAAGCTTGATGGCGGTATCGGAGCCGGCGGCGCGGACGTTGGTGAGTTTCTTTCCTTTGCAGACGTTTATGGCCACGTCCTCACTACGGCGGTTCAATCCGACGATCATCCCCTGGTATACCTGGCTGCCGTGACCGACAAAGGCCGTGCCCCGCTCCTCAAGGCTTTGTAGGCTGTATCCTATGGCTTCCCCGGTTTCAAAGGCGATCAGCGTTCCGTTGCGCATTTTTGCCAATCCGGGGCCTTGTTCGGTGTAGCCGGCGAACAGGCTGTTCATGACGACCGTGCCCTTGGTAACGACGAGCAAGTGGCTGCGCAATCCCAGCATGGCCCGAGTCGGCAATCGGTATATTATTTGATGAGCGTCTTGGCTTTTTTGTTCCATGCTGATCAATTCGGCTTTGCGCTTGCCGAGTTCGCTCGTTACCTCTCCGACATATTCTTCGGGTACTTCGATTGTCAATTCTTCCTGGGGTTCCATTACGTGCCCGTTTTCTACTCTGGTGACGACTTGCGGCCGGCCGATTTCCATTTCATAGCCTTCCCGGCGCATGGTTTCGATCAGAACGGATAAATGCATCTCGCCCCGCCCGGACACTAAGTATGTCGTACCTTTTTCTTCCACCCGGAGACCGATATTGGTTTCCAGCTCCTTGTTGAGCCGCGCTCCTATCTGGCGGGAAGTAGTAAATTTCCCTTCTTTGCCGGCAAACGGCGACGTATTCGGCCCGATGGATATCTGCAGAGTCGGCGATTCTATCTCCATGCTGGGTATGAGCTCGGGCGCATCAGGAGAAGCCAGCGTTTCGCCGATGCGGGCTTCGCTGATGCCCGTGATCCACACGATATCCCCGGTACCGGCCTCTTTCACCTGTTCGCGTCCTAACCCTCTGGCAACAAATAATCTGTCAGCGGACACGGATTTTACGGTTCCATTCGTTTGTATCAAGGCGAGTTCATCATTGGCCTTTATGCTACCGCGGGTAATGCGCCCGATGGCGTGCTTACCTTGGTGGTTATCCCAGTCGAGCGAAGTGATCAGCATCTGGAACGGCGCGGCGCTTTCAACGCGCGGGGCGGGTATATGATCAATGATAGCGCGGAAAATAGGCGTTAGATCGCCCTGCTCTTCCAAATTATCCGGCATATCGGTATAGGCTTTGCCTTCGGTGGCCAGCGCATAATATACCGGGAATTCCAGCTGGTCATCGCTGACGGCCAAATCCAAAAATAGATTGGATATTTCTTCCACGACTTCGTTGATCCGCACGCCCGTTTTATCGATTTTATTAATCACCACCACCGGCTTCAGGCCGAACTCGAGCGCCTTGGTGAGTACGAATTTGGTCTGGGGCATGGGGCCTTCCTGGGCATCCACGATCAACAGGCATCCGTCGGCCATATTCAGCGTGCGTTCCACCTCCCCGGAGAAATCCGCGTGTCCGGGCGTATCGATGATATTGATCTTGCACCCCTCGTATTCGATAGCGGTAATTTTGGCCGATATGGTGATGCCGCGCTCCTTTTCCAGGTCGCCGCTGTCCATTATCAAACTTTGCTGCATTTCCGCCTGGTGTTCATCGAAGGTTTTGGACTGTTTCAACAACCCGTCGACCAAGGTGGTTTTCCCGTGGTCAACGTGCGCAATGACGGCTAAATTTCGTATATTATCTGCGTGGGCCATAAAAATATCCGCTCAGGTGAGCGGATCCTGTTACTTCAGTAGATTATTATAACACCTTTTGCCAATAGGTTTAAGTATTACTAAATTACTAACAAGTAATTCTTGTTCTGGCTAATCCTGCGGTATTAATTGCCGCTCTGGAGGCATTGCTCAATAGCAGCGGTTTCTTTCTCGGTGGGTTGTTCGCCCTGTTGGAGTTCTGCGAAGCGTTCCTGTCCTATTTCATCGCTTATACACTGAAGTTGCTCCTGTGTCGGTTGCTGGGGTTGCTGCGGAGCTGACTGTCCCGCCGTTTGTTCTTCTGTTTGCGAGCCACTGGTCAAATGCAAGTTTTCAGTCCAGCTGCCGCTGCCAAATACCGCAACTAAAAGGACCAGTATTACGATAACTCCTACGAGCGACCATACCGCGTAAAATATATCCTGGAGTCGCTGAGATAAGTTTTGCTTAGCTACGTCATTGGATTTTGGTTTTGGATCGGGTGTATCGGTTGCAGTCGTTTTATTTGCCATGATTGCCAACGTAACATATGTGGTTTGTGATTCAAATAAGCGTGTTTTGTTTAATTTTCATACCATTTTATTGATGTTCGGATTTGTGCCTAGTTTGTCAGACCTTAATTAATAATAATTACCAAGGACGAATTGTTGTTTCGGTTCCTTGTATAATTTCCTGGCTCCCCCACACGAATGCATGTTTGTTCCAAAAGTTTTTACTGTTATCTGTCGCATTTGACGCTTGCGGAAACGGTTCATCGTCGTCATCAAACGTTCCGATCCAGGCACTCGAGAGTTCGTAAGTTCCGTCCGGATGCGGCACTAAATGAAGCGAAACATAGGAACATGGTTCACCCTGGCGAGATTTAGTAAACGGTACGAGACCTTCTTCTTTCCGGTTCTTTCGTGCCGCGTAAACAATGTCATCACTTTCATCAACTTTAACCACATCACACTTACCCACAACTCTCTTCATGTCTATATGGGTGGCAACTTCCTGACCATCCAGGCTTATTTTGTTCGCTGCTTCTACAATTAAATCTTTCAAGTCAGGAGTATCTTCTATGTGTGTCGCGGCATGCGACTGAACTGGGTTGTACGTTATACTCACGCCATTTTTTGATTTGCATAACTGTTGCTGCGTGGATTCAGCCATATTAATTTAATGATTATTGATTGTTGGTTTCAATGTCTATATCTGATAAGTAGCATGCAACGCATTCCGAGCACGCTCTTTTTGCCAGCTCGATTCGTATTGCTTGAGCTTCTTTGTTTTCAAATTCTGCATTTTTATTGGCAATAGCCGCCCGCATGATTTCGCAATCGGCTATATCCTGTGTACAAGAACCGATCATTTCCACGGTTGATTCGGCCGTCAATCTTAGTGCAGGATCTTGGATTGTTTCGTTAGGTTTTGAAATTTCATGCTCCATACCCCATTCCTTTTTATTCTTACCAAAAAGTGTACCACGTTGGTTTGACTGGTATATTGCTGTTGCTTCTGTATATGATGTGTTGATTATCGATGAGGCAGACATACTGCCTCATTTCTCATTATAACGGAATTTTTGGTGAGATGATAAGATTTTTGCTGGTACTAAATCCAGCACAGAAATTGGGAACTATGGTTGTTTACGCACTTGCTCGATATCGACATTGAAAACACTTGTTTCTCGAACCTGCGCTCCGTGATCAATATAGAAATTATGCGCCGCAGTACGCTTTGAACTGGAAGTAAACTCTAAATCCACTTCCTGCTCCCTGCACCAATTCATCATTTCACTCCATATTTTACTGCCGATCCCCTGTCTTCGCATATCAGGCTCGATTATGAAATCTTCCAGGTGCCCTTTTTTGCCGGCCCCCGCGCCCATCATTAAGCTCATAGTAGCAGCACCAATGATTCTTCCCTCCATTCTCGCTACAAGTTGATCATGATAAGGTGATTCTATAATGGTTTTGAGTAGCTCTTTATCGACAGGTTCGCCGGTAAATTTCTCGCTCAAATAGGACATTAAGCTACCGAGCTGTATCGCATCGTTTTCTGAATATTTTCTTAGGCGTTCTACTTCAACATTGGTTTCTGGCATGAGTAAATAATACAATTTGGCAGCATTAAGAACAATTGCAATAGTAATTTTGAAAGATTAATTATCTATAGATAGCCAGGTTTGGCATATTTTTATATACTGGAAGCCATGCTTATTCTCGGATGGGTTAGTCTCTTTGCCGGTATAGTGCTCGCTTTGTTTTATCAAGAGCCGCACTTTTACGCCCCGTTCTCAGTCGGTTTAGCGATTGTTCTACACCATGCATACACACGTTATAGCGGCAAAAATTTGTTTAAAGACTGGAATCTACATGCTGTGGTTCTTTATTTATTCGGATTATTAGTATTTTCAATCGTTTCTGATCAAATTGGTATTGCTCTTGGATACTGGCAATATCCTGCCTACGATTCACTGCTTGATTATACGGTGCAGTATGTATTCGAATTCACTATAGCGCTGCTATACATAATGTTAGCTTTTATGATCGGGCTTGAGTTCTATCGAAAACGGGGGTTCGGGTATGCCGTCTCATTAATTTTGTCATTGATAACATTCAGCGTGCTTACGGGTGTATTAACGGAATTCTTCAATTCTTATGCCGAATCCTGGATAGTCACCGATATGCCATTCAGCAATGTACGTATTGGGCGGTACTGGCTGGTATTTATAACGCTTGGGTACTGGATTCTGAGCTTGGCGCCTTATACGCTTTATCGCTTGTTTGAAAAAAATCTAATTAAGTAAATGGTGGCACGTCTTATAAAAGCACTTTTTGTCAGTAAATAGGTAAATGGCTGGAGGTCTTGGACAGTGACCAAACTGGGGTCAATAAAGACAGAAACCGGGGTTATGAAGATGATGCATAGATTATTTGCACCCCGTTCCGTTTGTTCGCACGATCTTCCCTATTCCCAGCTTTACGATGAGACGAAATTCTACAACGCATTCAAGCATGATGTGAAGCGAGCACAGCGCGAAGTAATTATAGAAAGTCCGTTCCTGACGGTAGTTCGAGTAGAGCAGTTACTTCCCATATTAAAACGATTACGTAAACGCTGTGTCAGAGTCCGGATCTATACCAGAGACCCGAAACATCACACTCCCCGGTTGCAGAGCCAGGCAGACGAAGCGATAGATTTGCTTGAGAGCAGCAAAATCAAAGCGGTATGTTGCCACGACTTACGGCACCGGAAAATCGCGATAATAGACGAGAATATACTCTGGGAAGGAAGCCTGAACATTCTGTCCCAATCACGGAGCCGGGAAATCATGCGACGTACCGTTTCCAGTGATATGTGTAAGCAAATGATACAGTTTGCCGGCATCAGACGGAGACTCTGGTAGTATTAAAGAAAGGAGCGATATGGATGCGATGCCAGCCATAATAACAATAACAGTAGTGCCGGGAGTGGTCGTCGGTACGATTCTTGCCGCTTTGCACATTAATCACTTATTGAT
>CAZXAD010000018.1:2489-11676 GCA_964638825.1 uncultured Candidatus Saccharibacteria bacterium | reverse complement strand
ACTTATTTCCGCTTGGGTGGCAATTATTCTTCTGTGTTACTATATGCATATGGCTGGAATTACGATTAACAGACACGTTTTGAATATAGGCACAGGCATAATCTGGGGAGCAGTACTCATAGGCGTATCAATCTTTACAGAAGCAGAGCAAAACAGAGTGCTAGACTGGGAGTTAATGTGGGTAGTCATTGGCGGCTTTTTGGCGCACAGTATTCTATTGAACGCTTTCATTAAAACCACACAGACAAGTAAGTAAACCCGACATTCAGGCAGCGTAGTTTGCTATCAACACAGTTTTAACTTCCATCGCTGCGTGGAGCCAAATAGCAATAACCATAAATGGTATAATCCTGCGTATGGGTGACAAGCTTAATATTGTCGATGAGGACGGTGCTGTTGTTGGCGAAGAATACCGGGATGTCATACATCGAGACGGACTGTTGCACAAGGAAGTACACGTATGGCTGTATACGCCGGATAAGGAACTGATTTTCCAACACAGGGCAAAAGACAAGGAAACATTTCCGGATCTTCTAGACGCGACCGCCGGCGGGCATGTAGAGATTGGCGATGGCTGGGTAACAGCTGCCTTGAAGGAGCTACAAGAAGAGACAGGCGTGCAGGCCGAGAAAGATAGTTTAGTATTTATCGATGAGATACACAGCAAAGTACACGATACTACAACAGGTCTGATTAACCATGCTCTCAGGAAGGTATACGCGTTAGAGTACCCCGAAGGAGTTGAAAACCTAGTAGTAGAAGAGGGTAAATCACTAGGGTTTGAAGCGTGGGATTTAGATAAACTTACCGATCTTTCCAGTGAGGAACAAAAAAGATTCATACAGCAGATATTCGACGAACTAAACATGCCGATTATTTTTAAAATCAAGCGTCTTGCTGAATCTGCAAATAAATAGTTCTAGTTTCGTTCCATTACTGAGACCGGGCTAAGTACTCCAGGGAGGAGGTTATTCGGTAGGTCGGGGGTCTTTTCCTGATGCTACCCCGAAGGCCTCTTTTACAATATCCCAATCCGTCTGCTGGCTGGCGTTTTCCACATACCATGAATCGTATTCTGCTCGTGTCTTGTAATACTCCTCGCTTTGGGGCTCTAGGTACCGGCTTACATTGCCAAACGAGCTAAACATGCCATGCCGGGGAACGCGGGTATAGGCTCCGTAATACCACTCTTTGAATTCGTCTTTATCCAGCACATCTTCCATTACGCCAATTTCGGGTTTGACAAGCGGGCGGACACTGACGAGCGACATATCCCCTTTGGCGACGTTTACGAACTGCGGGGCTTCATCGAGCGTGGTTTTTCGCAGGAATTTGCCGATTCTCGTCGCGCGTTCATCGCTGTGTCCGTTACTCGGTTCACCTTCGGCTGAATGGTTGGCCATGGAGCTTAATTTATACATGGTGAAGAGCTCGCCGTCTTTGCCGACGCGTTGTTGGGAAAAAAACGGGTTTTTCTTATTCTCCAGGGCGAATAGGCCCGCTCCGGCCAGGGCTGCGGGTGTCGCTATCAAACCTATGCTGTAGGCCACCAGCAGATCCCGGCGCCGCTTCTCGCTGCTTTCGAGCCACTCAATACCGGACAACTCCTCGGTTTTCTGCATTAACTAATTTATATAATGATTACATAAATAAAGCAAATTTCGTAGCAGAAACAGCCTTGCTGGGCTAGCCATCCTTTTCTTAATGGATTCCCAAGCAAAAAGATTTAAAGACATCTTTTGTTTTTTCGTTACCAAGCCTTCTTATTATACGCCCCGGTCTGTACAGGCAAAGTCGTATTGCCCTGGGCAATGTCCGCCACACCCCTGCTCCAGCCGCGTTACATATCGTGGTAGGAAATACCTCTGGCTAATCACTTTACTAATTATAGTTTATATGGTTTAATAAATAACAAGTTGAGGCTGCAAATGTTTCGGCTGGTACCGTCTCCGTGAACGGAGACACGACAAAGAGATGTTTTCGCGTCCTCTACAAGAAAAGGAGAACAGGATGGAGTTCGTGCTGTGGCTTGGAGCCTACCTCGTTGCAGGGGGTTTCGTAGCAGGCCGTCTGCTTAGCGATAGTAACGATGGGTTTTTGGGCTTGTCGAGCGGTGATATTACCGGCGAGTATCTGGCTGCCATTCTAGTACTTTTTGTATCCCTCTCGTTGCTATGGCCTATTGTAGCCGGCATTATAATCCTGATCAAGATCGGCACCATCCTCAGAGACACACTACTGAATCCGCTTGCTGAAAGGATCAATAAACGACACTCTACCTAAGTACTATCCCGGCCGGAATGCCGCATACGCCATATGCGGCATTCCGCACCACCCTCTCGCTCAACATCTCTTTGTCATTTTATTTTTAGAATCCGAGTTAGCTGCCGGCCTAATATGTGCCGTTGACAACCATTCGGTATGTTACGTCGTGACGGCATACCGTGCTTGATTTATTAGTAAAAACCTCAGGGGGACATCCTTTACTTTCCGTACTCTTCCCAGCATACATCCCGAGGCAGACCATCAAGGTAGTACGAGTCTCCACCTTGATGATCTGCCCGTGCGGGATGCGTGCCTCCTCCTGTTAGGAAAAGTAAAGGAGGTATCGAATGTACGGCGTTATAGAAACAACCTACAACGGGTGGAGTAACCGGGAAACGTGGTTAGTCAGTCTCTGGCTTACGAGCGACGAAGTGAGCTATTCGTTGCTCACGGATGCCCTCCATCATCACGGCACTACCTGCGATAAGGCCGAACGGCTAGAAGCGAGCGTCCGCCAGTGGCAGGAAGCGCTCGAACTCGAAGCCAGTCTCTGGTCGGACCTGCTGGGTACGGCGCTCAACCGGGTCAACTGGCATGAGCTAGTCGAAGACCGGTAATCCGGCAGCCCTGGGCACGGCTATAAACTGCCTACTACAGACGTCGTGGCACCTCAGGCTCTACCGGATCAGCCCATATGGTGGCTTTTTCTGTTTCCGCTATTACAGACTCGATAGTAGTTGTTAAGAAATCGATATCCGCCAGCACGGGTTCGAGGAATCCCTCGAGCCTGGCTTCCGTGCGCTGGTCGGGACAGACCAGGAGCAGTGTCGGATAGGTTTCATCAGGCCACTCCCCGGAGTCGAAGTGTTCGATGTGCTCCCGGATGCGTTTTTTGATAGCAAAGAACGGCGTGGTGTCGAATAGTTCAAGGATATAGGCGGTTTCTACGTCATCGATGTCTTCGATCCGCTGCAAGTACAGATCCGGGAGTGTGGCTGGGAAGAATTCATAGGGGGCGATCTCCGCCTTGGTGAATATATCGAACACGCCCGTATAGGTGTTATGGAGCGCGCGGTAGAGATCGAAGAGGGCCACAGTGTGGTCGATGAAGGCATCACCCACGAGGGGGTTCTTATAGTAGCTCTTGAGTATGCGTTCGCTCACTCCGAAGCGCACACGCATATACCTGATGCCGGCTTTGGCGAGATAATACCGAGCCGGCTTACCCTGTAACTTAAAACTGCTATCGTATCGTTTGTCTATTAATCCGCGTTCAACCAGTTTTTCAAGCGACTCATGCATAGAGGCAGGTGATACGTTTCTATATCCGGCCAATTGGGCCACAGTTACAAACCGGAATCTATACAACAATATCAATATCCGGACCTGTGTATCACGTAACGCGTAGTACTTCTTCATAGACATTTCGTTCCCCGTGTCTCCCGCAGGACACATGTTCTTGTTCACTCTATATGTATATATAATAGAGAGAGAATCACAAAAGTAAATTACTAGTGTTTTTGTAGCTATAAAGTGCTGATTTCGGTATCAAGACTTGTGAGGGTGGAGAAAGTGTGCCGAAAAAGGGTGCAAGTCCGCTTACAAGTTCTTGTCCTCTCCGTGCAAGGAGCCGCGGATAAGTCGGCGTGAAAGACCATTCTACTGGCGTACGGTGAACCCAGCATCTGAGTGAGCTAAAGCAGATTCTGTAGTGAAATCAGGACTTAACTTACTGTTTGGGGCCAGACTATATATGCTAATATCAACTTGATATGGCGGAAGTACTTCACTCGAATGAACAAGACCGTGTCCGCATGCAAGCAGAAGATTTCATCACGGGAATCTTAGGTACTTTGGCGCAGCGGCGCGGCGCCATCAAGATAGCCCTCAACGATCCCGGACTACACGAGGCGTTTAGCGCAACATCGAAACACCTAAGCGAAATTAGTAATGAACACGGTATTGATGGGCAGTTTTCCTTCATCCTAGATATACATGGTTGCTCAGATACAGTTAGCGATACCATTAATACTCTGCACGGTATATTTCGGTGGCGAGAGAGTCGTGGAGATGGGGGTTGCATAACAATCCCGGCTATATCAGAAGAGGATTATGAAGTTGAATCAAGCAGTTTACCCGGAACTGATGCATTGTATGCGGAGCTAACAGACGTATTTACCGATAATTATCCCTCCTAATTCAGGGAAAATTGCTATGCGGCTAAACTTCAATCTTAGTCATGCTTTACCGTAAAATTCCGATTATTTTTATAAACACCGGCGAATATGTAAATTTTAAATAATAATCCTTTACTAAGCAGAAAATTGTGGCTTGATTACGTTTAAAATATACATTAGCATAAGGATTGTCGCATTAATTCCTAAGGAGGGTATTGCGTATAGTCAAAATCGCTCATTAAGTGAAAAGTTCTAAATAACTCTAATGGGAGGATTTCTACGATGGCTAGCAATAAAAACCATAAAGAAACGATGGCAACGAAAAAGCACAGATATGGCATATTTTTCACAGCACTTACCTTTGCGGTAACAGCTTCGTTCGCGGCTACCGCGCCAGCAACGGCGCTCGGTTTGGATACGGAGACCGATAGCTCTACGTCAGTAGATGGATCGGTAAGCACTGAAAATGGAGATTCCGAGGCAGAAGGCAACGCTAACGCGGAGACTACAAGCGAAAGCGACGTAACGCTTTCGGACAGTGATGCAGGGGTGAGCAACTCCGCAGGAGTAGAGGCCACTACCGATACCTCCATGTCGGTGGCTGAATCCGGCGATTCGGAAAACGGAGATTCTGAAGATAATACCGGTGCAGACGCTGAAGCAGAAGCATCGGGTGAAGGCGAAGCAGATGTTTCTGCCGATACGGTAGCCCCCGTCAATGGCGAAGGAAACGAAGTTGGATTCGGAATGGAGCTACTACTGCGCAGCAATGTCCTGTCCATGGCGGCCGACCCTGTCGAGTTAGAAGAAGGTGATGTCGAAGCAAAAACCGCCAGTGAGAGTGAGGCTAACTTTGATTCAGACTTCACCTACTATACCGTGAACCACGGATTCGATTACGAAACAGCAATCTACCGTGAACCAGCCCGGCTCGGCGGAGAAAACGTTGAACTTGCTGGTCATACCGGCGGCACGTTCTGGCTCGGGGTCAGCGCTCCGGATGAGAACGGCGCACAAAGCGAGATAAATCATCAGGGCAAAACAACGGTTTATCTGGAAACCGAGGATGGCTGGAAGTCTCTCGAAGCACAGTTTGACGGCCAGGGAGAGTTACAGCATGTCAACGGAGTTACTCCTGTAGTACCGGAAGAGGAAACGGAAGAACTAACTGAATAGTTAGTCAATACAACATACGTGTCTGCTGTTAGTATACATTCACCTCAAAACCCCGCGGATATCCGCGGGGTTTTGTTTGTTTACCCGGTAACGATACCGACGTGTTACAATAATCAGCAATATATGGAAACTAACCGACAAAACTCAGCTAATCAAACGGGAAACACAAAAAAGTACGTACTTATGGCTTTTTTGGCGGTGTTGCTGGTAGTTGCAGTTGGTTTCGGGGTTTGGTATTGGCAGCAGCAAACGATTAATGAACAGAATACCCGTGTAAACAATCTAGAGAGTCAAGTTGAGGCGCTAAACCAGGAAAAGGAACAATCGGCAAATACGAGCGAGGATCAAGAGGAAAAACAAACGGAGTACCAGGCAGAAGTTGGCAAGTTTACGCTTACTCTACCGAGCGAATACAAAGTAATACAACAAAATGACGGCGGGGGCGAGGGCGGCCCTTCCACTCAGGTTTTGATTGCGGAAGAAACCGATAGCCCCGGTGTTTACACCAGTTCGATTTGGAGTCAAATAGTACTTTCTGCGAACCCCATGGAAGCCACGAATTCTTCCTTTAGAGACAGGGTAGACAACACACTCAGAAACTCGAATGTATTGGAGAAAAGCACTACTACCATAGATGGAGTTGAGGCCGAAGTATATCTGGTCGGCGGCTTAGGGACTATGAAAAAGATTTACTTTGCCAACAACGATATTTTTTATGAAATAGACATGAGAGCGAATACTGATGCTGCGAATGAAAAGTTAGAAGTCATCAAGAATGGTTTCCAGTTTAGCCAATAAATAAAATAGTTTTTCGGAACACAAAACCCTACACAAAGTTTAATATCCCCTAACCATGGTTTATATAAGAAGTCCTAAACAAAATGAGTACAGTCAAGTATACAATCTTACTCTGTCCCACCTCACCCATGAGAAGCAAGAATCTTATGAGCAGGTCAATCCAGCAGCTGTTGCGCGAACAAAACGTATTATTAGCGGTGAAACCGGTATCTGTAATATAGCTATCGCAAAGAACGACGAAATAATCGGGTATATTCTAGGAGATGTAAAACCGACTCCATTGACCAGTATTATCTATGCAGAAATTTTGGATATTAAAGTTGTAGAGGGGTCTAGGAATAACGGAATTGGAACTCGCCTTGTGCAAGAGTTTTTTCAGTGGTCCAAAGAGCATGCTGATAGAGTGAGTGTCACCGTCCATCATAACAATTCGGAAGCGATACGTTTTTACGAAAAGTCTGGATTAACCCCACAAAGTCTAGAAATGGAAATGCGACTTGAATAAACAAGTTAAATTTACATTAAGGATAAATGTGCTCCTAACGCTTAGCCGCAATTTAAGTTTGTTATGATGAGCACATGACAAAACTCGTTATCTTAAGAGGACCGTCTGCGAGCGGCAAGAGCACTATTGCTCACGCGTTAAGAGAAAAAAGTCAACGTAAAATAGCTATCCTTGAGTTTGATACCTACCGAAATAATATGCTTGCCAAACAAGTTAATTATTATAATGCCGCCAGCGAGATGTTTATTAACGATACTTTGATAGCTTTCAAACATGGCTATGATGTAATCATGGACGGTATATTCAGGTTTGAGGGTTCGAACGAATATCTTGAAAAGCTGCTGGACGAACATCCGGAAGAAAACTATATGTTCTATTTTGATATCACTCTGGAGGAAACCCTAAAACGCCACCATAAAAGGGATAAATCTATGAGTTTTAGCGAAGATAAAATGAGAGAATGGTATTACCGGCCTACTGCTAGCGGTTATGGCATCGAAAAGACGATTCCGCAAAATAGCGGAGTACAAGAAACGGTCGAGATGATATTGAGCGAGACAGGATTGTAATGATGGGCGTTGAACACACAGAATTTACCTCGAATAAGCGGAAATTAACAGCTACTATTGCTTATCCTGAAGATAGTGCGCCAGTAGCAGGATTAATAAGAATCGGCGGTGGCGCGAACTTACCTCATTGGCCGAATAACTGGCAGAAACAACTGGCTTCGAAAAATATTGCGAGTATGGGTTTCGATTTTGTTGGAGTCGGCAACAGCGAAGGCGAATTAGAAGAAACGAATTTATCGACAAGGCTGGAAGATTCGCGCCAGGCATACATGCTCTTCTGTGAGACTACTGGGTTACAATCGGGGGCGATTTATGTAATGGGAGGAAGTATGGGGGCGCCGATCGCGATCCAGTTAGCTGTCGAGCACCAGTGTACGGGATTAATTCTGGCTTCGCCTGCGGCATATTCCAAAGAAGCATGGGGTAAAAACTTTGGAGAAGCCTTTTCAAGTGTAATCCGCACGGAAGGAAACTGGAAAAATTCTATAGAATTTGAAACACTGCGAAATTACTCAGGGAATATACTACTTGCTTACGGTAGCAAGGACGAGGTAATACCCGCCCCGATAATTGAAACCTACTCCGAAGTAGTAGAAAATAAACATGAAACCAAGCAGGTATTAGACGCCACTCATACGTTTTTGCGCGAAGAAAGCGATGAGGTGGAAGCGAAAAAGAAATTTTGGGATTCAGTGTACGAATTAATCCATAGTGATTAGATAAGTGAAAATACCTGTAGCTACTATTAGATAGGTCTCTCTTTTATAAGGGGCCAAAATATTTATGTTTTACTGGACAATAGTTGTATAATTCTACTAGGAATATGAAAAATATTAGAAAGTATTCTCAAGGGAAAGCAACGGTATGGCTCAAACAAATCTAGAAACGGTTCGCAATAAAGAAATATTCAAACTTACGCGCGATGAAACAACACTGGAAGTGACTGTCGAAAGCGGTATTACCCTTGAAGATTATGAACGCATAACTGGGGAAAAAGATTGGGATTTATTAAAAAAATGGGCTGAGTCAATGAAGGGGAAAACCGTCGTTTTCCTCAACCCAACAATGGAAGGGGGTGGTGTGGCGATGCTCAGGCCTCCGCTTGTCCATTTGCTTACACTATTAGGGGTGGATGCGCACTGGTATGTCATGGGACATCGAAAAAATCCGGAAGATCCGAATCCGTTCATTTTTACCAAACTGATGCATAACATACTGCAACGGCAAACAGCATCGGAAGTACGCATTAATGAAGAAGGGAAATCGGTTCATCAACAATGGAACGCGGAAAACGCCGAAATATTGATAGAACAAACCCCGATACAGACGGCTGATGTCATCATGCTTGATGACCCCCAACCAGTACCCTCGAAGAAACATATAGAAAAAACAAACCCGACTGCTAAGTGGGTATGGCGTAATCACATTGATACGGACGGGGCGCTTATGGCCGATCCTGATACGCCACAAGGCGAAGTATCGACATATCTTCTCGATGAATGCGGCATACGGAATTCTGACGCTATCGTAACGCATCCGGTGGATGCGTTCGTTCATCCGGAACTTTCTGAAAAAACATATTTTGCCCCCGCGACGAACGAGCCGTTCGATGACCTTAATAGACCGCTTTCAACTTTGGAAATACAGGAAGGAATAGATTTCATAAACAGTGAAATTGAAGCGAAAAACGAAGATTT
>CAZXAD010000018.1:0-2389 GCA_964638825.1 uncultured Candidatus Saccharibacteria bacterium | reverse complement strand
ATTAGCGACTGGATACGGCATGAAGTACCGGTAGTAGTAGCTGATAGGGGCGGTATGCCACTCCAGGTTATCGAAGGCGAATCAGGTTTGATTCTTGACTACGATAAGGCTGATCATGACGTGGACCGAGGCGCCGAATGGATAAAGCAACTAATGCTCGACCCGGAAAAATACGAAGCCATGAGAAAAAAGACAAAAAGAGCGGCGGAAACATTTAATAACCGGGAATTCACGACAACGGCTAATGCAACCCGTCTGCTTCGGGTATTCAGCAACGTTCTTTCGGGTGAGGAAGCTGACAAACAATGGAAAATACGAGAAATGACTGATACGGATTAACCCAAAAATCCTTTTTATGAAATATGAATACAGCCCGGAATTCAGTGATCTTATCGCCTCGCCTGATAGATTGAAAGATTTGCTTCTTAGCTGCTCGTTCTCCGGTACGTTTAGAGCGTGGGAACGCAGAAAGGCATTTATAGCTGATGCGGTACACAAAGATGGTACATTTTTAGATATTGGATGCGGAAATGGGTTTCTTCTGCGGTGCCTGCAAGAATGGTCAGAGTATTCCATAATTCCATACGGCATAGATATCAATTCTGAATATATACATAAAGCTAAAGAATTATTTCTGGGGCAGGAAGATAATTTCATGGTTTTCGACAGCAACAAAATCGAAAACATTTCACACCACTTGCCGCATCAATATGACTTTGTCTATTTCAGTGCCGATTGGTCTGATGGAAAATTAATTGCGCACGATGCCGAGTTAATTGATAAATTCAAAAAACATGTTAACCCCGGCGGCAGATTGATCCTTGGTTTTTACGGACAAGATAAGCAATCTAATCTGGAGTCCGTCCACGGTTTTGAAAAATCAGGCATTAAATTTGATGAAGTACTGGAAAATCCAATGGATACGAACCTGGTGGCGTGGATTGATTTTTAAATCCGCAATTATTAACCCGGTTGTCTTCATTAGCCATTTGTCTGACTTCGGTCCAATGACTTTTTCGAAGCTGGATAAGAGCTATTATGCTTATACCCATAATGATAGCGGATATTACTTATGGTATGCTTTGGTGTCCTCGTCCAAGGGGGTGTCTTGTATATTTGAATCATACTGGAACGGTGCTATAGCGGTACGGGTCTGATCTGCTATTTTATTCCACGCTCTTTGCTCATAAGAATGATCAAAGGGTTGCAGTACTTGGAAGAAATCGACTAAGCGTGTCATGAGTTCATTCATTTTGGGGTCGTTATAATGCATAAAGTCATTATGTTTCCCGTCAATCCAGTAAAGTTCTTTCGGTTCTTTGAGTGTGGAGTACAATGCCTCCGCTTCTTGTATGGGGTGGAGACGATTGTGTTTTCCGTGGCCGATAAATACCGGACGCGGCGTAATCGATGCGGCGGTTTGCTCGGCATTCATGGCGATTATGGAGTCGGTGAATTGCAGGTCTATCTTTTTACTGAGCGGAGTGAGCGGTGCCAGCTCTTTTTTGACGTAGGATGCAGTGTCCGTATCAAGTGGATAATAATCGAACGGATTTGTTTTGAATGATTCGCCATTTGTTACCCTATGTATGCGGTCGTTTTCTACTGCGTGGATAATCTCGAGCCACTTTTCGTATGAATGGATTGATTTGAGCCATCGTTCTCCATTGTAGAAGCCGTTCAGGGCCGCTACTGCTTTGACTCTTTGATCGGAAGAAGCTAACTCCACCGCGTTAAAGGCGCCCATACCCCACCCTATGAGCCCGATGCATTCAGGGTCGACTTCATCTTGGATTTGCAAAAAAGTCAGCGCGTTTTTAATATCTTGTACTTGTTCGTCAATTAATACTCGACCATGGCGGCCCTCGCTGCTTGCGAACCCACGATAGTCAAATCCGAGACATACATAGCCGGCAGCCGTTAGATAACGGCTGAATAGTTTGGGATAAAATTCATTAATTCCTTGATACCCTGAGTTGGGAATGATTGCCGGTCTCTTTTCTCCTGATTGGTAATCTTCCGGGATATAGAGAGTTCCTTCTAATTTATGACCTTCGCTGTAAAAGTTCACCCTTTTTTCGTACATCGTTTTTACCAACCTTTTGTGTTAGACCGGCTATATTAGTGGAGTAATGGCTCCATATGTCAAGCGTAGCAAATGATGTCAAAAAAAGCATTACCTTTTTTTAAAAATCGACTATTTTTTAACGAATAAAACACAGATTGGCGCTTTTTGTCGGCAAATTGTTATAATAAAGAAAAGAGATATGATAAAAATCCGTTAAACATAACGTTACATAGGAAGGGTGAGTATGGCTCAAGGAGAAAGTAAGACCACGACTGATCATGAAACGACTGGTGGCGAACTAAGCCGCTTTTTTAAATTCGT
>CAZXAD010000017.1:0-11681 GCA_964638825.1 uncultured Candidatus Saccharibacteria bacterium | reverse complement strand
TAGGACCTAGTGGGATTTTCCCGTGAGAGTTCGAGTCTCTCCCGCGGCACCACCACTAGTAAGTTAAAAATGTTTGAAGTTTATGAAATTAAAAACAGGCTTTCCTTTTGCACTCTTAATGAAAGTCATGACCCGGAAGCATAGTCGGAGCGTAATTTTTCATTGGCCTAGCAGCTATAATAGTTTGTTATGCAATGTAATTGTCAGTACAGCAATTTGTGTTA
This sequence comes from uncultured Candidatus Saccharibacteria bacterium, assembly GCA_964638825.1. Classification (GTDB taxonomy): domain Bacteria; phylum Patescibacteriota; class Saccharimonadia; order QS-5-54-17; family QS-5-54-17; genus CAZXAD01. The sequence goes on along the minus strand of CAZXAD010000017.1, from coordinate 11,457 downwards.
CGATTTAATTATTATGAGTATAAAACGTGAAACCTTGGGTCCCTCGAGCGAAGAAACTGAGTTTAGTCAATCAGCTTTCGAAAGTAAAGGAGAAATATTAGAAACTCAAGAGCTGAGTTATTCGGATTCTGAAGGTATATCTGAAGAAGGGTGTGAACCATTTGTAGTTGGTCCAGACAGAAGCGTGGATGAGCTGATAGCGCGACTAAAGAGAGAACAAAGCCAACAAGAATAACGATCAAGTTAGTAAGTATTGTTTTTTTATACGCTACAGCACGCTTATTTAAAGATGGTTACCATCTTAATAATAAGACGCATAATTCCCCAATACAGAGCATTTTGTTAGAATAAAGAGCAATGGCCAAACTATCCACCCAAAATTACAAAGGGGCGCGGGATTTTTACCCCGAGGATATGCGCCTGCAGCGATACATTTTCGATGTATGGCGGCGGGCGAGCGAACGGTTCGGATATGAAGAGTATACTGCGCCTCTGATTGAAATGACTGATTTATACCGCGCCAAGACTGGTGAAGAGATCGTTAACGAGCAGACCTATAGTTTTACGGACCGAGGCGGACGCGATGTTTCTATACGACCAGAAATGACGCCGTCGCTCGCCCGGATGGTGGCTGCTCGCCAACAAGAGTTACGCTACCCGCTCCGATGGTATTCAATACCTAATTTGTGGCGATATGAGCGTCCGCAGCATGGCAGGCTGCGGGAGCATTGGCAACTCAATGTTGACCTGTTTGGAATTGAGGATGTTTCGGCTGAATTCGAAGTAATACGGCTAGCACATTCGCTTATGCGCGAATTCGGCGCTGAATCGAGTATGTTTACTATTAAACTCAACCATCGGGAGTTAATGAGTTACCTGTTCGGTGACTACCTGCAGCTTAATGTGGACGCGGCCCACCGGCTCGGAAAATTACTTGATCGCAAGGAAAAAATGAACCAGGAAGCGTTTACCAATCAAGCAGAGGCGATTTTAGGCGATAAATTGTCATTATTCCAGGAGTTGCTCCAATCTACACGGCTGCAGGACCTGCCTGAAAAGTTACGTGAAAGCAAACCGGCACAAGAGTTGCGGGATTTGGCTCGCAGGCTCCATGCTTTTGAAGTAGACAATATCCAGTTCGATTTAACGCTGCAGCGCGGGTTCGATTACTATACCGGTATAGTCTTTGAAGTGTTTGACAGCAATCCTGACAATCCTCGTGCCATATTCGGTGGAGGCCGGTACGATGATTTGCTGAGCATTTTTAGTGCGTCACGGGTGCCGGCTGTCGGGTTCGGCATGGGAGATGTCGGCACGGCCGACTTCCTGCGCACCCATAAGCTCTTGCCCGAATTAGATTCCGCCATCACCGTGTATGTGGCATCAGTTGATCCGGAGCACGGAGAACACGCTGAACAGATAGCAACTAAACTTCGTAATCATAATATCGCTGTTGCCGTGGATACTACTGACGCCAAAATCGGAACCAAGATTAAGACGGCTGATAAAAAAACCATTCCGTACGTCCTTATCATAGGAGAAACGGAGGTAGCAGAGGAGAAATATACGGTGAGAACACTTGCTACCGGTGATGAGGCGAAAGAAAATATAGAAGAACTGATTGCCCGTTTTACGCGTGTCTGATAGAGTGGCCAATTGTGAATAGCTCAATACAACAAACCGGCAATCAAGTAACGATTACGATAACCGCGGAAGAAGCTGATCTTACTCCGACGGTGCGTAGCGTGTTCAACCAATTGCGGGAATCAGTCGATGCTGACGGTTTCCGGCAAGGGAAAGCACCGAACAATATCGTCGAACGCGAACTCGGAACTGATCGGGTGCATTCGGAAATAATTAACGCCGCGGCAGAAAAACTGTACCGACAGGCCCTCCAAGAACACGAATTACGCACGGTAGGGAATCCTCAGGTGGCCGTAAAGAAATTCACTCCGTATACGGAATTAGAACTCGAGATAACCGTAGAAGTCATGCCCGAAGTAAAACTGCCTGATTATACCAAGATTTCGAAGTCGCCAGAATCGACAGAAGTTACCGAAAAAGAAGTAAACGACGTATTAGAGTCGCTTCGGGAGCGGTTGGCGGAACGCAAAGACGTTGAGCGTGCTGCGCAGTCCGGGGATGAAGTGACTATAGATTTCCGCGGGACACGGGACGGAGAGGAAATTCCTGGAGCGCAAGCTACGGATTACTCTTTGATACTCGGGAGCGAACGTTTTATTCCCGGATTCGAAGAAGAATTAACCGGGCTTAAGGCGGGCGATGAGAAGCAGTTCAGCATCACCTTCCCCGAAGAATATACCGAGGATTCGCTGGCCGGTAAAAAGGTTGATTTTGAAGTAACCGTTAAAAACGTTACTGAAATAACAAAACCGGAAGTCAATGATGAATTTGCCCGTAATGCCGGCCCCTTTGAAAATCTCGTCGGGTTACAGGAAGACGTGCGCAACCATCTGCAATCCGAAAAAGAACAGGGCGTCCAGCGCAGATTTGAAAACGAGGTCATCCAGGAAGTTGTGGATAACACGGATTTTGACTTACCGGTTTCGATGCTGGAACAAGAACGGGAACGGGTGCGCGCTGACATCCAAAAACGGCTGTCAGAGCAAGGCCTCGATGAAGATTCCTATTTGCAGCAAACAGGCAAAACGAAACAGCAACACGAAGAGGACATCGAAGAACAGACCAAGGAACGGGTGAAAACAGCATTAGTGCTGACTGAACTGGCCCGGGCGGAAAATCTGGAAGTTACTCCCGATGAATTAGAAATGCGCATGCAAATGCTTGCCGGGCAATACCAGGATGAAAAAATGCAAGAGGAATTGCAGAAACCTGAAGCCAGGCGAGAAGTGGCCAATCAGATGCTGGCCGAAAAAACAGTCCAAAAGTTAGTTGAATACGCGACTTCGAACGAACAGAAAGAAAAACCTTCCCAGAGTGAAGACAAGAAGGCAAATTCTTCAGGCAAACAAGCACAGCAGAAGAAATCCAGTTCAAAGAATGCTACCCAAGCAAAATCAACCAAAAGTAAGTCCGCCAAACAGTCCGACACTGACAAATCCTCTTCAACAAAGAAGAAAGATGAAAACCATAACTGATTAGCACTCTTGACCATAGAGTGCTAAAACGGTATCATAGCTTGCATGGAAAAAGGACAATTCTTAGTACCAACGGTATTGGAAAAAACGCATTACGGCGAACGAGCGTACGACATCTATTCCCGGCTTTTAAAGGAAAATATCGTTTTCCTTGGTATGCCGATCGATGATACGGTGGCCAACCTCGTCGTAGCCCAGCTGCTCCATTTATCAAATGAGAATCCGAAAAAAGATATCCACGTGTATGTAAATACCCCCGGCGGGAGCGTAAGCGCCGGGATGGCGATTTACGATACCATGCAATTCGTGAAACCTGATATTTCCACCATATGCGTTGGTATGGCGGCAAGCATGGGTGCACTCCTTCTCGCAGGAGGGGCGCACGGGAAACGGCATGCATTGCCGCGGTCGCGGGTAATGATGCACCAACCCTCAAGCGGGTTCGAGGGCACTGCATCGGATATCGAAATCAGCGCCCGGGAAGTGCTGAGAACCAAAGAAGAATTGATAAAAACCTTTGCTGCTGACACCGGGAAAACGTACAAAACGATCGAAAAAGACATTGACCGCGATAAGTGGCTTCGGGCAGAAGAAGCCAAGGACTATGGAATCATTGACAACGTTATTGAATAAAATACCGGTGTTGACATTTATTGCGTGGGATATAGAATAGTGACAAAGAGGAAGAATAAACGGGCATTCATGCCGTGAATGTACCGTAGAGTTTAGAGGCTCCTCAATAAAAACGGCAAAAATACCAAAATCTTTACCAGTTTTTAATGTAAGGAGCAGAGTCTCTATGGGCAATCAACGCGAACGCGTATCGTATACACAATCACAAGATTTATTACCATTACCAAATTTATTAGAAGCGCAACACCAATCATTCCAGTGGTTTATAGAAGAAGGATTGGGAGAATTATTTAACGAGATCAACCCTGTTGAAGACTATACAGGAACCAAGCTCTCATTAACGTTCAAGGATTATTATTTTGATACGCCAAAAATGAGTGAGTGGGAAGCCAAGGAAAATAATATTTCTTATGACTCTTCTTTATATGTCACGGTCGAACTGGTTAACAAGGTCACTGGAGAAGTAAAAGACCAGGAAATATATCTGGGTGATTATCCCATGATGACCGAACGGGGGACCTTTATTATAAACGGGGCTGAACGGGCCGTTATCTCCCAGATAATTCGAAGTCCCGGCGTGTTTTTCACGGCCGATGGCGGAAGTGATAAATCACGCTATGGAGCCAAGGTTATTCCCGGACGCGGTGCATGGTTGGAATTTGAAACTGCCCAAAATGGAGAAATATACGTCAAAATCGATCGACGGCGAAAATTGCCGGCAACCACGCTATTGCGTGCACTCGGGTTAAGTACCAATAAACAAATAAAAGAAGCGCTCGGCGAAATAGCGGAAGGCGAAATAGATCACATTAAGGAAACGCTCGCGAAAGATCCTGCCAAAAATACCAGCGAAGCATTAATAGAGGTATACCGACGATTACGGCCGGGTGATTTAGCTACCGTGGAAAATGCCAAGGAGCTTATTGACAGCACGTTCTTTGATTTCAAACGGTTTGATTTTTCCAAAGTCGGTCGGTACAAGCTTAATCGCCGGCTCGGCCTAGATACCCCGAATGATACCGAACATCGGGTAATGCAAGTCGATGATGTGGTAGCCATTATCAATGAAATTATCAGACTGAACCAAACCCAGGAACCAGAAGATGAAGTCGATTCATTCGCGAATCGCCGCTTAAAAATGGTTGGAGAACTAATTCAGCGGTATTTCAGGATCGGTTTATTGCGCATGGATCGCAACGTTAAAGACCGGATGAGCGTATATGATCTTGAGGACATAACCGCCCAACAGCTGTTAAACGCCCGTCCCGTGGTAGCGAGCGTACGGGAATTCTTTGCCAGCTCCCAGTTAAGCCAGTTCATGGACCAAGTAAATCCATTGTCAGAGTTGACGCACAAACGTCGGTTAAGCGCGACGGGGCCAGGCGGATTAAGCCGTGAACGAGCCGGGTTCGAAGTGCGGGACATGCACCGGAGCCACTACGGGCGTGCATGTATGGTAGAAACGCCTGAAGGAGCAAATGTCGGCCTCGTGCTCAGCCTGACCACGTTTGCGCGGATCAATGAGTACGGATTCATTGAAACGCCGTACCGGAAAGTAATAACCGAAGTACCCGTAGCGGAGGCCAAAGGATACATTGCCCAGAAAGACATAACGGACGATTCGGATAAAACCGTGGTCCAGGCAGAAACCAAGATTAAGGAAGCCGATATAACCAAGCTTAAAAAGGCGAACATCGACACCGTACAAGTAAACCCGTACGCGACCACCGATATCGTCTATCTTGATCCGCAGGATGAAGACGATACGGTTATTGCTGATGCAAGCAATAATCTTGACGAAAACGGGTGTTTAGCGGAGGAGCGTGTGTCCGTGCGTCGTTCGGGAAACCCTGGAGAAGAAGATGCCGACCGAGTAACCCATATGGATATTTCACCGAAACAAACCATTGGAATATCCGCGAGCCTCATCCCGTTTATGGAACGGGATAATAACCACCGGGCACTTATGGGTGCCAACCAGGAGCGCCAAGCGGTACCGCTCTTACGTCCGGATGCACCGATCGTGGGGACGGGTATGGAAGCTCCTACTGCTCAAAATTCGGGCCAGATCGTGCAAGCGGAAGAAAAAGGTACGGTGAAAAAAGCTACCGCACGGGAAATAGTAGTGGATTACGACAAGTCAGGCCAAAAAACCTACCCGCTTCAAATATTTACTCGAAGCAATGAAGGGACGTCAATTACACACAGGACTGTAGTTGAATCAGGACAAAAAGTAGAAACGGGTGATGTATTGGCTGATGGAATGAGTACTGATCAGGGCGAACTAGCCATTGGCGCCAACTTGCTTGTAGGGTTTATGCCGTGGGGCGGATACAACTTTGAAGACGCGATCGTTATCTCTAAGCGGCTAGTGAAGGATGACACGCTTACCTCGGTTCATATCGAAGAATTTTCCATGGAAGTACGGGAAACGAAATTAGGTCCTGAACAAGTAACCCGTGATATCCCAAATGTATCAGAGGATGCGTTAGCAAACTTGGATGAAACCGGTGTTGTTCGTGTCGGCGCCGAAGTGCACCCTGGCGATATTCTGGTCGGAAAAATAACCCCGAAAGGTGAGCAGGAGCTTTCCAGTGAAGAACGGTTGCTCCGGGCGGTATTCGGTGAAAAAGCCAAAGATGTCCGTGATTCTTCACGGCGTATGCCGGGCGGAAAACACGGCAAAATAGTCGGAGTGAAAGTATTCTCCCGGGAGAGTGGGCACGAATTGAAAGCGGGCATCCTGCAAAACGTACACGTGTACGTAGCGCAAATGCGCAAAATTTCGGTCGGGGACAAGCTCGGCGGAAGACACGGAAACAAAGGAGTGATAGCCCGCATACTCCCCGAAGAGGACATGCCATTCATGGCTGACGGAACCCCGATGGATATACTGCTTAATCCGCTCGGAGTAGCGCAACGTATGAATATCGGGCAGATTTTCGAAACCCATCTAGGATGGGCAGCGGCCGCTCTTGGCTATAACGTGGCCGCTCCGCCGTTTTCGGGAATCACTACGGAAAAAATCCAAGAAGAACTAAAGAAAGCAGGCCTCCCCGAGGACGGCAAGGCGCAACTATATGACGGAAGAACCGGAGAAGCCTTCAAAGAAACAACCACTGTCGGGTATACATACATCAACAAACTCAAGCACATGATCGATGACAAGATCCATGCCCGATCGACGGGTCCCTATACCATGGTCACCCAGCAGCCATTGGGAGGGAAAGCTCAAAACGGTGGCCAACGCTTCGGCGAAATGGAAGTATGGGCATTAGAGGCATACGGGGTAGCCAACATCCTCCAGGAAATGCTGACCATTAAGTCTGATGATGTGATCGGGCGCTCCAAAGCCTACGAATCCATTATTAAGTCCGATGAAATCCACGGTCCCCGGCTTCCTGAATCATTCAACGTACTCGTGAAAGAACTGCAGAGCTTGAACCTTGATGTGGATCTTATTCAGGAAGAGAATATCGTAGGCGCTGAGAAAATGCTGAAGAAGAAATATGAATCCGATGTAGACAAAACACCTCTAGTGGAAGATGAACAGGGTCCGATTGTCGATGTCACCGAAAATGCCGAAGAAGAAGAACAGGAAGTTTTGGAATCAGAAGACACCGAAGCGCCACCAAGTGTAACTGAAGAAGAGGATAAGGAGTAACCATGGCCGATTATTTACATGAAAAAAATGCTACAGATTTTGATGCTATTCAATTAAGTATAGCCAGCCCCCAGGAAGTGCTTTCATGGTCACACGGGGAAGTTTTAAAACCGGAGACCATTAACTATCGTACCCAGAAACCGGAGAAGGACGGACTATTCGATGAACGTATCTTCGGCCCGAGCAAGGACTTCGAATGTTATTGCGGTAAGTACAAAGGTGCGCATTACCGGGGAGTAACATGCGACAGGTGCGGCGTATTAGTTGCTCGTGCCATCGTTCGCCGTGAACGTATGGGACACATCGCATTAGCGGTTCCCGTTACCCATGTATGGTTTTTGCGTCGTACTCCATCCAGTATTGGATTGGTGCTTAATATGACCGGGAAAAATCTCGAAAAGGTTACCTACTTTGCCAACTATGTCGTCACCCATGTCAATGAAGACAAAAAAGAAGAACAGTTGCGTGAAATGGAAACTTCCTATGAGAACAATAAGGCAGCAATCAAACAGAAGTTTGAAGAATTATCTACCCAGCAAGATCAGAACGCGAAAGGATTGGCAGAGCAACAGACCGTGGAGCTCAATCAGCTTGAAGATGAATATACGACGAACCGCTCCCGCGTTGAAGCTTTGGTAGAAAAAGCGTTGCTCAGTGAGGCCGACTACCGTGAATTGCATGAAAGCTACCGGGGCTTGTTTACTGCTCAAACCGGCGCCGAGGCAATTAAAACACTACTGGAAAAGGTAGATGTTGATGACACAGTAAGGGAATTAAATGAAGCAGCCCAAGAAGCACAGGGGCAAAAGCAACGTAAGATACTCAAGCGCCTCAAGAAACTGGAAGGCATGCAAAAAGCCGGCATCAAACCGACGTGGATGATCATGGAAAATGTGCCGGTTATTCCTCCCGAATTGCGTCCTATGGTCCAATTGACCGGTGGCCGATTTGCTACTTCGGATTTGAACGACTTATATCGCCGCGTCATTAATCGCAATAACCGCTTAAAGAAACTGATTGATCTGAACGCTCCGGAAGTAATCTGCCGCAACGAGATGCGCATGCTCCAGGAGGCGGTGGATGCGCTCATAGATAACAGCCATGTCCGCGGCGGACGGGCAGTCAATGCTGCCGGCGGCCGGCGTAAACTCAAGAGCCTGAGCGACCAATTGCGCGGGAAACAAGGACGCTTTCGGCAGAACTTGCTCGGAAAGCGGGTGGATTATTCCGGACGGAGCGTTATCGTGTCCGGGCCGGATCTTCAGCTACACCAATGCGGCGTTCCCAAAATGATGGCACTCAGTCTGTTCAAACCATTCGTTATCGGGAAACTGATCCAGGATGAATCCGCGCATAACGTAAAAGCGGCCAGCCAAATGATCGAGAACAGTGAACCGATCGTATGGGACGCGCTTGACCGGGTGATTGAAGATAAATACGTGCTTTTGAACCGGGCGCCTACGTTGCACCGGTTGGGTATACAGGCGTTCCAACCCGTGTTGATCGAAGGAAAGGCAATACAGTTGCATCCATTGGTTTGCGATGGTTTCAATGCTGACTTTGACGGGGATCAAATGGCCATCCACGTGCCCTTGAGCGACGAAGCCCAAGCAGAAGCGAAGGAAATCATGTCATCTGATAAAAACCTGATCTACCCCTCCAACGGAGAGGTGATGGTATATATTTCCCAGGATATGGTGCTCGGGGCGTACTACATGACATACGAGCGGGAAGCCATACAGGATCCGGAGCACGCGTATGCCTCCGAACATGAAGCGATATATGCCTATGAAGCCGGAAAATTGACGCTGCATACCCCGATAAAAGTCGTCTGTGATGATGGGGAAACGCGAGTAACCACCATCGGACGCGTCAAGTTCAATCAAATCCTCCCGGTCGACTTCCTGTTCCGTAACCACACCTTTGACAAGGGCGGGCTTCAGGATCTCGCTACGGAAATTTTCAATACCTACGGAATGGACGTATTAGGGCAAGTCGCCAACGAAATAAAAACCATCGGATTCGAATACGCGACGGTTTCCGGACTCTCCACAGGGATGGATGATTATATCATCCCCGAAGAGAAAGACGGGATTTTAGAACAAGGCGAGGAACGGGTCAGTGAGATCAGTGACCAATACGACCAGGGTCTCATCACCGAAGAAGAGCGCTACCGGTTAACTATCGACGCGTGGTCGAAGTCGAGCGAGCGGATGCAAGAAGCGGTGAAAGAAAGCTTCCAAAAGCAGGACAACAGTACGACCATCACGACCGATTCCGGTGCCCGTGCCAAGCTGAGCGCGGTCAATCAAATCCTCGGTATGAAGGGGTTGCTGCAGGACGTGTACGGAAACATCATCGAGCTTCCGATCAAGAGTAACTACAAGGAAGGGTTGGACGCACTGGAATACTTCACTGACGCCCGCGGAACACGGAAAGGGCTGATCGATACGGCATTAAAGACAGCCGACTCAGGGTATTTGACCCGCCGGCTCGTAGACGTAGCACAGGATATATTTACCATTGAGGATGACTGCGGTGACGACGAAGGTCTTGCTATGGGGCGTGAAGAAGCCCACGAGCTCGATGTCGGGTTTGCTAACCGGCTTCTCGGCCGTGTGGCGGCCGAAGATGTGAAGGGAATCGTGACCACTGGCCAGCTCATCGACCGCGAAACAGCCCAAGCCATCGAAGACAAAGAAGATATTGAAAGTCTCAGAATCCGGAGCCTGCTGAAGTGCCGCTCCGTGCGAGGAGTGTGCCGCCAATGCTACGGACAGGATCTTTCGACCGGTGGATTAGTTGATATCCGGACGCCGATCGGCGTTATAGCAGCCCAAGCCATCGGAGAACCGGGAACCCAGTTAACCCTTCGAACGTTCCACTCGGGCGGAGCAGCCGGTGATGATATTACTCAAGGACTTCCCAGGGTGAATGAATTGTTTGAAGCTCAAAAACCACGGGGGCAGGCGCAAATCGCTGATGTCGAGGGGACGGTAAGCACGGCGGATCATGAAACGCATTATACTGTGCGGTTAACGCCGACCAGCAAACCGGATAAAACATATGATCTTGACGGTATGATTCCGACGGTTTCTGATGGAGATACCATACAACTCGGTGATGTTATCGCGAGCAGCGAAGACGACAAACAGATTATCAGCGCGACGGTGAACGGTACTGCCGAAGTAACCAAAACTCACGTGAAAATCCACGCGGAAAACGTAGGAGCCCGCGAATACACGGTTCCCAAATATAGAAATCTTTTAGTAGAAGACGGTGAACAAGTCGAAGCGGGACAACGGCTTACCACCGGCTCCATAAACGTCCAGGACCTGCTCTACCTGACCGATACCGCGGAAGTGCAACGGTACATGATTAACGAAGTACAGCGCGTGTTTAGTCTGCAGGGTGCTGTTATTGCTGATAAACACCTGGAAGTGATCGTACGCCAAATGACCTCCCGCGTGCAGATCGAAGATCCAGGCGATAGTTTGTTTGTTACCGGCGATGTGGTCAGCAAAGCGACTATCATCAATGAAAACCAGCAATTACGAGCAGACAACCAACACCCGATTACCTATCGACAGTTACTACTCGGTATCAGCAAGACCTCGTTGAGCACGGAGTCATGGCTTTCCGCTGCTTCATTCCAGGACACGACCCGTATTTTGATCAATGCGGCCAGCGCTGGAAGCGTGGATAACTTGTATGGCTTGAAGGAAAACGTGATTATCGGACGCAAGATTCCGGTAGGTACTGGATATCAACCAGAAGAAGAAGCGGGAACAACAGAGGTTGACGAATAGTGAATCATCTGTCAAACTTTCCACTGGACTTACAAACCCGATTTTCGATAGTAACCACATCGAACAGCCGTAATGCTAACCTTCCCGAAACTATTTCGGGAAGGAAGTAATGTGTATGTTGTTTTGGCCTTTAAATCGGAAATTATATAAAGTTCAAGAGAGATAAAGTTTTATGCCCACAATTAACCAATTAGTCACCAAGCCACGAAAGAAGAAAAAGCAGAAGTCGAAA
>CAZXAD010000016.1:0-11736 GCA_964638825.1 uncultured Candidatus Saccharibacteria bacterium | reverse complement strand
TGGGTAACGGCCAAGAAGGCACCCACCGCCCCCAGGAGCATAAGGAGGATGAGGAGGGAGAAGAGGTAGGGGTGAGCAGCCGGCCGGAAAACCCTCATCCACCCCGGTATATCTGACGTGGAATCAAAAGCTTCAGGATTCGGCGCAGCACGTTGTGTCGAAGCGGTTCGTTGCAAGGAATATTCCGTAGGCGCGGTTTGGGTATTTTTGTTTTCTTCAGGCATCTTTGTTTTCTTCAGGCATCATAAGCGCTTTTAATCCCTACTTCTCCATAACGCATTGTAAAATTAGGCATTAACACAAATACCTGTTTCAGATTGTCTATGGAGAAAATAGATTGATTTATTTTTTTTATTTTTCTGACCATTGATTTTTCTTTTGGTCGCTTTAACTAAAGTATATTATATACATTACAAGGGGTTCGTGCAACTATTGTATGCGAATTTTTATCCCTTTATTTCGCCATTATGTAAGCTTCACACGCATTAAGCATGTACTTGTAACGTTAATAATGCGTAATTTGTTGTATTAATTACTACTTATAATCTGTATTTATATTAGAAATTATAGCGTACATCATTCACCTAGTCACATGGCCAAAAATGCCAAAATATTTTAAAAACAATTGAAATATTACTTTTTGTGTCGACAACACCTCATGTTACTTTTTGCGCCAGTCAAAAAGTAACCAAAAAGCTGGCAGGCCGAGTTCCGCCTCTTGATGTACCTAGTGCGCCTGCTGGAACATACGCTTTTTCACTCGCCCGGGTCAGTTTTTGCGTCACCTTTTTGCTGACCAAAAAGGTGACATTCGTATACGTTGCACAACGTATTTTATTCTGTTGCTGCCCAGCAAACAGTAACAGCAATGTACGCAACAAGTTTAAACTGTTTTGTTTAACTAGCTAGCAATTAGCGTCGCTAGCCGCGGTGAACGTTGCCTTCTTCATCAATATAAATTTCGCCCGGTTGCAAGTTTGGAATTCCGTTGCTTGTTTGTTGCGAAGCAGCAGAACTAGTAGGTGCGGCATTTTCTTGAGAAGGTTGTTTATTAGGAGCCGAAGACGTTCCGGAATCTCCAGGTTGTGATTCGATAGGCTCGGATTCCGGTAACGCGACTCCGAGATCGCTCGCTACCTGCTGGGATAGATCGTGGCTGTCAACATTCGATGTTGATTGAGTGGATTGGGCTTCCTCTTGGTCTACAGTGGCTTGATTTTGATCAGCTTTATTAGTATCTTCAGTTTCCGTTTGTTCCGTCTGCGTCTTCTCTACCTGGGGAGCTTGAGCTTCTGAAGGTACGGACTGGTTTGTCGTTTGCGCTGCAGAAGAAGTATCATTTTCACTTTCTTTCTGCGACGCCTCCGGAGTTACCGTTTCACCAGGAGCAGCCTCCTCAGTATTCGCGGAAGCAGCAGGAGTTTCTGGTGGTTGCTCGCTAGCAGAAGGTGGTTGTCCGGAAGAAACTTCCTCCGCAGACTGGGTAGTGTTTTCAGGTTCTGCGGTCGGCGGCTGTGGATCAGGGTGTGGCTGTATTAGCGGCTGTTCGTTGTTAGTAGTTTGACCTTCATCCATTTGAGCGGAAGACCGTGGTGAAGATTGGGTTCCATCTTCTTGCACAGTTTGTCCTGTTTGTCCGTGCGCGCCTGAAGGTGGATAATCAGCACCTTGGTTTGGCGGCCGTTGAGCTGGAGCTGCATCCGCATGCTCGGCTGGCGCATTCTCTTCATTAGATGCAGTTTGGCCTTCTGATCCCCCTTTTTCATCATCATTCAATGCCGCTAACAAGGCTTCGCGGGCTTGATTATCGTTACGATCTTCGGGAGGCTCAACGGTCCGCTCATGGGCGGCGGTATTGCTCTGGCCTTGTGAGCTTGAATCCGGTGCGGAGTGAGTTTGATACACATCTTCGGAGTTGTAAGGGTTCGAGCCAGAATGCGCATGTTGCTGCCCCCCTGAGGTCGAGGATGTACCGGGAGATGCAGGTTGTTGCGGATCACCTGAGACAGGCGGCGTATTTGCATCGGCTCCAGACACATATTGTTTACCATCCCCTTGTTGTTGAAAAGAAGGTTGTTGTCCACCAGAAGTCGGTGGCGTGTTCTGTGGTGCCGATTGCGATGAAGCCTGACCAGAGTGTGTGTTTTCCTGCCTCTGGTTCGGCTGATCCATATTCGTATTTTCAGATTGGTTTGACGTCATGCGTCCTCCTTTGTGAGCGTTATTGGTTCTTACTGACGATTTATTGCCATGAGTTAGAGAGCCCGTTCCTTGCTGCGGGGGTTGCGCCTGGGGGGATTGTCCTGATGGTCTCCCTCCTTGTTGTTGCATGGATTGGCGGCGCTTAGCCAGCCATTCGTCCAAGAATGAAGAACCGTCACTCTGGCCAGAGCCACTTGCCGGCTTGGAAGCACTCCCTTCTGAAGAATCGCCGCTCTTTGAAGTGGCTAAACTTTCATACGGATTCGGTGCCGGCTTGGTAGACAGCCGGTCGAAAATTTCATCTTCCACTTCTTGTCGCGGCCGGCCGTATTTGGCATCCGACAACTGTTTCAATGCTTCTGCCAATTTCGGGTTGTTCTCTCCGATTGGCGGCAATGTCACCAAGCTGAACGGTTGGCTCGGCAATCCTTGGCTCATAAGACGGACCGCCGCATGGTAATTAGGCAGGTTCACCAAATCACGATCATTGAATACGGGTGAGAATTGTTTAACCAGGAAGTCAGCATCATTGGGGCCGGTACGAAGACTGATAATCGTGCCCACGTTGCCGAATACGGCCTCCCGTACTTCCTCACTGAGCTGGCTGATGTATTGGTTGGCCACGATCATGTTCAAGTGGTATTTCCGCGCCTCCGAGAGAATAAAGGCGAACGACTCGGTGGAAAAGTTTTGAAACTCGTCGATATAGAACGAGAAGTCCACCCGCTCGCTTTCCGGCTGTGACGCCCGGCTCATGGCAGCTGCCTGGAATTTCATGACGAAAATCATGCCCAGCAGCATGGAGTTGAGTTCGCCCAGGCGGCCTTTACTCAAGTTGGCGATCAAGATTTTGCGATTATCCATGACGTCGCGGAGATCAAAGGCGCTTTTTGGCTGGCCGATGATATTGCGCATCATTTGGTTGCTCAGGAATGCGCCGAATTTGGACACGAACCAGCTGACGATTTCACCGAAATCGCTGGACCGTTGCGACTGGGGCATTTCCTTCTGCCAAAATTCGAGCACTGTCTTATCTTCCACGTGTTTGAGCTTTTCTTTCACGAATTGCGGATCGCGGAATAGTTTCGGTATATCGATAAACGTACCGCCGTTCGGGTCGGCCATGACCGTTAAGGCGGCGTTACGGAACAGGTGTTCATACCGCGGACCGATGATTCCCTGTTGTTGCGGATCATAGAGCTTGTACAACATGTTCAGAGCTTCCTGGATAAGGAAGTCCTTCTGGTCTTCGGTGTGATATTCGAACAGGTTGAGCCCGGGCGGATTCTCCATCGAGCCGGGATCGAAATAAATCACATCTTCGCTGCGTTCTTTGGGTATCATGCCGAGAATTGTCTCGGCGGCATCGCCGTGCGGGTCGATAAAGGCAAACCCTTTGCCTGCCTGCATATCCTGCACCATCATATTTTCCAGCAATACGGACTTACCGGTACCGGTCTGCCCGACAATGTAAATGTGGCGACGGCGATCATTATCACTGAGGCGGATTTGCTTTTTGACACCGCGGTAGACATTGTACCCGATGATCATGCCTTCCTGGCTAAGCTGGCTGGGGCCTTCGATCTGTTTTGAATATTGGCGCTGCACCTTTGTCGTCTGAGTAAATTGCGCGTCCGGAAAGTGGAACAGCGTAGATAATTCCACACTGTTTAAGATCATTTGGTGGCGTTCCGGAGGGAACGACCGGAAAATGAAATCTGTTACGAACCGTTCCATATTTTTGGCTGCCTCGAACTTAAACCCGTTCAGTCCCGGCGCGTCGAACAGTGAAAATGAAGACACGATGTTATTAGTGATCGCCTGGGAGCGGCTGGCCGTGTTTGAGGAGGCGATAACCCGGATCAATACTTCATACCCGGCCGACTTGGCTTTTTCTTCAATGGCATCCGCCGCCGTCTGTTCGATATTGCTCATTTGTTTCGGAGGACTGCCTCCCCCTTCTTTATCATCACCCCCTTCGGGCACTTTGAATGGCGCCTGGAGCACATGCTTGAAAGAGAAACCGGATTTTTCTTTATTCTCGCGTTTCTTCTTCGCCAGCGATTCGGAGTTTTTCATCCACCCTTCCCTGGCAGGTCGCAGGAGAATCTGAATGCCGGCGCCATCCCCTTCCTCTAATGACGTAAGGGAGTTGATAAGTCCTTGTATCGTATCCCGTTTTAGCTGATCGAAGGTAGCAATCGGATAGGCGTATTCACTTTTTAGTTTGATTTCACCCCCATAAGTACCGCTGATTTTCCCTGACTCGCTGAAAATATTGTGATCTTCGACTTCTTCCAGGTTAGCCCCCGGATATGCGGTGAGTACCGCCTGCTTGATCACCGCTACCATAGCTACCGGCACGGCAGCATAGAAACGGATCACCCCGTCAATCGCCACCATTTCGAACGCGATGTGGCGCTGGCCGAAAAATTTGCTCTTGAATCCTTTGGTGGCGGTACTGGCAATCAGGTTGTATAGTACTTCTGCCTGGGAAATCCGTTCCTGGATAACATCGCGCACATCCCGTCCGCTTACTTCCGCGTCTTCGCTCGGAGGCGGAAGATTGATGAGGATCGGCACCATTTTGATACCCCGTTCAATGCCTTTGGCATACCGGAGCCCGCGGCGATACAGATAATACCCGCCTGCCAACGCCGCACCTACGATAAATACTAGAATTCCGATTATTACGACTGCTTGCATCAGTAAACGTGCCTTCCTGCCTCAGCGCGCGGCTTTAATATCCCTGCCATACCGCTTTTTATGATATTCGATCTGTAAATCCTCAAACGCTTTCTCTTGAGCGTGCGGATCATCTTTTGTGTCTTGGATTATCTGTTTAGCTTTATCCACCCATGCTTTCTCGATCACATCCACATCTTCGGCGATCGCGGGCATCGAGTTCGCGTTCGTCGACTGAGTATCAGCGGGAGGGCTCTGGGTAGCCGTATCGGTTGAATTATCATCGGATGAATCATCGTCATCATCCGTTACCTGCGGTAATACGACGCGGTCATCCCGGTCGACTTGCTCCGGTTTTTGTTCAGCCTGCCGCTCCTGACCCTCGGGTTCCTGTTCGGGTGATTGCGGTGATAACTGTTCGGGTTGCTGCGGAAACTGCTCCGGCGGTTGATACTGGTGCGATTCCGGAGAGTGGGGAGTTTGTGCCATACTATTTTATAGTATAACAAATCAACCCTGATTTACTAAGAGGGTAGCATCAGAAATATGGCCGGATTTTTAAAATGGGTTTACGAAGAGATTTCTGCTCCGTGTTCAGTCTTGAGTATTTGTGTTATTCGTTCCACGCGTTCACGGATCTTGGCATCTGTGAGGGTTGCGTCCCGCGCGAGTAACTCCAAGTGGATAGTTACGGCCTTTTTCCCTTCTTTGTGGTATTCATCAACAAACGTAGCTTCCACATCTTTCACCTGTTCCACGCTTCTGTGGAGATCCTGCCACTGCGCGCGTGGTGGTACCAATATAGTGATATCGCGGTAACTGCTCTGGTATTTCGGTAACTGATGGAATCGGGCCGGCTGCCAATGCCGAAGCAGCGTCGTGATATCGATTTCCGCGCACATGATAGACTCGCGGCTTTTCAGATTAGTCAGTATATCCGGGTGCACCTCTCCGAACCATCCGGCCGTTTCCCTGCCGAAGCGGATATGTGCCTGACGCGCCGGGTGGCCGAACACGCGTTCTATACCCGACTCTATTTCTGCTTCACCGTGGATATGGCGCACCAATTGATCGAGATACCCTTTGAGCTTGAGTACGGAATCGGTTTTCATGGCAATCCCGAGTTTTATCTGTTCCGTGGGCAGTTGTTGCTCGGTTTCCGGGAAGAATACTCGTGCTATCTCGAATATCCCGAATTCACGGACGTAGCCGGTATTATGCGCGATTGACTTCACGAGAAGCGGCAATACCGTCGTCCGTAAATAGGCCTGTTCCTGGGAGCGAGGATTGGCAAGTTTTAAATGTTCCTTGTCCAGATGGAACGTTGTAATATCGTCTTCACTAATAAAGGGATACGTGGTGACTTCAAATAAACCCAGACCATACAGCAACCAGCGGATTTCATTCAATCGGTGCCAATACTCATCGGGAGCTACTTCCTGTGGCTGCCACTTCGGAAGCGTGGAAGGTATTTCATCAAGACCGATTAATTTCACCACTTCTTCTATGATGTCTTCCAGCATGGTGACATCCGGCCGCCACCACGGGACTGTCACGGTGACATAATCATCCAGATTTTCAACATATCGTCGAGCACCAAGATATCCACCGTTTTCAGTGAATTCGGATAATTCGACTTCGATAACTCCCTGCTCTTCCCGCTTTACCCACTCTCCGTCTTCATAGCGGTACTCTGCCGCCATGACTACTTTCCCTTCACCGACATATATTCCGTTATGGCCTACTTTCTTCGTCTCATCCAGCGCATGCTTGGTATGGGTGAGATCACCGTTGCGCGTGTAGTAATGGTCGGTGGCGGAATGTTCTATTTTGCCTTCATAAAATACGACATCTCCGGGACGCAACTCGTCCTTCTCCACGGGAGTACCGAGCTCATATTGCCCCAGAGCGGTATGCCCGACGTGAACGTTTATCAATGAGTAGAGATAATCTATCAAATAGGAACAATCAAATGCCTCGGTTCCGTCAGTCTTAAAACTGGCCCCCCATTTATATGGTTTGCCGAGATGGGAACGGGCTTCAGCGGCAACATCGAACGGCCGAGCTTCGAATTGCAACTTTTGCAAGTGCCCGGCTATATCCTCGCGCGACAGGCCATCTACGCCACTCAGCACCGCGGCCCGGGAGGTAGGCACTCCTATGTGTTGCACCCATGGCCATTTGGCACGTTCGGTTTGATAGGCGCGGACCTCCGCGCCGGTGTATTCCTGCAATAACCCTACGGCATACCGCAGAGCATGCTTAACCGCTTTCATGGGGATGCCCCGCTCAAACCGTGCACTGGCTTCTGTTCGGAGTCCGTGGCGTTTGGCGGTTTTTCGCACCATCACACCTTCAAACGAAGCTGCTTCCAGCGTAATAGTGTTCGTTTGAGCGGAGATCTCACTACGGCTTCCGCCGATTACTCCGGCTAACGCGATCGGACCGGAATCATCCGCAATGACGAGGTCATTACTGCTAAGCGTCCGTTCCACCCCGTCCAGCGTCGCGAATGCTTCATCGGTTCCGGCGTATCGTATTTGTATCCCTCCCTCTATTACGTCGCCATCAAAGGCATGCAATGGCTGGCCAGTGACCAACATAGCGTAATTGGTAATATCGACTACCCCGTTCATCGGCTTAACCCCGTGAAAACGCAAACGCCGTTGCATCCACGAAGGTGAGTCTGGAACTTGTTTACCTGGTAACGTCAATTGCACCAAACCGTAAGACGGCACTTCATCCTGAACGTGGTTCTCAAATAGTGCGTCGCTCCGCTCCCCCTGGCTGTCCGACGATTTCGTAACGTCGAATATGAAATCAACCTCGCTGTGGGCGGCGACTTCGCGCGCGATCCCGACATAACTCTGTATATCCCATCTATTTGTTGGTGTATCTACATCAATCAAGGTGTAATTGTCACTATAAACAGCGTGTAAGGGAGTGCCCGGCTCAACTTCCGGCCCGAGATCCATAATCCCTTCGTGAGCTCCGCCCAAACCCAGTTCATATTCACTGCACAGCATGCCATGTGATGTCTGTCCGCGAATATCCGTTTCCTGTATGTCGGTTCCATCCGGCAGCTGAGCACCGACTTGGGCGAGAACCGCCCGTTGGCCTTCGTACAGATTCGGAGCGCCGCATACTATTTCGTACTGCTTATTGCCGGTGTTTACTATGGCAAGACGAAGCTTGTCGGCATTCGGGTGCGGTTTCACTTCTTCGACCGTGGCAGCTACGATCTTATCGTTGAATTCGGGTGGTCGGGTCGTATCTTCCACTTCGATACCGGCTGCTTCCAACGCTGATGCCATCCGCGCGGAACCAAGCGGCTCGGACAGATATTCATTCAACCACTCGACGACTATTAGCATAGTTTAAATCCTAAATTATAAATCCGAAATTCGAAATAATTTTTAAATTCAAAATTACAAACGTCATAATTTTGAACATTTGAGTTTTGATATTGTTTCGTATTTCGTGCTTCTTGTTTCGAATTTCTCATCAAAATTGCTCCAAAAACCGCAAGTTGGGGCGCCATAGCTCTCGCATATCCGGCACTTGGTACTTGACCGCCGCCAATCGTTCCAACCCGAAACCGAACGCGAACCCGCTGTGATCTTCCGGATTAATCCCGACATTGCGCAATACTTGGGGGTGCACCATGCCGGCGCCACCGAGTTCTACCCAGCCGGTACCCTTGCATACCCGACAGTGTGCTCTGTCGTCCTCCGTACACATCATACAGCTGGCATCCGCCTCTACGGATGGTTCCGTATAGGGGAAATAGTCGGGTCTGAGGCGCAGTTGCGTCGATTCGCCGAATAAACCCTTTAGCATAAACTCCAATGTGCCTTTCAAATCGCTCAGACGTATATTTTCATCAACTACTAATCCCTCGACTTGCCGAAAACTCCAGAGGTGCGTGGCGTCTTCATCTTCATTCCGGTACACTTTACCCGGAGAAATGATGCGGACCGGCGGTTTATTTTGCTCCATATGGCGTATTTGTACCGAAGACGTCTGTGTCCGTGGTATAAATCCGTTTTCCAGATAAAACGTGTCCTGGGTGTCGCGCGCGGGATGTTCGGGCGGCTGGTTCAAAGCTTCGAAGTTGTACCAATCGGTTTCGATTTCCGGCCCTTCTACTACCTCGAAGCCTAATTGCTGGAACAGGCGGATAACATCGTATTGCAGCGATTCTACCGGGTGCAATCTTCCTCTTGTCACGCCGAGTCCCGGCCTGGTCAGGTCGATTACTTGTTGTGTTTCCGTTTGCAGTTTCTCAGCATGCAACTCTTCACGCCGGGATTGCAGCGCATCTTCTATCTGTTTTTTGTACCGGTTTAATTCTTTTCCTTTATTCGCACGCTGATCATCCGGTAGTTCGCTGATGTTCCGGAGCGCCTGCGTCAGCTTCCCTTTCCGTCCCAAATACTTTAGCCGCTGCTCCTCCAGTTCCTCTTCGGATTGAGCCGCTTGTATATGTTTGAGCGCGGTTGTTACATCACGTTCTGTCATTATTGCTGCATCCGCCGCATATAAAAATCTATTACCACCACTAATACAGTTATTAAGATAATATCCCTGATCGTCAGCTGACGCAAACTCCCGAGTGCTAATAACCCTGTCGCCCATATGCTGATGAAAAACCCGCGGCGCAGCGCCCGCATGAACGCTGGAGTGGTTTGCTGCCCTCGTATCCAATACAACAGGAGGGTTATTGCTCCCGCTAAAACTAACAGAAATACGGTAAACCATACGGTAATACCGAACGGCCCCAGCTCTTCGGGGTTAGTCAAAAACATGGCCATAACGAGCCCGAAAGCTCCTATGCCGCTCCCGATTTGTACTGCTCGAATAGCTTTTTTGGGCATACCCGTCAGTATAGCAGAGTAATCAGGGTTGAGCGTTGAGTAAAAGAAATTAGGAATTTGAAATTAGAAATTAGGGAAAATGAAAAACCTTTCCTTCGCCATCCCGCCCACTACGAAAAGTGTTTCTACGGAAGGTCCGAAATCAGCTTAAATCCGGCTTTGATTAATCTATGGATTCCGGCTCGTTGCCCCGAATGACGGAAAGAAAATTCTTTATTGTTGATTCTTGATTTATAAATGGAAGAACGAGGCGACAAATCCGCTCGATATAATTTTATTAGCGCTTGTCGCCCCGTCTATAACTCAAGACTGGCGACAAAATACAACGATAAACGTTGCTGCCAGCTAGAGTTCGCCCTCCAGCAAGCTAAGCGCTTCGCGGGGGCGTTGATAGCCACCTTACCGGTACTGGTAAGGCCGGGCTGGATATAATCTCCTGATATCCACGCCGGCCCTACCACAGCAGGAGGCCATCGAGAAGGAGGTAGTACATCCATCCGCCTAATGCAGATAGATGGTATGTAAAGGAGCAGCTTTTAATAGTTTTTGTTTTGGTTAGTGTGATGTTTATTTTTCCTGATTCACTCAGGCGCTATTAAAAGCTTACCCTCAACTTAGCACGAGCACTTTCCTGTGTCAATAGTTATACACGTACATTAATGTAGTATTTTTAGCTACAGTGTAGGTGATTAAATAAAAATAAACTATTTAGGATGCAATGTTCTGTCAGGCGCCATTCTAATTTGGTTTCCCCACATTTTACTGGTTTCCACTTTTATATCACCACTTCCAAACACTACTTCGCCATGTTTTTCATACAATCGACGAGCTGTTTCATCGGCAAGTTCGGAAGCAACAAGCCCTCTACCGTATGCACATTCGTCTAACGTTTCCATGATTTCGCTACACATAAAATCACTGGTTTCCTCGTCGGGGTGGCGAGGCAAAAACCGTCCCTCCCATGGTTGCTCTTGATGAATCTCTTCATCGCCTGATGTTTCGATATGACTAACGGAGCCTTCAGATGGATCTCTTTCCATGTCTTCCTCCACGCAATTAATATATGCCTATATTAGCACAGTTTTGTAAACACTCGCACTGACATCGATAATTAACCCTTATTTTGCCCGCAGTCCGACAGCTTGCTGAACAGTATGGAGTCGTTGATCCGCCATTTCCTGCATCTGTTTTTCACTGGAATTCAATTTATTCTCTATGGTTTTCTCATCGAGCTCATTAAGCCGAGCCTGGAAATCCTGAAGGAAATTCGCTACTTTTTCCGCTACTTCTTCTTTAAGCGGACCGTATTGAGTGTGGCCCATGAATTGCTCTGGGTCTCCGCCTAGCAAGGTAAGAATATCTATTAGATTACTGACACCAGGGCGCTGTCCGTAATCATACTGCACTTCGCCTAAGCTATCAGTAGTAGCGCTTTTGATCTTTTTACGTGCGTTCTCCGGCGTATCATTAAGAAATAGCACGCCCTTCCCTGTTTCATCGCTCTTGCTCATCTTTTTGGTCGGCTCTATTAGGTCGCGGATACGTAGACCTTGGTCTTTCCCAAAAAGCGCGTGCTGTTCTTTGACTGGTTTTGGCACCGTGAACAGTTCGCCGAATCGACTATTCATCCGCTCAGCTATATCACGGGTAAATTCCAGGTGTTGCGTCTGGTCATCACCCACGGGCACGTATTCGGCGCCGTATAGTAAAATGTCAGCTGCCATTAGAACAGGATAATTAAATAAGCCGACTGATACCGCATCACTCCCCGTATCTTTTGTTTTGTCTTTAAACTGCGTCATACGGCTCATTTCGCCGAAATACGTAAAGCAGCTGATAATCCATGTCAGTTCACTGTGGGCTGGAATAAAACTCTGGCGATATACGTAGATGTCTTCTTGGTCTAACGGCAGCCCAGCGGCTACATTCATTTTAACGGTATTTAACGTCTGTTCGTATAGCTGAGTATGCT
>CAZXAD010000015.1:0-12254 GCA_964638825.1 uncultured Candidatus Saccharibacteria bacterium | reverse complement strand
TGTTATTATTGCTTTCTTCCATATTAATAAAATCTCCTTTAACTTAATATATACTCACAAAAAACAGGTTGTAAGTAATTACTAAGTTAAATATATCAATCTATACTCACGGTGTCAAATACTTAACTCTATTTCAAGGTTAGAGTTAAAATAACAGCTTTAATAAGGCTTATTTTTTAATTCTAAATCAAGTTAATCTATGAGTTTCTTAATATGTACATCGGTGAGTGCTTGGTTGGAAACTTCGCTGGGTGCTCCTGTCATAGGATCGCGGGCATCACCCGTTTTCGGAAAAGCCATGACTTCGCGTATATTCTCTTCATTCGCCAGCACCATGAGCAACCTGTCCAATCCAAGTGCTATACCCCCATGCGGCGGCACACCATAGGTAAATGCCTCAAGTAGATGCCCGAAACGCTTTTGCGCGTCTTCTTCTTTCATTCCCAGCGCTTCAAACACCGTATATTGCAATGCTTGATCACTAATACGCATGGATCCACCGCCAACCTCATACCCGTTTAATGCCAAATCATACGCATTCGCGGTAACTTCCAATGGATTGCTTTTCAATAAAGAAACATCTTCTTCCTTGGGAGCAGTAAACGGGTGATGCATTGCCACAATATCCTGGCTGCTTTGTTCCCGTTCAAACATAGGAAAGTCGACTATCCAGCTAAACGCCAGTTCGGTGGGGTCTGTTTTGTCATGGCGCAAGTCCGGCTTGTCAGTACCATAGGTTTCCATGGCTTCCGCGTAACTTAACCGGGGAAATGGCACTTGGCTAACATGATGATCCGGAAGTAATTCTTCGACCATTGCCACCAGCATATCTTCATTGATCTGTAGAATCGTATCCCGATCTACAAAGGATAACTCCATATCTATCTGGGTGTGTTCGGGTTGCCGGTCGCCGCGCTGGTCTTCATCCCGGAGGGCTTTGGCTAATTGGAAATACCGGCCGAACCCGCCCACCATCAACAATTGCTTTAACTGCTGCGGCGACTGGGGCAACACATAAAAATTCCCTGGATGCAGACGCGATGGTACCAAGAATTCCCGGGCTCCTTCCGGCGTGCCCTTGGTTAACAAGGGGGTCTCTATCTCGATAAATTCCTGGCCGCTCAAATAGTTACGTATAAACTGCGTAACCTTATGGCGCAGGCGCAAGTTGGCCTGCATGCGTTCAGAGCGCAAGTCCAAATACCGATACTGCAGCCGCACCTCTTCGTTGATATCCCGCGTGTCCTTTTTGACTTCGATAGGAAGTTCTCGTGCTTCGCTCAATACGGTAATAGAGTCAGCCGTTAGTTCGATCGCCCCAGTAATAAGATTGGGGTTCACGAAGCGTTCGCCCCGTTGTTTTACCGTCCCGGAAACCTCCACGACGTCTTCGGCGCTTAACTTGGGCAGTGCTTCGCTGTTCATAACCGCTTGGACGATCGCGGTATGATCCCGAACGTCGATAAAGGCCATTTTCCCCATATCGCGGATGCTATGGACCCAGCCTTTGAGCGTAACCTGGGCGTCGATATACTCCGGTGTTTCCTTGGCGGGTATATAATTCATCTTCCCAATAGTATCAGGCATCCTGCCGGCAATCGCAAACGGGTTTGTAAGCCGCCCTATTGTATGTATGTTAAAATGCCACCATGCAATTCAGTCTTAAAAGCAAAAAGAAACGCCAGCAGGAGCAGCAAAAAGAGCGTGTCCGAGTACTGGATTTCATTTCCAACAATTCCGCTAAAAAGGATTTTATTACCTGGCTTAATGCCAATTACAAACACCAGTTTCCCGAAGATTCCGATTGGGACGAAATCGTTCGTCAAGTCAAAAAGAATCCGGAAATCCGTAACTCAGCCCTTCATAATTACGCCACTACGCTAACCGAAGAAGAAGACGTTAATAAACTTCTCAAGGACGTAGAAGAAGAAACGACTAAAGCGGAAGAAACGGTCTCAGAGCTGTATGACACCGCCAACGCCCAACGGCTCAGACCGGTAGTGGGCGGCGCATGCGTACTCGGCGGTTTTCTTTTGCTCATCGCCGCTGCGGGAATCTTCAGTGAAGTAGTCGGGTTCACCCTTCCGGCCGATGCACGCAATTACCTGGCTGCATTTGGCGGCATCTATGGTTTGTTAACCGTATTCGCTGGACTGCTTCTCACGCTAGAGTAGGTAGAGCACACCGGCAACTCCGAATATCAAGAGAAAGAACATGGCGCCCCACGTAGCCCAATACAGCCGTTCTACGGTAATACGGGTTAATAAGTAGACCAAGTACCCGAGTAGTGCCCATAACGCGGTAGCGAACAACGATACCGGACCGACCATTGCTAATACTCCCACGGCCAGTGTGATCATGCCGATGGGAAGCCACGGGAAGAACGGGATCCTGAATGGTCGGGCCAAGTACGGCCGTTGTCGTCTGAACCGCATCAAACAAACCGCAATAACGATCAAGCTTACTAAATAAACAGCATTCCCCATATACGCGATGAACGTGACTGAATTCGTTATCAAAAGGAATATTGCCAGTATAGTGACGCCGAACACTGCTCGGTATGGCACGTTATTATGATTAAGCGCGGAAAACGTGTTCCGGAAATACCCTTCTTCCCCGAGTGCGTACAAACGCCTGGAAGCTACCAAAGTAGCTGCAAGCAATGAGCCGGCCGTCGCGAGAATGGCTGCGGGAATTATTACGACCCAGCCTATCACGCCAAGATGTTCCGCGATTAATAAGAAGGGCGTATCGGAATTGCTTAATTCTGCTATGGGTACTATGTGTACGGTTACCATGGACACAACAGTAAATATAAGGGTCGCCAGTCCGACGGTTATCATGAGCGCGCGCGGAATATTTTTTTCCGGCTCCTTCACTTCTTCAGCCACTGAAGCAATATATTCATATCCGATATACGTGGTGAATATCAATGAAATACCGGCGATGATCGGCAATATATTCCCTGGCATTTGCGCCACAAATTCCCCTGGTGCAAATTGGAAACTCGGATTAAGTACCACGATTACCGCATAGATCAATAACAACCCTACTAGGGTGGCCGCCGTAATAATTTCGCTCTTTCCGGTACTCGCCACACCCCGTAAATTGATCAGTACTGACAACCCTAACGCGGTAAGCGCGATAATGATCGGGTGAACGGGTATAAAGAAGTTAGCATAAAACGCCAAACCGAGCGCGTTAATCACCAGGTAACTTACATCCCCTAGCAGTATAAGCCAGGAAAAAACAAACGGATAATACCGATGACGAGTGGTGTTGAATACTAGAGCCAGACCGGCACCTGACCGCGGAATGGTGGTGCCTAACTCCGCGTATAACAACGCTCCGAAAAAGGCCAATACTCCACCGAGTAAAAAGGAGATCGGCAAATATACTCCGGCAACTCCCGCCCCATGGCTCAGCAATACGAACATACCGCCGCCTACGGTACCGCCCAAACCGATAACACAGAGCATTACTAATCCGATATTTCGTTGTAGTTTGTTTTTTGAAAAATTTATAAACATTAAAAATACGGTTATGACTACCGTTCAGTGTAGCACGGGAAACGAAACAAGAGCTATCGATAACAAAGATACGATACGGTATAATGCAGTCAGAAATATATTAAGGGGGAATAGACGTATGGGGAAAAGTTTCTGGATTATCATTGCCGGAGTCGTCATCCTTATGTTCGGCGCTTTTTTGTTTTTCCGTGAAGACGCGAGCGCCCCATCCCAACCCCGATCAAACGGAGATCCGCTAGAAGTCACCTCCCAAGACCATATCCGCGGCGCGGAAGAGGCAGCGGTTACTATCATCGAATACGGCGATTTTCAATGCCCGCATTGTGCGAGAGCCGAATCAACGTTGGAAACAATACTGGATGATTTTTCCGGTGATGTCCGCTTGGTGTATCGGCATTTTCCCATCGCGAGCATCCATCCGCACGCCCGTGACGCAGCCCGAGCCAGCGAAGCCGCAGCACAGCAAGATGATTTCTGGGCAATGCACGATCTTTTATTCGCCCGGCAACAACAGTGGAGCAATGACCCCAACGCCCGAGAAACGTTCGCCACCTACGCCGAACAGTTGGGGCTTGATATGGAACAATACCGCAGCGATTTTGAAAACACGGGAGATAAAGTCGATTCCGATTTACGCATTGCCCAAGATTTAGGAGTACAAAGCACTCCGACGTTTTTCGTT
The DNA here is from genome assembly GCA_964638825.1 of uncultured Candidatus Saccharibacteria bacterium. Classification (GTDB taxonomy): domain Bacteria; phylum Patescibacteriota; class Saccharimonadia; order QS-5-54-17; family QS-5-54-17; genus CAZXAD01. The sequence continues at coordinate 8,042 of CAZXAD010000015.1, read as the reverse complement.
AATGGAGAACAAGTGGAAAGCACTGATGTTCTTCGCCAACGCATCGAGGCCGAATTAAACGAATAACCAGCAGCCCGGGTAAGTTATTCCCCGTTCTGGTGAATATACGCTAAATGGGAATTGCGGGCACGCCGGAAATGTTCGTGCGCATCAACCCCGTGCTTCCTCACCCGCCGAGCTATTTCCAAACTTCCCAGGAAGTGCGGCATCATAACATAGGAAGCACCCATATCGTATAATTGTTCTGCTTCGTGGGCCTCTTCGGCCTTGGCTATGACTAGCATTTCCGGGTGTTGTTGCGTAATATGGGAAACGACTGCCGCGTTCACGGTAAACTCGGTCGCGGTAATAATCACCATTTTAGCCTTATCGAGTGGAAGATCTTCCAGAAACTCCGTATCATTCGCATCGCCGTACACCGCATCTACCCCTTCCCGATTGAGCGCGTCGACTACTTCTGGGTCGTAATCCACGATCAGATACCGTTGCTTCAATCCCTGGAAGCCGCTCAGGAAACTCCGGCTTCCTGATTTGAATCCAAATATAATCACATCATATTCATCTCCTACATCCGGTTCTGATCGGGCGCTTTTCCGTTCAAATACTTTTAAGTACGGAGCCAACCACTCATATACTTTATCGGCATAGATTATCATATAGGTTGAACAGGCAATGGTGATCATGGCTACCAACGTAAGCATGGCTACGAGCTCATTTGAAATATGTCCGCCATCCCGAGCCAATATAATTAATATCAAAGAAAACTCACTGATTTGCGCCACTGTCAGTCCCGCCTTGAAACTGGTTTTGCGGGTAAATTTCAAAATCCCCATGATCGTCATCACGATAGCTGGATTGCCGACCAATATCACGATTGACAATACCAAGGCCGGCCAGAGACCCGCACCCATGTTGGCAATTTGGAGTTCGCTCCCGAGTACGATAAAAAACAATACGATAAAGAAATCGCGCAGCGGCCGCATGCGTGAGGAAATTTCGAACGCGTACGGGGAGTTGGCAAGCGCGACGCCGGCCGCTAACGCTCCGATTTCAATGGAAAAACCGATTTCCTGGGCGATCGCCGCCACACCAAATCCCCACCCTATAGCAAATAAGAACAGAAACTCCTGTGAACGTGCCAGAAAAGATTGGAGACGCGGCAATATATAGTGCGCAATCAATGCCACGACGGCAATGAATAGTATGCCGGTTATCAACGTATGGGAGATGACTTCCGATAGTGCCTGGTCTCGTGTTAAGGCGGTTACGACGATCAAAGCGGTTACCGCCACTACGTCTTGCACTAACAAAAACCCGGTAGCTACTTTGCCATACAGTCTATGCGTATCGCGTTTATCCGACAGCAGTTTCAAAATAATTATAGTACTGGAAAACGCCATCGCGATAGCGATGTATAGCGCCGGGACAAGCGAGAAACCGAGCGATGTTGCCACCAGGAAAGCAACGGCCACAGTAAAAAGTATCTGCCCCACACCCGTCACGAGCGCTATCCTGCCTACCTCCCGGATTATTTTGGGGTTTAATCCCAGACCGATAATAAATAGCAATAACGCTATTCCCATATTGGAGAATAGCTGGATTGTTTGTTCTGAATGTACCAGATCCAGGACTGCCGGACCTACGAGCAATCCCGTAATAATATGGCCGATGATTAACGGCTGCCGCAGAAACTGCATGAGAGCAGCAACTGCGGTAGCAAGTATCAGTAGACGGCTAATCTCAAGAAAAATATCCATCGGATATGCTTTGAATGATTACTGGACCCGTATAACCACTGATTGCCAATCAGTATGGTGAACCACATTTATAGCCATAAGGCGACTCCTTTGCCGTACCCAGGCATAGACCTACGCTCACCGCGTTTGTTATTCCTGGATAGATATTTTTATTTTATTTTCCATAACTACTATGAGCTACGGTGCGTACTTTGATTATGCCGATTCGCTTGCCTGATTGTCAACCTTTGCTACCCGGTTTGCTAAACGCCCCATAAGTGGAGGTGCTATAAACGTTGTTACCACACTTAATAAAACTAACGCCGTCAAGAGTTCGGGGCCGATTAAGCCATACACGAACCCGGCAGACACTACCGCCAACGGCACATTAAGTTGTGGCATAGTAGCCGCACCTATTAATTTGCTTTCAAGTGACGCGAAGCCATTGGCCCGACCCGCCAGCCATCCGCTGACGAATTTCGTTCCCATCGACCCCAATATTACAGCGAGAGTCAGCCACAGTACCGCCGTATTGCCGTAAAATATATCCATGTTAATTTCTGCTCCTACCATAACGAAAAAGACCGGTATAAATAACCCGTACGCAACAGCATGGAGTTTGGCATAGGTCATTTTACTTTTGACCGTATCACTGAGGATTAAGCCGGCAAAAAATCCCGCTTCCGCGGGTTGAAGACCGAGTATACTGAATAATATAACGGTGCCGACCAATACACTTATGATGAGCTGTAATTCCTGTTCAAACTTTTGTGTTTTTCTTCGAGCGAAATAGGATTCGATCCTCGGCACAGCCAACCGTAGTAATACTAATACTACAAGAAGCGATCCATATAGTAAGGGCAAAGGTATGTTTGTCGCCGTGAATTGCTGAATAAGCACGGAAAATACGGTTACACTGGCAATATCAAGTGCTACTGTGGAAGCTACTATGGTGTTGCCAAGCTTTTTTCTGAAGATATGCGCACCCTCCAGAGAGGGTAGAACTACCGCGATCGAAGAAGAAATTAATGTCGCCGCCAATAGAAGTGTTTCCACAGGGGTGAGTTCGAATGCTATACCGATCGTAATACCCGCCAGAAACGGTAATATGGCTGAAAAAAGACTTATGGTGGTGACTTCCCGATGCAGATTACGAAAGCTGCTGAACCGGATTTCCAAACCGGCCATAAACATCAAAAAGACCAATCCGATTTCGGAGAAAAAATCGGTTACCTGATTGGAATGGATTAAACCAAGGCCTTCCGTGCCGAACACTATCCCCGAAACAATTAAGGCGGTAACCCACGGAAGATGAAGTCTGTTGAAAAATTCTGAAAACAGTAATGCCGCTCCGATAATAATGAAAAAGGTAACGAATTCCGTCATATGTTAACAGCTTAGCATATACTGTCCGTCGCTTATCCCTGAAGGATTCTTGAAGACAGATATCATTTTTTATTGACGAGATTTTGCGGGCGGTGCATTAAATATTGTTTGATATTATCTGCCGTTGCATGCCGTATACGTTGCAAGGATTCATGGCTGTTAAATCCGGTATGCGGAGTGATGATTACGTTCGGCATTCGCAATAACACATTGTGTTCGGTGGTAAGAAGTAAGTCCTGGGTATTCGTTTCCGGGTGTAGAAGAGATACCTCCTCTTCAAAACGGAGCAATTGTTCTCCTTCCAACACATCCAAGCCGGCAGCTGAGACTTGCCCGGAAAACAGCGCGTCAATCAGTGCTTGCAGGTCTACTAATCTGCCATCGGCAGTATTGAGTATCACTACTCCTTTTTTCATTCGTGAAAGGGTGTCGGCATTTATTATATGGTGCGTATCTTCGGTCGCAGGCGCATGCAGGCTTATTACGTCGCTTTCCTCTAATAATTCCTTGAAGTCTACATATGTAATGGAAGGGTCCTCTTCCGGGTTTGGATCATAGCCGATTACTCGCATGTCCAATCCTGCCGCGGTACTGGCTACTCGACGTCCGATTTGACCGCACCCGATAATCCCCATTGTTTTACCGGCTACTTCGAAACCGGTCAGTCCAGAATAGTCTATCACCCCTTCATTCACTTGTTGCATACTCGTACACAAACGCCTGGCCAGGGCGAGTAGTAACATGATAGCGTGTTCAGCCACCGTTGTTTTGTCGTACGCGGGAACCGTACTTACTAACACGTGGTGGCGTTTTGCAGCCTGGATGTCTATGTGTCCGATCCCGGTAGTGCGGGCGGCAATATGCTCCAGCTCGGGCATTTTACTAAATACTTTGGTGTTTATATGAGAGGTAAGTGAAACGGAAACCACGGTCGCATCATGGTATTTTTTGGCGGTTACCTCAGTTAACGGCTCTTCGGTGCATTCTACTTTGGTCTTGAAGACATTTTTGAAGGTACGCCGGTAATACTGTTTATCTTCTCCGTGGACATCAAAAATAACGATTTTCCGCATACCAAACCCCTGCACCCTTCTTTCCTCTTATGTCTAGTGTAGCCGTTTGCTTACCACAGGGCAAACGCACGAAGTGCGCGCAGACTAATGATAGTTGCAGTAGATTTGGTTTCTCTTATTTGGTGAATGTTCACCCGTAGAGCAATTCTTTGTTATGGATAATTGCCAGCACATCCTGGATGATCGGGTTTTCAGTTTGCAACTGATAACACGTCTTTTGTCCGTGTCGCTCACGCCGAATGACCCCGGAGAGTTCCAGCACTTTCATGTGCTGTGATATCGCTGCTGAGGATAATGATAGCGCATCAGCGAGTTCGCTGACACAGATGTTTTCGTACTGCTCCAATAACTCAACTATGTACAAGCGGGTTTGATCGCCAAGACTGTGAAAGATGTGTTGTAATTCGTTCATAAATATTTAAGTAATTAAGTATATACTTACGATTTAATCAGCTACGGAGCCGTAATGCAAATTATATCCTGTGTTGATGTGGAAAATTGGGGCTCATTACCAATTTGCCTCTCCATAAGAGTGCCATGAGATCTGTGAGAAAAGTTACGCGGTCCCTTAATGGGTACCCTGTTCGGTGAGCAAATCATCCTCAAATTGGCGTATTCCTGAGATATTAGGTTCGTATTTTTCTACGTCTGGAAAATCGAGATTTTGGATGCGCCGCCAGACCGCTTGTATGAGCCGTGCTACTCGGTCCACCTCCCCGTCTTCCAATGTATGTTCCAGGAGAATGATATCGTCCCTATGGGGTTGTACGAACTCCAATACACCCCGATCAACGCGGTAATCAGACCAATTCCGGGAGCGCTCGAGTAAAATTTTGTAAAAAATCAGTTGCGTTTTATACCGCCATGCCTTCAGTGCCTCATTCCCGCTGTTTTTATTCCAGCTGGTGAGCGGTTTCCCGGTTTTAAAATCATGTACATCGCAGACTTTATTGTCATGTATTACTATTTTGTCTATTTTTCCGCTTAGACGCGCGTCATTAATCGCTGCTCCTTGTTTTTTGAAATCCCTTTCTATGACATGTCCCGGGTCAAATTCCGGATACTGCTTCTGAAAGTAACGGGCGAGCTCTTGTTTACCCCGCTTGAGATATTTCTCATATTCCTGGGTTTGTAGCCGCTGTTCAGCCAACGTATTCTCAAATATCTCCTGGACCGTAGCTACATCCAAAGACCGTTGCTGGGAAATATACCGGTATATTTCCCATACCGTTATATGTATTGCCGTTCCGTAAGCGGCCGATGCAGTCGGCGCCTGCGGGAACCGTAATAAGCTTTCCAGCAAAAAGGCGTGGGGGCCGGCCCACGCGATATCAAGAAATTTCAAAAAATGCGTTACATTGAGCTGGTATTCATCAAGGATCGGCTTTAATACGGCTTGGGTGTCGCTGCTACGAGGCAGAGGGTGGTAGGATTGCCAGCTGTGCTCAAGTGCACGTTCTACTCCTTGGGGTCGAATGGATGAGAATTCGAATTTGCTATGGTCAATAAATGGCATCAACACCGAGGGTTTTCCGTTACTATCGTGGGCATGACCGGTAATATACACGGTTGATTTCGCCCGCGTTAACGCCACGAAAAAGAGGCGCAGCTGGTCGTCAAACGCATCACCCGCCGGAGTTATGGGAAGATTTTTGGGGAACGGAAGCTGCTGTCGGCCGCCACTGCCCGCCCACACCGATTCCTGGGCGTTAATAATAAAGACCGTATCGTATTCTTGGCCTTTTGCTTTGTGCGCGGTCATTACCTGGACCGCGTCATCACTGCTCACAAACGGAGTCTCATCGACGATCGGCATATCATTTTCCGCATGTAATTCAACGAATTCTATGAGATCTCCTAAGTAGGTTACTTCCTTGCGGCGGTAATCCCGCAATTTATTCCGCAATAACCGCAACGCGGAGAGAAAGGCGATATACTCGCCGCGATTATCCTGGAACCGTGCTTCAGAAAAATGGTACCCGCGGTAGGGGCTCGTAAAGGACTGTCCTTCCCGGGAGCCAATAAGCCGATCCAGCACGTATTCCAAGGGTTCTGACACGGCTTGTTGCGCGCATTCCAATAAAAAGTGGGCGATTTTCTTTAAGTGAGGAGTACCGTTCTCCAGCATCACGTCCAGCCATGGTTTTCTATTTTCATAGGCTTGCCGGCTTAGAGACCAGACCGTCACCGGATCGATGTTCCAAAACGGAAAACTCAGCACCCGGCTGACATACTCGTTGGCTAACTCCATTTCACCTTGGGATAAATAGTGTATCGTGTAGGCCATCTCTATTAACTGCGCGATGTGGTATTCTTCCAGCACGTTTTGGCGGCGTTCATACACAACGGGGATTCCCGCCGCGCGCAAATGGGGCATTAACGCTTCCAAAAACGTATGTTGCCGGCCGATAACCGCGATGTGGCGCGGAGATGTGCCGTTTTCTATACACTGCTGTACCTCGCGGGCAATCCATGCATACTCATGGACCGGCGTTTCCAGTTGTTTCAAGGTAATACGTCCTGTTTCGGGCGGAGATGCGGCGTGCTGGGTTTTGTTTACTTCCTCGATCTTGTTTTCCAACCGGGTTTCTCCCTGGGAAATAACCGATTGCGCCATATCCAGTATGTCTTGCCGCGAACGATAATTTTCCTGCAAAGTGGTGGTTTGTAATTGAGGATACGTGTCACGGAAATACAGTATGTTATTAACTTCAGCTCCTTGGAATTTATAAATAGCTTGATCATCGTCTCCGACCACCATAAGGTCAGGATTTCCTTCATGAACCGGATTGTCCGCAAGCGCATATAGTATCCTCAGTTGCGCATCATTGGTATCCTGGAACTCATCTACCAGTAAAAATTGGTACTGTTCCTGGAGCGCATAGCGGAGTTCAAGATATTCTTCGAGCGCATTCAACACCTGTAGCACCATGTCAGCAAAGTCATACCGTTCCCGCCGCAGTAATTCTGTTTGATATCGTTCATACACATCCGCCAAGGCAAAGAGGCGTTCGTTCCGACTCCGGTCCTTTAGTATGTACTGCTTCTTGTCATCTTTTTGCATCCAGGCATCTTTCCATGCCGTAACCGGTTTGGTGGTGCCAGCTTCCTCTGCTTCGACCACCGCCCTCTCAAGCGAATTTCTCAATACATCAAGGAAAGGCACGAACGGTTCGGGCAATTCGGCTTCCGTGCTACTCGGTATGTTATCCAGCACATTACGTAAACGGGGAAGGTGTGACTTACTAAAGCGGGCAACGTCGAACGCTTCTTGCAAAAGCGGTTCTACTTGCTGTATCGCTGTTTCGTTATTATTAAGGATATCCCTTAGCTCATTCGCGTTTAATCCAGCCTTCTTCAAGTACCCTATCGCTTGGGCGATGGGGCGTATGTATATGAACCGATCATTCATGGTGCTCGTTAACGGATTGTCATGGGGGAGTCGCTGTAAAATTTCCCGGATTACTTCTATCTGTAACACTTCATCGGAGGGGGTGAACCGGGCTCCATTGTAAAAATAATGCGGATACTGGTTGATTACTTCTACCCCGAAACTATGGAAGGTGTGGATGGCTACTTTATGTGCATCGATTCCAATTAACTCCAGTAAACGCTCACGCATTGCCGTGGCTGCCGACTCGGTAAACGTAAGACACAAGATATTTCGAGGCAATACATCGGTCACGCGTAGAATGTTGGCTACTCGCATACTGAGTAACTGTGTTTTGCCGGTACCGGGACCGGCCACCACCATAACCGGACCATAAATAGTGTCTACTGCCGTTTTTTGATCCGGATTGAGTTTCCGGTATTCTGTTTCGAAACGTGACATTACTATTCAGTATAA
>CAZXAD010000014.1:5053-12694 GCA_964638825.1 uncultured Candidatus Saccharibacteria bacterium | reverse complement strand
GGGTTATGACATTACATTAGGCTTATTATCACAACAAACCATTGACGAGGTTACGGCTCAGCTTGAATCAGAACGCGTAAATTCTGATACATACTCCGACCGGGAGCTGACTGAGTATATGAGGGAGCGGGTTAATGAGCTTAAGAGCAGCTTGAATGCTTCTAGCGATTTTGCCCAGGATAGTGGCTTCATATTGGCCATGATGTTTCAGTCTTTGGACGAATCGTGGTATATGCGCGGCAATTACTACAGCGGTTTATTTGCACAAGAAGAAATCGTTCGTTGGCTTCAAGAAAAAGAAAAAAGCGTGTCACGGTATTTGAGTTCGTGGAATGAATTTCTTCCAGAAAATTATCATAGCGGCGATAACCAGTCTCTGGACTCAAATTATGCTGTTGGCTGTATTGCTTCTTATACAAAGCTGCAAATGTTTCTTGAAGATTATAAGAATGACAGTGAATTTCACCGCCGTGTTAATGGTTACTTCGGGCATAATATATACCCTTTTTTGGTAGCTGTTTTAACAGCCGTTGAACAAGAAAAATCACTGTTTGAGGCCGAAAGCCTCGTGTTGCCAAGCTTGTCGTTCGAACATCCGCCCTCATATTTGCATACCCTTAAGCATTGCGACGGGGCTGGCAGGACTTTGTTTTTTTATGTGTCACAATACCAAATTGCCGCGGCGAAAGGCGTTGAAGAGGATATAGTAAAAACCCGGAATGAGTTTGCAGAGATTGTTAATATGTGCCAACGGAATATGTCCAGTCATTTCGGCGATATCATACCAGAATTCACGCCCGAGAACGGGTTTACTAACGACCGGTTGAGCGTTCCTGTGCAAGAAACCGAGCAAGCTTCATCCCCACCCGTTGAAAACGAACTCGAGGCGAAAATCCAAGCAGCCGGTATACAGCCGACTCACCCGGCTCAAAGTAAATATTTTTATCTCCCCATCATCGTTAGCCATGAGGAGGATAACGTACTCGTTTTACAACAAAAGGATTCCTCGACACGGTCTTTCGCCAGTAAAGTAATACCCGGTAGAACCCTTGAACAAGCAGTCGCATACGATTTAAACCAGGAGTTCGGTTACAGCGGGGGCTTTAGGATAGAACATTTTGATGTCGAAGAGGCACCGGATGCGAAAGGCAACAAATTACCGCGTATTGTAATCAGGGTAATTCTTGAAGAAACGTTTGACCCGGGAAATCTGGAAGTCAATGGTCTACCGGTAGCATGGATTCCCATTTCTGAACTTCGAATGTAAAAACTGACGTTGCTTTATTTATATATTTCAGGAGATTAATATTTACACTCAATCAATCCATGCTCGGAGTTCGAAACTTTGGCGCTTAGCCATTGAGAACGACAGTACAAATTATCCAACAAGTCCAGTCAAAGATTTGTAGTGTTTCTAATCAATAAGTTTAGATCTCATTAGCGATTCCAAGCTATTGGACCATTATAATGCATTGACAATAACACAATGCGTTGTATTATATTTTTATGACTAACCCTAACCTGCGTCGAAAAATCGAAACTGAAGCAGTTGAACGCGGACGTTATACCCGCGCAGAAGAACCATCCGAACTGCCAACCCCTCTCGCGCTAGGCAGGCTAGCCTGTGATGTTGTAATTATTGGCAACCAAGTAGAAGAGGAACTTCAAGACTTTCAAGCTGCATTGGCGCGTGAAGGCCTTATAGCTGAAGAATAAAACCAAATAGCTAAAATGTATCAAAGTTGAATCTAGACCATAGCGCCCAGCCATCAAGAACGACAGTATGAATCCTCCAACAAGTCCAGCCGAAATGGTCTAGTCAGCTATGCTCAGAGCCATGTCCTTCGTAGCTTTAGCGAAGAACGGATGTTACGAGTACGAGCGAGGAGATGCCATTTATTGCTCATGCGCGTTCCGGGATGGAGGACAGAAAAGTTGACCAATGTACCATTCAATGCTATAGTATTACATTGAACAAACCCTAAATTTAAATTAAGAAGGAATGATAATGAGTGAATTTTACCCAATGTTTCAACCAGAATCGTCAGACCCAGAGACGCGACAAGAACCACGCGAAATGGTTGTTACTGGTCTTTATAGCCAAGAAGAGCTAGTTGCAATGGCATTAGCTGTGGCTGAAATTGATAGTGACATAACTATAGAGACCATCGACCCAAATGATGACACTGAATTTGGGCGGTACGCAAGCGCGGTATCCATGAAAGAACATGGTGAGGAATATAACGGTGGTTTTGGTTTTGCAAGTGAATGGGATCCACGAACTCCTGAAGAAGTAACACGAGAGGTTCAACCGTATGCAATTAGCCAAGGGTTTACAGCTGTTATATTGCGCCATACAGGAAATGATTTGAGAGACTTCTGGGCAAGACAGCGGGAAATATTGGCCCAAAGAGAAGAGTAGCATTGCTTTAGCAAGTGAACCTTTTTAGTTCTACTAAGGACATTCGGACTAGTTTTTATTGATGGCACTTTACCCGCAACGCCCAGCCATCAAGAACGAGAGTATGAATTCTCCAATAAGTCCAGTTGAAACTGTCTAGACCATAATGCTCAGCCATTCAAAACAACAGGACAGATTATCCGACAATTCTAGCTGAAACGATTTAAACCACTATGTTCAGCCAAATTAACCACGAAAATAACCGCAGTGACAACGTAAAAACTTACTTTTGCTATACTTATACGGTATGAGCGAGTTTATCCATGTCCACCTTATCGATAAAAAACCGGTTGGGACTAATTTAGAGAAGTCCATACCTTTACACATGACTATCCTGCATTGGTTTGAGAGCAACCACAATCCGGAAAGAATCATCGATGAAACACATGCCGCTCTAAGTTTTCTCGGGAAAATCGCCACTAAGGCTACGGAAGAAGATCTATTCGGGCCCAATAGCGAGGTTCCCGTCATGAGATTGGAGAAAAATCTTCAGCTCACTGAACTCCATACGACATTACTGCAAGCCATGAGTAACCTTGGTGCTACATTTGATAGTCGCTGGACTGGCGAGTCACAATGGAACCCGCACGTAACTCATAAGCCTGACAATCAGTTATATAACGGTGATGAAATTGATATTGCCGACATTGATTTGATCACCCGGCCACACAAAAACGGTGACAGGACAATTCTGCACAGATTTGAACTTGGCTCCTGACCAATATACCCAACAAATAGTGAGGAATATATTCGAATTCGGGATATAATTAGTTAACGTGGAAAGAATAATTCCAGACCGAGTTCAAACTAAAGGTTATGAGCCAGAAAGGAAGCGAACCCATGGAAACTAAAAGAACTAATACCATTGCGCGAAACAAAAGTATAATCCGGATTGTGCTCGTAACCGTGCTCATATTAATGGTGCCTTTGGTGGCAATGCAGTTTACCGATGAAGTGAACTGGGATTTATTTGACTTCGCGATCATAGGCGCACTCTTGCTCGGCACTGGTCTTTTGTATGAGCTAGCAGCGAGGAGGGTGAGCAACGTCAAGCATCGAGCTATCATTGGCTTTGTGCTCGTGGCAGCACTGTTGCTCGTGTGGGCAGAACTTGCAGTTGGCGTTCTCGGGACACCAATTGCTGGAAGCTAGTGTCTTGCCAGGTTAGATCCTAGGCCTGTATGTTCAATAATTTATAAAAATTTGACTATGTACACCATTCAGTGTACTGATATACTTACACTACCGACGTGAGGTCGGACTCCCGGTGGCCGTGGCAGCAGGCTACGGCGCTAAACCCGGATGTACATTGACAGGCAGATATGCAAAGGAGTTTGACTTGAACACCAACGATGACAGTAATGATGACGGCACAATAATTCTACAATGTGTACGTTGCAATGCAGATGTCACAGTGGTGGAACCGCCTCCAGGGGTTAATATGACCGGGCTCGACGTTTTTTGTCATCGATGCTGACGCCCCGCTCTATCTATTCGCAATGGCACATTTCCAATAACAGGAGGAGACAATGGAAAGCCTCGAAGATGCGCTGGGAATACACCTGCAAGGCTGTTCGCTTATCGATCGCACCAGAGTTACTGCTGGCGATGTAACACTATTCTCACGAAATCTGGCGCGAGTACTCAGGTGCGATGGCGTCATCGGTGATGAAGAAACCATAAAACGGGAACGTCAGAGACGCAAGGAGGCGGAACAACGTGCCGCTAAAGCAGAGCAGGAGTTGTCCACTGCGCGCGAGGATGCGCGTCGTGAGTACGCGGAGGAATTACTGAGATTCACGGATTTCCTTGAAGAGGAGGTTTCTCGAGATAAGGAAAAGTAAACATCCATTCTCAGTGTGCCAGGTGCGATAGGCAGATACGGAGATACATCCGGAGTTTATCGCGCTTTCCGCGTGTTCTCTCTCGTATACTCCATGTCTGCCTGTCGCATTCCCGGTGTTGCTTACGAAAAGAAAATACGATTCAAAACTCATCATCCTGCGTGGAAACTGCGGAGTAGGGAAAAGTACCGTTGCCAAAGAACTTCGTAGATCCGCTAACTCAGAAAAACAAGTCGCGATTATAGAACAAGACATTTTTCGCTTGTATCTACTCAAAGATGAAGGGATGGACAGCAATCATCACATCGAACTTATCCAGCAAACAACAGAGTTTGTACTGGCCTGGGACTATGACGTAATCATTGAAGGTACGCTGCATTCGGAAACGTACAAAGATATGCTTAGCGAATTAATGCAGAAAACTCCGGCCCACTTTGTATATTATCTCGATATATCGCTCGAGGAGAGCGTAAAGAGGCATCAATCCCGATCGATCGCGCACAAATTCGGTGAAGAAAAATTGCGGGAGTGGTACAAGGGACAGGATACGCTCGGGCTTGAAAACGAAAAAATTATCCCTGAAACCAGCACTCTTGAGGAGACCATTGGAACTATACGCGCAGATACTCCCCTCTAAAATTTCGCTTATACTTGAAAAATAAACCAACATAACAACCGATTTTCTAGGGAGTAATTCTCCCTTAGCAATCCACGGGTGATATATCCAGACTGGAACATTAAACCGGTAAATCATGATTTACCGGTTTAATTGTTATTGTTTCGAATCTTCGATAAGGGAAAGAATAACCGGATAACTCAGCGCGACTCTCCAGTCAGTATTTTGTAAGTAATCGGTATTGAATGATATATCGTACTTTACGACAAAGAGATTAATACTGCGCTGTAAGCTTCCGACCTGGGTGTTATGGATGGTGATATGGTACTTTTGCGGGACTACCAAAGACACGATTCCTACCCAGCGTCTGAGCAGCCCGAGCCCGGTCGTATCCTCTCGTATGGCGCCGATCGTCTGTCCTTCTGGGTTGAGTACTTCCCATGAATCCTGGATAAACGTAGAACTTAACCCTCTCCGCTTCAATGCACCTAAAATCTGTCCGGTTTTAGGTTCTTTGATGTCATAAGTAGGACTGAGATCGAGAATTTGCTGGGCTTTAATTCCTACAAGCGGAATGGTTTTTTGTTCGTTTTGGTACAGAGTTAACTCTTCCTTGAGTTTCAGCCGTTTGGCTCGAGCGAAAACTTTCAATTCATCGTTTTCGTCGAATATTCTCATTTCCGCTCCAAGGAAGCGGAAAAATTTCCGTCGCAAGTGAAATTTCGTGACGCTTTGCATATGTTTCTCCTGACTATAATTTCCAGGCATTATACCAGACGCTTAATTTGAAACTTGTTGACAAAGTCGGCATCCACAAGTTTACATAAGCGGTTTGTTTGGCTTGCTGGAGTGATATTTGCTATAATGGGGTTAGTAAAGGAGGGTTATATGGGAATTGTAGACGTATTAGTATGGATCGTTTTCGGTGGATTAGTCGGCTGGATAGCATCCAAGATTATGGGAACGGACGCGCAACAGGGGCTGGTCGCCAATGTAGTCGTTGGTATTATTGGTGCGCTGCTTGGTGGTTTATTAGCCCAATTGGCTGGCTTTTCCGCGCCCGAAGCAGGGTTTAACGTATACGGATTTCTGGTTGCGTTAGTAGGCGCTATTATCCTGCTGTGGATCGTAAAACTCTTTCGACGTAGCGCATAATACTGCGCGTTCAACCATTTCTGTTTTAACGCTTACGAATTGTTATTCATCGTAATGCCAAATGGAAATGCATTGCAGCACAGGTGGTAAACAGTGGAATTCCACGCGTTCGTAACGGGGAAAAGGAATAAGGGAAATGGAAAAAAGGAGATAATATAACCATATCTTCTCTACGCACCAAGTCCATCTTTAGATGGCTTGATATGGGACTTCGCTTTTACCCTTTTCTGTTTACCTCAATGATCGAACGTGAACGATTTACCATGTATATTCCCATTACCACCATGTTGCTTGTGAGTCTGATAGCCACGGTAATAATATGGATCATTAGCGGTAAGTGGTAATTGTTGTTACGCTAGAGAGAGATAAAAACCCCTACGTAACCATAAAAGGAGACAAAATTAACCGTGAAAAAATCTAATTCTCAACAAAACAACTCATCACAAGGCAACTATGCGTTCATTGATGGCCAAAACCTGTATTCCGGTATTTTAGCACTGGGGTGGAAACTTGATTTTACCCGTTTCCGGCAATATTTGGAAGATAATTACAATGTTACAAAAGCGTTGTTGTTCATCGGGTACGTAGAAGAACAGAAAGACCTGTATGAGCAACTTGAGCAGCAAGGGTATACCCTGGTTTTTAAACCTACAATTACGTACAAGGACGGGTTAACTAAAGGAAATGTAGACGCGGATCTGGTATTAAACGCCATGATCGAATATGACAATTACAAAAAGGCAGTGGTCGTTACGGGTGACGGGGATTTTTATTGCTTGATTGATTATTTATTGAAGCAAGGCAAACTCGCGCAGGTATTAATACCGAACGAAAAACTGTATTCCACGCTGTTCGAACAAATCGATGAAGGCAGCCGGAAATACTTCACGTTTATTAATCGTTTGCGTAAAGAGCTGGAGTATAAGCCCAAACGCAGAAAACAACAGAAAAACGGAAAATAACGTAACGGAAATACACCCTCATAAGTAATAAAACGAAAGGTGCAGAATGAGAATCGTTATTTTCGGGGCTACTGGCGATACGGGGCAGGAACTTGTCGCCCAGGCGCTTGGGCGGGGGTATGAGGTAGTAGCGTTTGTCCGTAGTCCTGAAAAGCTGCAATTTTTCCACCGGCGGCTCCATATTGCTCGCGGTGATGCGATGAAGTATTCCGATGTCGACTCCGCTATCGCCGGTGCTGATGCCGTGCTGAGCGCGCTCGGGCACGGCCGCAAAACTCCGCCCGGTATGCAGACGAAAGCGATCCGAAATATCATACGTGCCATGGAGAAACATAATGTGGATCGGCTTATTGATCTTACCACCAGCGGGGCCCGCCATCCCGATGATAATCCATCCGTGATCGATAAGATTCTCGTTGCACTGTTGGAAAGATTTGGCAGTAAGATAATAAATGATAGCCGCAACCATGCCCGGGAAATACGAAACAGCGGACTCGATTGGGTAATCGCCCGTGCCACCCGGCTGACCAAAGGAGCGAAAACAGGGGCTTATCAGAGTAATTATGCAATAGATAAAAGCATATCAACGCACGTATCCAGAGC
>CAZXAD010000014.1:0-4953 GCA_964638825.1 uncultured Candidatus Saccharibacteria bacterium | reverse complement strand
CTTATCAGAGTAATTATGCAATAGATAAAAGCATATCAACGCACGTATCCAGAGCTGACATGGCGGACTTTATGCTGGATCAAATAACTGAAGATACGTACATAGGAAGCATGCCGTATGTAGGGAAATGAGGGTATTTCAAATGAGAAAACCGTTGGTATGCGTTATAATTTGAATTATGGATAGTTTTTTACGGAATAATAAAAAGGCAATATCGCTACTTACAGTGCTTCTATTAATAGTCGCGGGCATAGCGGGCGGTCTCGGGTATTTTACAAATCAAGATCAGGAACGTTCAGCACAACACCAAGAGAACGCATCCAACAGTCCGGCGGATACATCTGAATATGAACTTGTCGTTTCTCCCGGGTCACAAACCGTTGGCACAGAAGAAAATTTGGATATTACCGTAACCATGTATAATCGTACCGATCAGCCGCTGGAGGTAACGTTTCCCAACAGTTGCACCCAGCCGGACGTATTCGTAAACGGTGAATACGCGGCTGGTTCGCGCGGGCAAGTGTGCGCCCAGATGATTACTGATATAACGATCCCTCCGCATGGTTCCAACGAGTGGGAGATGACGATTCCCGCCCAAGCTTTCGACGAGCAAACCAGCAGAATTACCGCCGAGTGGGATGAATATGACTCGGAACCGGTCGAAGTCGAAGTTACCGAGTAATTGTGTACAAATAAAAAAGGCAGCCAAAAGCAGGGGAAGAAAAAGATAAGAAAAGGGAAGAAAAGAGGGAAAGGGAGAAAAAAGGGAAAAAAAGGAAAAAAGGGAGGCGGATAGACCGCTAGTGTATGATGCGGTCTATCCGCCTGTGGTGCAGGTGTTAGTAAGTGGAGTTTTCTTCACTCCCTTCGATGAGTCGGTGTACTTCATCGGCCGGGTATCTCCGGTGCCCGCCCAGTGTCCTGATGCAGGGAAGTTTACCGGCCTTAGCCCAACGGGTGACCGTCTTCGGATCAACCCGAAAGAGCTTGGCCACTTCGCTTGGGTTGAGCAGCTGCTGTTCATTGTCTCCATCTGCCACAGTAGCCTCCTTTGGCTGCCAATGTCCCCGAAACCTACACGGCTTCGATTAGTTAAATTATGAAATATTTTAATTTTTTAAGCAATACCTACAGTATTTTCGACGTGTAATACTGCTGTTTCGTGCCGATCGCGTACTGTATACTAGACATGACTAACTACGGAAAAGGTATGAGTGAAGCAAAAGAAGGGTACCGCGGAATGCGGAATCAAACAGAACTGGGCGAGTTCATGGAGCGGTTACGTGAGCTTAATAAGTATCTGATCGTATCCGTCGGAGAGCAACCCGAACCACCAGCAGCGGCGGACACGTTAAAACCCGTTCTAGAAGTGGGCGAGAGCAGATTGGATGACATGATAGACTATGCCATCTTCACTAATCCATGGTACGACGAGTTAGAGTCTGATACCGCGAAGGTCAGTGCATATGTCAGCGGGCATCTGGGCGAAAAAATCGAAGAGACAGAAGACGGAAGATTGTATCTCACCGAGGCAGGCCGCAGCGAGTATGAACATATCGTAGCGCTGGACAGGAAAAATGGCGAGAGAACTCCTTATCTAAAAACGGTTTCAGAAAATATACGCAGCCAAAAATTAGAATAAATCCCCTTTCTGGCATTAGTCTAAACCGGTAAATCATGATTTACCGGTTTAGACTAGGTGCACGAGAAAACCAGAAACTTTATACTGGAAGGTATGGATGATCAGAAATTCGAAGAATTGGTACAGGCGGGAATCGATGCTATTCCCGAAAGGTTTATCGATAAACTCGATAATGTAGCGATCGTTATAGAAGACGAACCGACTCCACAGCAGCGTCGGGAATTGAAATTACAGCCCGGCAGTAATCTATATGGGTTATACGAAGGTATTCCGCTCCCGAAACGAGGGAGTAACTATACGCTAGTGCTACCGGATAAGATTACGATATTTAAAAACCCTATTCTCGAGTCCACCAGCGATGAAAACCAGGTACGTGAACTGGTGGCAGAAACGGTATGGCATGAAATAGCTCATCATTTCGGGCTGGATGAATCAGAAGTCCATCGGCGCGAGTTACACCGCCGCGCCAAAAACGGAAGTGAGGAAGAGAACACGGAATAAATGTCCTCCATGAAAACTTTCTAAGAGGCAAGAATAACCTCATGGGTTATAAAGACTACTCAGGCATAGTGCCGCTTTGATAACTTCCGAGCGTGATAACGTCATTACCCATATCTTCCAACGTGGAAATTGCTTTCTGTGCATGCTTCTCCTGCATGCCTGCTTCTATGTCGATGTAGAACATATAGTGCCACGCCTTGCCGATTATCGGCCGGGATTCGAGTTTACTGAGGTTGATTTCATAATCAGCGAATACACCAAGCGCCCGGTACAGCGCCCCTGGCTCATGGGCGGTGTAGACGATAATCGAGGATTTATTGGACTGATCATCCTGGTCGGGTGTTTTTCGCAATACTATAAAACGCGTATAGTTTTGTGGATTCGTCTCAATATCCGAATCAAGTATTGTTAATCCGTGCATCTTTCCGGCTTCTCGGCTGGCGATGGCTGCTTTGTGGATATCACCCCACGCTGCTATATCGGCAGCGCTGGCGGCGGTGTCATGATGTTCATACCGGACTGCTTGAGATAAAGTATTGTCTAAATATTCTTCACATTGAGCTAATGCCAATGGGTGTGAATGTACTTCTTGTATGCCCTCAAGAGCGCTTTCCGGAGTACCGAGTAAAAAGTGCTGGATATGGAGATAGATTTCTCCACACACCCAAAACCGGTGTTTCAATAACAGATCATATACTTGGTTAATCGAGCCGTATAAAGAATTTTCTATGGCGACGACCGCGTAGTCAGCTTCGCCATCCTTGACGTCCTTGAAGACGTCCTTGAAGTCGTCCTGGCAGGACAATCCATGCCCGTTTTGGAAGTATTGCCGGCGGGCAATGTCGTGATAACTGCCCGGGTGGCCCTGTATGGAAACGATTGACTGGCTCATAACGTAAAGATTGTAGCAGCTAATACGCAATTTGGCAGCCGTGCTCTGCTTGCACGCGGTTCTGTCCGTTCCGCCATAGAATATGCTTTTTCCCGAGAGTGTGTTACAGTAATGTTTGCTGGAAAATACGCTGCATTTTTCAGAGTAAGTATTTGTTAAAGTTATATGGGTTCAAAAGGGCAGCAGTTCCGTGCTACGGAATACACCTCGCGAACGCCGGAAGAAAGGAAAAGGTAAGTGTTATTATGGCACAAAAACTTTTTGTCGGATCACTGGATTACGGTGTGACCGATCAACAACTAAGCGACTTGTTTTCTGAATACGGAACGGTCCAATCAGCAAAAGTAATCACAGATCGCGAAACAAACCGTTCGCGCGGATTCGGATTTGTGGAATTTAGCACTGATGAAGAAGCCAAGGCGGCCATCGAAGCTTTGAATGGCCAAGAACACCAAGGCAGAACGCTTGTAGTAAACGAGGCACGCGCTAAGGAATAAGAATATATTTCGTATTCCTACATCTTACCCCGGGTTCGGTAACGAATCCGGGGTAATTTAATTTTTATTGCTCTCTTTCCTGCCTGCATGCGTGTAGGGAACAGCGTTGTGGGTAGAGATTATCCGTATGACTTCATCCAGATCATCAGTGAGTACGAACAGGGAAGGATCTTTCGGGTCAATGGTTTGATGAGTGTCGCGTAATTGTTGTTCTATGAAGTCCAATAGCGGCTGCCAGTATGAAGAACCCACGAGTACGATTGGAATGGGATTGATTTTCCCTGTTTGTTTTAATGTCAGGATTTCAAAAAATTCATCCAAAGTACCGAAGCCGCCAGGGAAATAAATGTATGCCCGGGCAGTAAACGTCAGTGCTACTTTCCGGCTGAAGAAGTAATAAAAATCGACTTCGTGATTAACGTACTTATTCGTTACTTGTTCGTTGGGTAATTCGATTGTCATGCCGACTGATTCACCCTTCGCTTCTTCTGCTCCTTGGTTGGCCGCCGCCATTATGCCGCTTCCGCCGCCAGTTACGATGGTGGAACCGACCTCCTCGACTATTCGCCGTGCTAGTTGCCTGGCTTGTGCGTAATACTGATTGGACTCATCGAATCGTGATGAGCCGAAGAACGTTACCGTGTCAGAATGTTGTTGCAGCATAGTAAAACCACGATGAAAATCCTCATTAATACGTTTCATGCGCGTATTAATTTCGGGCTGGGTGAGGGTGCGGACGTGTTTATGTTCTTCTTCGGCAAACCGTCCCAGAGTAGATTTATGTTTTTGTTTGAATAGCTTTTTCATTTCTTTGTTACCCCTTTGTGCACTAGTATGGCATAACTAGTATTGATTAATAAACCTATACCAGCAGCAAAACTGGTATTATTACATGTGATGGCGCCCAAAAGAAATGCAGATCAATTGTTAACCCGGGAACAAACCAGGGAATATGTGGACCAACGGCTCGATAATTTATACCACCAATATAAAAATAAAGCCGAAAATATTGATGGTGCGTACGCGGATTTAGTCCAGGAGATGCATACATTCATTACCAGGGGCGGCAAAAGGCTCCGGCCGTACTTAACATATGTAGGATATGTGGGGTTCGGAGGTAAAGACGTGGAAGGAATTATGGATGTCGCAGCATCCCAGGAAGTGTTACATAATTTTTTGCTTATTCACGACGATATCATTGACAGGGATACATGGCGCTATAACGGAGCCAATATAACGGGGGTATACGAAGACCGGTTCAAAAATTCGCGTAACGACACGTATGCTGCCCACTACGCGCAATCTGTCGCGTTACTTGCGGGTGACATAAATCATATTTTGGCAACCGAATTAATTACGAGAAGCTCCGTCTCCCCTGAAGCGAAGCTGGAAGCCGTGCAATGGGTGCACAGCAAAACATT
>CAZXAD010000013.1:0-12858 GCA_964638825.1 uncultured Candidatus Saccharibacteria bacterium | reverse complement strand
ACCGCCAAATCGGCCGCCGGCTCGGCGACCTTCATTCCGCCCACGATATTCACGTACACATCCTTGTCGCCGAGCTGTATTCCCGCCCGTTGTCCTAAGACCGCGATCAAGACGTTTAGGCGGTTACCGTCAAACCCGGCGCTGGTCCGCTTGGGATACCCGAACGGGCTGTTATTCACCAGTGCCTGGACTTCCACCAATAATGCCCTTGTACCCTCCATGGCGGCAAAGACCACCGAGCCGCTCCCCGCCTGGCGTTCTAGCAGAAAACTAGCCGAAGGGTTGCTCACCGGCACCATGCCGTTCTCCTGCATTTCGAACACTCCCACCTCGTGAGTAGAGCCGAACCGGTTCTTCACACCACGCAACAGTTTGAATCCCCCGAATTGTTCGCCTTCCAGATGTAATACGACATCCACGAGATGCTCGAGTATCTTGGGGCCTGCAATGGTGCCCTCTTTCGTTACATGGCCTGCGACCAATACTGCTGTATGGTTCTGTTTGGCAACTTCCTGGAGCATATGGGTGGAAGTAGTAATTTGGCTGACTGTACCCGGGCTCGAGGTCACCTTGCTCGTCCTCATAGTTTGGATTGAGTCAATAACCACGAAATCCGGTTTTATATCAGTTATGGTAGCAATGATTTCATCGATATCGGTAGACGCGAGCAGTTGTACCGCATTAGCGTTTAGTTGCAGCCGGTCAGCTCTGAGTTTGATTTGTTGCAACGATTCCTCGCCGCTGACATACAATGTGGTATGCTCGGAACTGACCTTTCCTGCCATTTGCAATAATAGAGTCGACTTTCCAATTCCCGGCTCTCCAGCTAAAAGCATGAGACCGCCCGCCACGATTCCGCCACCTAATACCTGGTTTACTTCCTGGAATCCGCTATCAATGCGGGGCTGCTTTTGGGAGAGAGATATTTGATCGAGCTTTTGGGGTTCGCCCGGTTTCGCGCTACTCTTTCCGCTTACAGGTTCAGTTGATTCTTCGACCATACTGCTCCACGCTTGGCAACCGGGACACTTTCCGCTCCAGCGCGGCGAGGTGCTTCCACATTCTTGGCACACGAAAACTGTTTTTTGAGCCATACTCGCTCCAGTATAACAACTATTCTTTGAAATTTCGCATTTTATTACAACGGCTGGTAAGTACTGTCCATGCTATTCACAAGCTCATTTTGTAGTAACACGATTTCGTTCAGCTCTTCTACTTTCCGGTTATGGCGGGAAATTAACGATCTATACTGATTGACCAGGCTATTGTACTTTTCAACCGCGGCATTTTGCTCGGGCACGAGCGCGTTATACGCTTGAGTGTTGTTTTGCTGTTCATGCCGCTGGAGACGGGAATTTAATTCATTGATTTGTTGGCGCTGGTTGGTGATCTGTGTTTCAAGATTATCGATCCTGCTCCGCAAACCTTCAATTTCATTCTGGAGAAAATCTATCTGGCCACGCACCCTTTCGAATGTATTTTTATACTCGTTATATAATTCAACGACTTTTTTCCGGTCAGTAAAGTATTGGGAGAAATATTCTTCGAGTTCTGGAGAAAGCTTGGCTATTTGGGTGGGTAGTATGGAGTGCAACTCATTACGGCGCACCCTGTCGCCCCCTTCTTCTTCATATTGCTCGATTAATTGGACAGTACGTTTGTCTTCGACTTGTTCGAACTGTTCTTCCAGCAAGTCAGTAACACGGGAACGCTCGCTAACCCCTAAACGGTCATAGGCCGCATGCAGCATTTCATGAGCCGCGGTCACCTCCATAATACCGTCCAGTTCTTCCCGGTTTACTTCTAAAACATATATACGCTTACTCGTATAACACCCTAGGATAAACGTTTTCTCCACTGTCGGGCAATTCCGGTTGAACGCTTCTTTATTGTTGATCTGCGGGTCGGATACGTAAAAATAATCCTTACCCTCATCACTCATGGCCGCATTATGAGCCAATTCGGCAACAGCCGGTGACGGCTCATAGGAGCGCAGAAACCACCAATCCGCTATATCCTGGTGGTAACGGGTTATTCCTACGATCAATAACACGAACGCTACTACGTACGCTACTTTAAAAACACGCGCAATCATACCGCTATCATATCAGATTGCGGGTTATTTCCGGGAGGCAGCCTGTTCAACGGCAGAAACGAAATGCAATTCTCCGTTGCGCGCGGTGACCCGTACGACGTCACCGCTACTGAACTCATTTTGCAAGATTTTCGTAGCTAACGGGTCTTCTATCTTTTCCTCGATTGCCCGGCGCAAGGGCCGCACTCCGAGGCTTGGTTCGTACCCTTCTTCGACGAGCAGTTTCCGTGCGCTCGCACTCACGACTATGCCAATGCCTTTTTCAGCGAGCCGCTGTTTCAGTTCATCCAGGCGTAGCTGGAGAATCTTATCCACTTCTTTGTGGCTGAGCGCTCTGAAAACGAGAGTTTTATCAATTCTGTTCAACAATTCAGGTCGCATATAGTTCCGCAGGTCCTCGCGAACTTTTCCCGCTACTTCTTCATGATACTGTTCTTGCTCTTTGTTTTCCGATTTAGGCCGGAACCCTAAGACCGCTTCTTTTTGGAGCAATTCAGCCCCGATGTTAGAGGTCATAATAACCGCGGTATTAGTGAAATCGACTTTTCGTCCGTTAGCATCAGTTACATATCCGTCCTCAAGAAGCTGGAGTAGCATATTGAATACATCCGGATGCGCCTTTTCGATTTCATCGAATAAAATCAATGAATATGGTTGCTGTCTTACCTGCTCAGTCAATTGGCCGCCTTCTTCATAACCGACATATCCGGCAGGAGCGCCGAGTAGGCGGGATACGTTATGCCGCTCCATGAACTCGCTCATATCTATCTTGATCAACGCGTTTTCGGAGTGGAATAGTTCACGTGCTAATACTCTGGCTAACTCCGTTTTGCCGACACCGCTCGGTCCAAGGAAAAGGAACGAACCAATCGGTCTCTGGCTATCCGCGATCCCAGAACGGTTACGGCGAATCGCCCGGGCCACTGCCTGTGTCGCTTCCGTTTGCCCGATGACTGATTTTTGCAATGTCTCTTCCAGGTTAACCAACTGCTTAGCTTCCGATTTGACGAGTTTCGTAATCGGTACGCCGGTGATTGTCGCGATAACGCGCGACAGGTCTTCACTGGTAACTTCTAATTGTTCGCCTTCTTTTGCTTCAGCAGCTTCCTGGCGTTTCAATTTGTTTTCCAAGATACTGATTTCCGTCTTCAAACGAGCCGCCCGCTCATAATCTTCGTCCGTGGCCGCTTCATCTACTTCCTGATGGAGATCGCGGATTTGCTTGCGTATATCTCGTGATTCACTTCCGGTGTGAGTACCGCGTGAAACCCGTACTTGGGCCGATGCTTCATCCACAAGATCTATCGCTTTATCCGGCAGATACCGATCGGGAAGGTACCGCGTCGATAGTTTTACTGCTTCGGTAATAACATCGTCCGATAATTGTACATGATGGTATTGTTCATAATGATTGCGTAAACCATGCATAATTTCCAAGGTTTCTTCGTGAGTGGCTTCCGGTACGGAAATGGTTTGGAAACGGCGTTCCAGTGCGGCGTCTTTTTCAATGTGCTTGCGGTATTCATCGGTAGTGGTTGCTCCGATAACCTGGATTAATCCGCGGGCTAACGAGGGCTTGAGAATATTGCCCGCATCAATAGCTCCTTCTGCAGCACCAGCACCGACTACGAGGTGTAATTCATCAATGAACATGATGATGTCATCCACACTCTGTAATTCTTCGAGTATACGCTTTAATCGTTCCTCGAATTCTCCCCGATATTTGGTGCCTGCTATCACGCTGGAAAGATCGAGCGCCACCACGCGCTTATCCAGCAAATCCTGGGGCACGTTTTCCGTAACGATCTTTTGGGCAAGACCTTCGACGATTGCCGTTTTCCCGACGCCGGGATCGCCGATAAGTACCGGATTATTCTTGGTGCGCCGATTAAGCACGGTTACCATCCGCTGAATCTGATTTTCCCGCCCGACTACCGGGTCAAGATTGCCGTGCTGAGCCTGCTCGGTAAGATCAACTCCGAAATATTCGACGGTCGGTGTCTTGCTTTTCTTATTCGATTGCGTTTTGGTGGTATGTTCCTCGTAGTGATACTGCTGGTTTCGCAAGTAATCCTGTAGTTCGGATTTTATTTCGACTATATCGATATCCATATCCTGCAGCAGCAGGGTTGCCCGCGTGTTTTTTTGGCTGAGTGTCGCGAATAGGATATGTTCCGTGCCACATATCTTCTGCCCGAAATCCCGGGCAATCTTCCAGGATAATGTCAGTGTCAGTTTGGCGGTTTCATTCAAACCCCGTGAGGTCAGCGTCTGGCTGGACATGGAATGCAGCGATTTCATATCCACATTCAGCGCCGTCCGCGCCTTATCAAACGTAACACCGGCATTCTTCAATACTTTGGCGCCGATCGATCCATCCTGGCGCAACACCCCTAACAGAATGTGCTCGGTGCCAATATAGGAGGAGCCCTGCGCACGCGCCAATTCATTCGCCTGCTGCAAACTTTGTTGTGCGTTCTCGGTTAAATAGTCTTCAAAAAAATTATCGTTCACTTTGCATCCCCTTACTATTGTACCAGTTTCTGTCGCTGCTGCCACTCTTTACCACTATATGAGACTTGGCACTCTCCGGTCAAGAGTGCTAATCATGATTCGTGATGAGGACAATTGAATGTAAACACCGTTTCCATGTACTCGCCGTCACATTCTACGCAGCTGTCTACTACAGAATATGCCCGCTTGGCTCCTTCCCGCGCTTGTAAGCCGTCGTGGGAATGTTCCATATCAAGCCCGTGCCTGTCACCGCACTCTTTACTTCGTATTTCATCATCCGTTGAGTCGTAAATCTCAATTTCACCCCGATTCTGCGTGAACCGTTCCTCGCATTGCAGACGGCACGTGTCAGGAACCTCGATATTGGGATCAGGAGGGGATTCCGTACTTAATGGACAACGTTCATTCATGTGCCGAACCGCCTTTACTCTTCTTCGCTGCTTTCGGTGGCGGATTCTTCTGTGCCCTCGGCGCTCTCTTCTCCGTTTTCCTCCAGGGTTTTCAGCAAGGATTCTTCCAGCTGGGCTTTGGGTACGTAACCGCCGTTTTCCTGTTTGCTTTCTGGTTGAGCTTTTTCGGTTTGCGCCTCTTCTTCTTGGGTTGGCTCGCTCCCCTGGGTGCGCATTTCACCGGTTTCGCTCATGATATCCACCTGCCATTCGGTGAGTTTGGACGCTAACCGTACGTTCTGCCCGTTCTTGCCGATCGCAACGGAAAGCTGGTCTTCGGGCACTTTCACTACCGCACGCTTATCGGCTTCTTCAAGGTCAATGCTGCTGATTTTCGTCGGGGAAAGCGCGTTTTCGATAAGCTCCTTCGGGTCGTCGCTGTACATAATGATATCGATCTTTTCTTCCCCGATTTCATTCATGACCGCTTGCACGCGGGTGCCGTGCCCGCCGACGAACGTGCCCACCGGATCGACGCCGGGAACTTCCGTTGCAACGGCCAGTTTGGTGCGTACGCCGGCTTCACGGGAAATCGCTTTGATCTGGACGGCGTCGTTTTCCATTTCCGGTACTTCTTTTTTGAACAATAAGGCGACAAAGTCAGCATTCGCTCTGGATAAAATCAGCTGCGGACCCCGGGGAGTGTTTTCAACATCACGTAAATAAACTTTCAGGCGTTGAGTGGAGCGGTACCGCTCCGTTGGAATTTGTTCCGATTGCGGCAATATGCCTTGCGCCTTGCCGACATCGACGTAGACGACTCGTGGCTCGACCCGCTGTACGGTTCCATTCAAAATGGTCCCTACTTTATCCTGATATTCCGATAGCACCGCGTCGCGTTCGGCTTCCCGTATCTTTTGTAAAATCACTTGTTTGGCGGTTTGAGCGGCCACCCGGCCAAATCCTTCATATGGTACTTCTACTTCAACCTCGTCGCCTACTTCCGCGTCTTCTTTGATCTCGCGGGCTTCGCTCACGCTGAGCTGTGTATGCTCGTTCGTTACCTCTTCTACTACTTCCTTGGTGAGGAAAATTCGGAATTCGCCCGTTTTCTGATTGAGCGTAGAACGGACTTGTTGCTCCCGGTCTCCATAATCTTTCCGATAAGCAGCGGCAATAGCTTGTTCAAGTGCATCCTGTACTACGTCGTAGGAAACGTTTTTCTCATCAGCAATCTGTCGTAACATCATTATAAATTGTTTTGTGTCCATATTTTCCATACATATTCTCCTTTAACGTAAGAAAGCCGACCCGAGAGGCCGACTTAACATTCATGTTTTAGAATACTGTATCCCTGTACTCCTGTCAAAATTATACGTGGCTAGAAGCAAGGGCACGCCTCTCACTTCCGCTGGACAAATACCTTCACTATATGCTGATATAGTAAGTACATGTCAAAAGTAAAACAACTATACGCCCATCTGCAGCCAAAACATTACACGCTCAATATTCGACCGGATTACCGGCAATGGCGTTTTCGAGGCAACGTTTCTATCGTCGCAACCGTGCAAGAAGATTCGACCACGCTCACGCTCCACGCTGTTGGCTTGGAGATCCATGAAGCTCACATCAATACACAATCAGCTGAAATCGAATACGATGAAGAGAGCCGACAGGTGCATTTACACGCTCAGCAAACTGTTACAGCAGGCGATGTAGACATCAGCATTTCGTATGAAGGGCCCATACAAGATAATATGCACGGTTTATACGTAAGCAGTTTTGTACACCAGGGAGAGGACAAGTATCTCCTCGCTACCCAGTTCGAGTCCAACCATGCGCGTGAAATGTTCCCATGCATAGACGAGCCTAAAGCCAAGGCGATATTCGAGTTGAGCATCGATATCCCCACCCATCTAACCGCAGTATCGAACACGTCGATCGCACGTCAAACTGAAGAAGAATCAGAGTTGATGCATATAGTATTCGAACCCTCGCCCGTAATGTCGACATATCTGCTTGCCCTGGTTGTCGGCGAACTGGAATATACCGAAGACACCACCTCGTATGGAACGACAGTACGAGTATATGCCACTCCTGACAACGTACAGCATGCGGATTTCGCGCTGCAGAGCGCCGTATCTTCGCTTGATTTTTATAACGATTATTTTAACATCCCCTACCCGTTGGCCAAATGCGACTTAATAGCCCTCCCTGATTTTGCCAGCGGAGCTATGGAGAATTGGGGGTGTATCACGTTCCGGGAAGCGATGTTGCTGGTCGACCCTGAAAATACCTCCCTTCACACTAAACAAATCACGGCAGATGTAATCGCCCATGAACTCGTCCATCAATGGTTCGGCAATCTCGTCACTATGCAGTGGTGGAATGATTTGTGGCTGAACGAAGGATTCGCTACATGGGTCGCCAACCTGGCTGTTGATCACATTTATCCTGAATGGAATATCTGGGAACAGTTCGCCGGAGAAAACCAAATTCCTGCTTTACGGTTAGACAGTCTCCGAAGCAGCCACCCCATAGAAGTTCCCATACACGACCCGGAAGAAATCGACGAGATATTCGATGCCATTTCCTATTGCAAAGGAGCCAGTGCGCTCCATATGCTCCACAGCTATCTCGGCCCGGAAGATTTCCGGCGCGGTTTATCGCATTACTTGCAACAACATGCCTACCAAAATACCCGGACCAATGATTTATGGGATGCGTTAGCCGAGATATCCGGTAAACCGGTGGAGAACTTCATGTCCAGCTGGACTCAACAAACCGGCTATCCGTTGCTGCAGTACGAACAAACGGATCAGGGTATGAAACTGACGCAACACCGGTTCCGGTTGCTACCTGATAATGAACAGACTGAGAATCAAACATGGTATGTGCCGGTTACCGCCGTAAATCACGAACCTACGTTTCTCTTGAATACTCAAACAGACCAATGGAGCGACGCGCCACCGCTGCCAGCGAAACTTAACGGGGGGCAGGACGGTTTTTATAGAGTGCATTACCGCGAAGAAGATTTGGAACACTTGTTCGGTAACTTTTTGCACTTCTCTCCGGTTGATCGTTTGGGACTAATAGATGACACGTTCGAGTTGGCCAAAGCCGGCTATGGCGATACCGGATCGGTGCTCTCCTTGATCAATACCGTCAAACATGAAAAAAGCGACGTCGTTTGGGATGTCGTTTTTCTCCATTTGTCACAGATACAGCGCGTATTCGGCGAGGATATATTAGCCCTAATCTACGGTGGGGATTTAACCAGCATACAACTGCAGCGGCTCGGATGGGACGCGCACCCGCAAGAATCTTCTTCCGATTCGCTATTACGTCCTGTTATTTTGACGCTGGCAGCCAGGTGTCAAGTCGAGTCCGTCATTAAAGAGGCGTTCCATCGATTCCAAAACGAGGAGACTATAGATCCCGACATACGGCGAGCCGTATATACAATGGTATCCCGCAACGGGGATGTAAACGAGTTCGAAATACTACGTTCTATGCATAATGAAACAGATTTCGCCGAAGAAAAACTCCGCCTGGCTCATGCATTGTGTAGTTTTACCCAAGAATCGCTCATTGAGAAGTCATTAGCCATGATTACGTCGGATTACGTCCGTAAACAGGAGGTCAGGCATTGGATGGCGTACATATTCTCGAATCCGTACGCCAAAGAAAAGGCATGGCAGTGGTTGCAAGATAACTGGCAATGGCTGGATGATAATTTCCGCGGCAGCCATACCTTCCCCGACTTTCCGAAAATAGCCGCCCGAAGCTTTGGCGAAGAAACTAAAGTGAAAGAATTTGAGAATTTCTTTCGCGGAAACGTGCCGGATAGAAGCCTCGATCAAGCTATTGAAAATATTCGCATCCAAGCCACGTGGTATGAACGTGATTATAAAGCAGTCGATACCCAAGCTACGAAGAATTAACGGCATTCTCGACACAGGAAATCTTCCCCCCTCGCACCATCTACTGACGCCGCATCGATACAATAATCTCCCTGCCAATTATTTTCTTTCACCCAGTGGAAAGCTGCTTTTTTTAGTTGAGCGATTTTCTGGGTACTAATATAGTCAAACCCGCTTCCAGGGTGGCTATTTTTACGATATTCCACTTCTACAAAATGCACCACATTGTCTCAATAAGATACGATGTCTATCTCGCACCATTGGTTGCTCCAGTTTCGGGCCAAGACATCGTGCCCGGCTTCTTCCATATAGTGGGCAACTTCTGTTTCAGCTTTTTCCCCGCGACTCGTGGACGTAACATACTACTTACTACTTACTGAATTTACAGGTGCAAAACTGTATCTATGCAGTATGCATGCTCCGTTTTTTCGGAGTGCTGATTGATGTACATTGGTTCCATATCCAACATGGGTCTCGAATCCGTATTCAGGAAATTTCCGTGCATTGGCGCACATAAACCTGTCCCGCAACACTTTGGCGACTATAGAGGCGGCCGCGATGGAACTTTCGGTCTGGTCGCCTTTTGGAATACACCGCGAGGTCGGTACATCGTTTTTTAGATACTCAGTATTTCCGTCCACTAATACAGCGCACTCCTTGTACCGGACAGGGAGTTGTGCCCATGCTGTGTACATAGCGTAACGAGTACCGCGTGTTAACCCGTAGTAATCGATATAATTCGGAGATACCCACCCTATGCCAATACCGAAAGCATATTGCTGGATATAGCGCAAAAAAGACACTCGTTTCGCTGCAGTAAGCTGCTTTGAGTCCGTTAGGCCGTTCGTGTCAATATCTCGAGGCAAACAAACCGCAGCCGCTACCAGCGGACCAGCCCACGGACCACGTCCGACTTCATCAATACCGATAATAAACCCATTACCCATTAATACTCACTATAATAGCATTAATCGTAGTGTTGTCTCAGCTTTTATATTTTAAAAAGTAATAGTAATAAAAATGGCAATAAGCTACAAATAACACACAGTTGTTATCTTAAAATTAAGGAGACTTAAACGATTTTTATGGACCGATGTTAGGGTTTACTTTTAGAAGTTTGTGCGCTGGATCCGCTATCATCTTTTGATTGCGTATCATCCGCTTCTGTAGATGCGTCCTCGGTATTTTCAGATTCCTCTTCTTCTGATGCTTGGGCATTTTCTTCGGTAGATTTTTCTTCTTGCTCTTCTGCCGGAGTCGTCGGAGCCTCTTCTTCCGCTTCTTCTACTATGGGTGTAGTATCGTCCACTTCAGCTTTTGAACGATCAAATGAAATTTCCTGGAGCCGTGCAGCTTTTCCTTGGCGTTGACGCAGGAAACTTAGGTAATTCCGCCGTACTTTCGAACGTCGTAATACTTCTACTTTCTCCACGTTTGGCGCGTGTAATTTAAAGGTCTTTTCTACTCCCACACCGCTTGAAATGCGCCGTACGGTTATCGCTGCAGTGAGGGAATTCATGCGTTTTGTCCGTATTACCACCCCTTCGAATGCCTGAGTTCGTACTTTATTCCCTTCTACAATACGTTGATGGACACGCACGGTGTCTCCGGACTGCACATTCGGGGTTTGCGGCTTCTGATACGTTTTTTCGAATTTTTCTATAACTGATTCCATAACTAATACACAGTAGCAACTTACCCGCTACTATTCAAGCACTGGCTTTACCCGTTTCAAGTTTTTGGGAGAGCTTCGTTACTATCAATTCGGCTAATTTAAGGGTGCGGGCGGCTCTTACCCCGGGGCCTGGCTGTTTGCTTTGCAGTATTTTCACGCGTTCATCTTCATTGAGTATATTTTCTACCGTATACTCTTCATCCGTTAATACATCATCATAAAGCGTGCGGGCCTCGAGTATAAAACCGAGGTGAGCTTTATAATTTGCCTCTAAATACGTACTATCGACAACGCCCGTAAGCTGGCCGTTGGTGTCATACGTCAGCATTTTAGATACTGTATCGCATACTTCTTGCGCCCGCTCAAGTTGCTGTTCCTGGGTGTCAGCTTCGCGCAAATACTCAATTAAGGTGGCAGCATGCTCCGGTTCGGCTTCCTGCTGCCCGCTTTCAGGCCGGGAAAGTATTTCTCCTAACGTTTCCACGAATACGCATCCAGTTTATACTAGGTATTATAAAATTATTTCTTCAATGGAACAAATTACCCTGATTCTTGACAATATTCGCAGCACCTATAATGTAGGCGCGGTTCTGCGTAGTGCGGCCGCCTTCGGCGTTCGGAACGTAGTATGCGTAGGAATAACCCCGTATCCAAAACAATACGATGAGCGCCGACTCCCCCATGTCGCCGAAAAGGCGCATCACGCTGTTTCGAAAACGGCGCTGGGGGCCGAAACAATCCTTACCATCTCACATGTAGAAGATATCAACGAATTCGCGGAAAACTATTCAAACGCTATATATGCATTAGAACAAACAGATAAATCCATCCCTCTCCAGGAGTTTACCCCTGTGCCGCCCATGGCTCTTGTCATAGGAAGCGAAACAGAAGGTGTGCTAGAGAGAACGAGAGAATGTGTGGCAGGGTATATAGAGATATATCATGCCACATATAAGGAATCGCTTAACGCGGCGACGGCTTGTGGGGTATCGCTCTACGACTTTTATACCAAACTAGAATACGGCGGTAATGATTAGTAGCACGAAAATTCCTAATAGTATTTGTTCTGCAAGCGTTTTATTCGGAATCTCCGCATGTGCTGCAACGTGCTCATAAATTAAGTAGCCCACAAAAACCCCTATTACCGCCCCCGCGAGCAATAATGAGCCTGGATAGGGTACTGTCCGGATTGCATATAAAAGCGCCACAGGAGCAACCAAAGAAAGGAACCATCCTATGTACCAAATCATCCTACTACTCCATAACTCATATTTACTAATACCAACACAACCCCAAAGAGAAGAATCGCATGCAATAACGGACGCGGATGGATATGAGTATCCCATAACAATTGACGGCGACGAACCACTATATGCTGCGCTATATACACCATTCCAAGCATCAATGCTATTACAGCTCCGAGTACCGCTACCGGCGGCATGCTTCGGAGCATGTTCAAGGGCTGAATGAGGGTATACGTCGTGGTACCGGGAAATAGGTTCTTATCATCCGGCGTCGCGGTATCCGCCGTAAAGGCAACATCGGTCTGCGGCGCTCCGTACAAAGCTACTACTACGGTGGTGAATTCTCCGTCAACATACCCATCAGCAGTCGCAATACCTACATCCTGGTACCGCGAATTGAGTAAGTTTTCCCTATGTTCGGAGCTATTCATCCAGCCACTGATCAAGCCATCTACGGTCTGAAAGCTTTTGGCCAGATTTTCACCGACATACTGATACGCATACCCATTGTCATCTATGAAGTTCCACGGGCTAGTACCGTCAGGCCCGTAATGGGACCAGTAACCATGCTTTACCATGTGGCGGGCTTTATTTTCTGCGGCGTTTGAAAGTCTTTCATTATATACGAGCGGTTCAACACCAGCCGCAGTGCGTTTTTGATTCGTTTTTCGTACAACTTTTTCCTCGGTAATATTCCGGGAGACACCTAGTGTATCCCCCGTTCTCCCGTCCACATGGACGGTTATCTGCAACAACAAAAGACAGGAAGTAGCGAATGCTAATGCAGGTACTCGCACCAAATACGGATGAAACGAATTATTGAAACCGGGCCAGAACGTGTGTTTTATAATCTGTATTATTTTCATGTGTATAAATCTTTTTACCATTGTATCAAATGCGCTTATGTTTCACCGTAAATAGCGCTAATTTTTACCAGCCGCATTAACACTCCCTTGAAAATACAGAGAGACTGAACAGTATTGGGGCCGATTGAGCGTGGTGAGGTTAACGAGTTGTT
>CAZXAD010000012.1:0-12931 GCA_964638825.1 uncultured Candidatus Saccharibacteria bacterium | reverse complement strand
TTTATTAATCCAATCCCATCATACTGGAAACGGCCGGTATCAAGCAACTGGCCGGCATTGCTAGGGAATTTTTTATTCTTTTGCCGAAGATGTTTTTTCGTCTGTTTCCGCTTCTCCGGATTCGGATTCCGTGGTTTCTTCAGTTTCTTCTTTCGAATCCGTTCCTGCCTCGGCTTCCGCGGATTCCTGTTTTGATTCAGCTTCCGTATCTTCAGAGGAATCGGGTGGTTGCTCGGTTTCCTTCTCTTGGTCTTCCTCGGTAACAGCACTTTCGGATGCCTCGGGTTCAGACGCCACTTCTTCCTTTTCTACCAGGTTTTCCTTGGCCCATTCGGGCAGCGTGACGTCTTTTCGTTCCTGGAGAATGCGTACCATGCGGCCGGATGGTTGCACGCCCTGGTTTATATAGTTCTGTACTTTTTCCGAATCGATACTCAATTCTTTGGTATGAGGATTATAGTGGCCGAGCTCCTCAGCGGACCCTCCCGTAGGGGGGCGGCTTGAGTCCGACACCACGACACGGTAATGTGCCAGTTTTTTACGCCCTGTTCTCGCCAGCCGGATTCTTAACATATAGCCTCTCTTGGATGTAATTCTACTCTTTTCAAATAAAAAGATACGTATATAAATATGCTGTTTTGAAAATTATTATAATTTCTTATCACAACGTCATTCATTCTACTGATATACGTCAGGGGTGTCAATTTTTACCGCCTTGTAAGTTTTTAAGGGCTTGGGCAGCCGCGTTTTGCTGGGCGATTTGTTTGCTCGTCCCCGTTCCTTTGCCGCGCAACGTGTCGTCGACGTACACCCCTACGGTAAACCGCTTGTCATGATCGGGGCCGGCTTCTTCCAGAACATGATATTCAGGGGTATGCCCCTCTTTTTCCTGGACCAATTCCTGATATTGGGTCTTCGAGTCTTGCCAGCTTCCTTCTTCCAGTATCCCCGGCAATGTAGCGATGATGGTATCGGTGATAAAGCGCTGTGCGTCATCATACCCTTTATCCAGGTAAATGGCGCCTATGAGCGCTTCCATGGTATTCGCGAGGATTTGGCGCAATGCTCGGGGGGAACCGTTCCGTTCGCCGCGACTTAACAATATATGGTCTTCGAGTCCGAGGTCTTGCGCTACGGAACTGAGTGATTCGGTCTTCACGAGCGCACTGCGCCAGCTCGTCAATACCCCCTCCGCCTCATCATAATTACGGTAAAGGTATTCCGTCACTACTAATTCCAAAACGGCGTCGCCGAGGAATTCCAGCCGCTCATTATGTTCTTTTTTGTTGTTACGGAATTCATTCAGATACGAACGGTGGGTTAACGCCGTCTGATACAGCGACTCATCATTGATCGAAGTATTGATGATGGATTCTAATTCTTTAATATTTGGCATTTCGTATCTTTTTTAATGCTAACAGAAACAGTTTCCCGATATCATCATATTCGATCAAATCAAGGGCTTTATTGACGCTGAACCATGCCACGTCTTTAATCCCTTCGCTTTGTTCTGGCTTGTAATCATCGCTGTTATTGTGCGCGTGAACCAAATATACATGGGTCGTCATAAGGATAAGCTTGTCCTGTTTACGATACCGAAACTCGATTTTTCCCAGGTAATCCAAAATTTTAAGGTGCTTTAATCCTGTTTCTTCCTTTACTTCCCGTTCAGCGGTTTCTTCCTGGCGTTCCCCTTCTTCCACGTGGCCTTTCGGTATCGTCCAGCGCCCTTTGGCGTCTTGGATCATAAGGAGTTCTATGCCGTCTTTCCCGCGGCGGAACACGACACCGCCGGCAGTTTCTTCCTGAACCGCGCGTTGTATACGCTGGCGGATGTTGCGGAACTTTCGCCCGATATTTTGCGGATTGGCGTATTTTTGCGCCTTGCTATCCGTCTGTCGATTCTGCGGATTCTGATTGTGATGTTTCTTGTTCTGATTCGATGTGCTCACGATAAACCGTTCCTAGTACTCCGTTAATGAATTTTGATGAATTATCACTGCCAAACCGTTTGCCGAGCTCTACCGCTTCATTTATGACCACTTTCGGCGGTGTATCCTTTTGGAATAACAGTTCGCCAATCGCCATACGCAATACGATTTTGTCTACACGCGCAATTTGCTCTACCGGCCATTCAGGCGCTGCCGGCCGAATGACTTCATCCAGTCTTTCCTGGTTGTCCAGCACGATATGGACGAGGGTAGACACAAAGTCGCTGTCGCCGATCACCCCTTCGTACTGATCGAGATTCCGCTTGATAATCTCGTTAATCTCGAGCGTTTCATCCGAGCGAAAATCGAATTCATACAAACTTTGCAAAGCCACGATTCGTCCAAGATGACGGTTTGACGCCATTACTCTTCCTCCCGGATGTTTCGAATATCCATTAGCCGTTTGGTGCTGCTATGGATGCATTCATTACCCGAGCTTGATACAAGACGAAACTGATCCATTTGAAAGTACCTTTTTGTACTATTTACGTTGCTTTGCCTTTTTCACCTTCACGGGTGATCGTTTATTGACTTCTTTTACCAGCTTACGCACTTCATGAGACCGATGCAAGCCTTGTTTGCGCGAACTTCGTCGTTGTTTGGGTACGGCCATACGGAATTCTCCTGTTAATTTTGTTGCAACCTTGTCCTCATTATACCGGATGCATATCCTGTATACAAGTACATATATTTGACTTTTTAGAAAAAATGTTGTAGTATAATTTCAAATAACGGCCTTTTAGGAGGTGGTGGATGAGTAAGGAATTTGTAAGGAACAAAGAGAGCGTAGAATCAGATGAAAATCGCGGCTCTCACCGGACTGCAAAACGTGTAGGAGCAGTAACTGTAGCCCTCATTCTCGGAGTTGGGGGCAGCTTTGTCGGATACAACAGAATAAATACAGACTGTGAAGGAAGTGTGCAAGAAGAAATCACGGAAGAAAACCCTACTGCACTCAGTCTCGCACAAGAAGAGCACCCTGAGATCCGTCCTGACGTATTAACCCAAGAGTTAGAGGAAAGAAATTCTGATACTGACCTCCAACGTCTTCAAATCGGCGATGAAGTGTCTCTACCAGCCGAATGCTAGTGTTCTAGACAACGAAATTAACTAGGTTTCCCGGCGCTACAATGGTTTTAGTGATTTCTTTATTGGCAATTTCGTTTTTCACCCGCTCAACTTTCCGGGCGCGCTCTTTGATTTCATGCTCGGTGCTATCGGCCGGAACAGTGATGCGATCCCGGGTTTTGCCATTCACTTGTACCGCGATAGTCACCATATCTTCGGCTATTTTAGTTTCGTCATAAACCGGCCATGGTTCGATATGGATGCTTTCTTCTTGGCCGAGTTCCTGCCATAGCTCCTCGGTAATATGCGGCGCGAACGGGCTAAGCAACCGGAGTAACGTTCCGATATAAATCCCCCATGCTTCCGGGCTATTACCGGGAGGGAGTTCGGTTTTCAGTTTATGCAAGTGATTAACGTATTCCATTAACGCGGCGATGGCCGTGTTGAATTGTACGTTTTCTATGTCCTCACTCACTTTTTTAATGGTTTTGTGCATGACCCGGGTCGCTTCTACTTCCAGTTCGGACCTATTGTTGACACCCCCCGTCGTTTCATCGGCTTTATATTCATGCACGATATTCCATGTCCGGTTCATGAAACGATAGACACCGGCTATACCCTCCAATGAAAACGGACCACCTTCCGTCCATGGACCGATAAAGAGCAAATACGTCCGGAATGAATCGGCGCCATATCCCGACTCAATTACCTCATCAGGGTTAATGATATTGCCGCGGGATTTGCTCATTTTGTGCCCATCA
This sequence comes from uncultured Candidatus Saccharibacteria bacterium, assembly GCA_964638825.1. GTDB lineage: Bacteria > Patescibacteriota > Saccharimonadia > QS-5-54-17 > QS-5-54-17 > CAZXAD01. Next base: position 9,111 of record CAZXAD010000012.1, on the reverse strand, counting down.
GGACCGAGTATTACCCCTTGGCTGTCCAGTTTTTTAAACGGCTCGGAAAATTCCAGACCGGCATAATCGCGTAGTACTTTGGTAACAAAGCGCGCATACAACAAATGGAGAATGGCATGCTCGATGCCGCCGGTATAGTGGTCGACCGGCAGCCATTTGCGCACGGCTTCGGGGTCGAACATTCCCTCCTGGTAATCCGGATTCGCGAATCGCAAATAATACCATGACGAATCGATAAACGTATCCATGGTATCGACTTCACGTTGCGCCGGCTCCCCGCATTCAGGGCATGCCGTGTTTACGAAATCATCGCGGTTGCGCAGCGGTGATTGACCGGTTGGTTCGAACTCCACGTCTTCGGGCAGCATAACGGGCAGTTCACTCTCCGGAACCGGCACTGCGCCACAATGCTGGCAATACACGATCGGTATAGGAGTTCCCCAATATCGCTGGCGAGAAATCAGCCAATCGTGCAACTTGTACTGGGTGGCAGAGTATCCGCGCTTCTTCTTTTTTAGTTCTTCGGTAATCCGTTCCTGGGCGGTCTTTGAATCCATTCCATTGTAATCACCTGAATTAATCAGTTCGCCGTATTCGGTGCTCGGTACGGTCTCGCCCGTAATAACTTGCGTAATGGGCAGATCATACTTTTGGGCGAATCCATAATCGCGTTCATCGTGAGCGGGCACGGCCATGATAGCCCCGCTTCCGTATTCCATTAACACATAGTCACTGATCCATATTGGTATTTTGTCTTCCGTAAGCGGGTGTATGGCGTACGCGCCAGTGAATACTCCTGTCTTTTCGCGCTCGCCTTTCCGTTCCACGTTGGTTTCCCCGACCACGCTTTCACGGTACTCCCGCACTGCCTCTTGTTGGTCAGAAGAGGTTATTTCTTCTGCTACGGGGTATTCTGGGGCAAGTACCATAAACGTTGCTCCGAACAGAGTGTCAGCCCGGGTCGTATACGCTTCCAATTCCTCGCCTGTATCAGCCACCGGAAAGGTAATATGCGTACCTTCGCTTTTTCCGATCCAGTTTCGTTGCATGGTTTTGATTTGTTCCGGCCATTCCAGTTCTTCCAAGTCATGCAGCAGTTCTTCGGCATACTCGGTAATCTTGAAAAACCACTGCTCTAATTCTTTCTTTTCCACCGGAGTATCGCACCGTTCACATAATTGGTCTTCCCCGATTACTTGTTCATTGGCAAGCACGGTTTGACAGGAAGGACACCAATTCTGTAATCCTTTTTCGCGGTAAGCAAGCCCCTTATCGTATAACAACAGGAACAACCACTGTGTCCACTGGTAATAGCCCGGTTCGGCAGTAGAAATTTCCTTGTTCCAGTCAAAACTCGCCCCCATGCTGGTAATCTGCTGCTTCATGGTAGCGATATTCTGACGCGTCCACTCTGCCGGAGGGATACCGCGTTTGATGGCGGCATTTTCTGCGGGAAGACCGAACGCATCCCAACCCATAGGGAATAATACGTTTTTCCCGTTCATACGATGATGGCGGGCTAACACGTCAGGGCCGACAAGCGCGTACCAATGGCCGACGTGCAAGTTTCCTGACGGATACGGAAACATGGTCAACTGGTAGAAATCTCCCGCGTCAGCCTCCTCCCGGGTAGCATACAAATTCGTATCTCCCCATATTTGTTGCCATTTAGGCTCGATTTGCTTAGGCTCGTACTGTTTCATCGTAGACCACGATAGCATTAAAATTGCAGAACTGCAGCAGTTTTCTGGTGGTTACCGTTATATTCTCGCCATCGTGAGCCATATGCTGTGGATCGTGTATAAGTAAGTGGTCGCGGTAGCTATCAATGCCGGTCACCACGATTAAATGATTTGATTTAGCAGGCCCGAACTTTGGTTTTACGCTTAAGATTACGGGGATTTCATTAGCCAAAAAGCAAAATAGCGAATACATGAATTCAGCGAATATCTGCTGCTGGTAGTAGGCCGCCTCGCGCTGGTTGCGCAAACGGTTTTGGTTGAACATGATATTAATGTCATTTTCACGAGCCAGCCAGGAACGGGCAATAGCGTTGCACTTGAAGTGGCGGGCGGTATCCGCCAATTTGGTATGGTTCCATCCTTTTTCAGAACTAAACCCGCCGATATCCAGCGCGTACTTGCTCACTTTTTCCAGAGCGGGCGTTTTTTTATTCCGTTGCTTATACCAATAATCGATTACCATATAAAGCGAAATTATGCCGCAGAATTTTGATTGCCATGCCGCTGTCACGTTTGTATCATATTGCGATAAATAGGGGACGGTGTCGCACGGACCAATATAACTAATCATGGGAACTAAACTGTGCTTCTTTTTTCTCTAACCATTGTTCGCTTTGCCGAACCAACAAGGCTTGTTCTTGCTTGTCTGCCAATAAGGGCTTGATGGATTCTTCGGCAAATACACGATTTTGCGAACCTTTGATCAATACCGTATCTTCCTGCTGCAAAAGAGAAGCTACATAATCTCCGGCTTCGTACGGGGTGTTGCATTCGCGTACGCGCGTTTCATCCAAACCGGCCTCTAGTGCTGCTGGAATAAGATATTTGTTGGCCGCCACACCGATCGTGACAAGAAAATCCAGTTGGTCGCAGTGTTTCCCGACCAACCGGTGCCCGGAAGCCTCGTATTCGCCGAGCTCATTCATGCTTCCTAAAATCGCGATTTTGCGTCCTCGAAACTGATATAAGGCATCGAGTGCGGCAACCGCTGCATACGGACTTGAATTGTATGAATCATCAATAATCCGCGATCCGTTTCTCCCGGATAATAGGCGCATCCTTCCCTTCGGCTGCCGCCAGTCGGCAATTTGTTTCACTATCGTATCAATCGGCATGCCACACTGAGTGCTGACAGCGGCTCCGGCAATTAACGAGTAAACGGATTGTTGACCTAATACTGGAAAGGTGATTTCCTGTTCCGCTTCTTTGGCGTACAAAGTACCCTGCCATCCTTCAGATTCATTAAATCCCTGTAACTGCGCCCATACCGTTGTTTCCTGTAATCCGTATCCTGTACTTCCGGATATTTTCGCTGCCCGTTCGCGCAATCGTTTGTCATCGTTGTTATACACTACTGTCTTACTCCCCCGCGCTAACTCCCATTTTTCATCCGTTATGGCATCTATGGACCCAAATGCCTCGAGATGTACTTTGGCCACCGCGGTCACGACCCCGATATCCGGCCGTATATACCGCATAAACCGTGAAATATCCCCGGGCTGATCAGCGCCCATCTCTAATACGACTACATCGTAGGGATATTTTTTCTTGATGCGCCGGCGCATGGTGCGCAATATCCGCAGCCATGCCAATATACTGGTGCTTTTCAGGGGAGGTTCGAGTTCAAACAAGCTTAAAGGAAGGCCGAACTCGGTATTGTAATTTCCCTCGTGTACTAATACTTGGTACTGATCGCGCAAAATGTGGGTTATTGCCAGCTTAGTGCTCGTTTTACCCACACTACCCGTCACCGCTATGACTTTCGGTTGATGGGTTTCGATTAGCTTTTTGGTGTAGGATTCTACGCGTTTCAGAACTTGCGCACGGAAAAACTGACTCATACCCCCAGTATAGCAGCTATAAGACGGTTTACGTGACACTACTCACGCTAAACCATGGAAAGAAGTACCGTATATGCTTCTAAAAAACGGTGATTTCTATCATAATTGATGTGCTATAGTAGGCGAAGAAACTCGCAACATGGGGCTGTAGCTCAGTTGGCCAGAGCGCATGCATGGCATGCATGAGGTCGGGGGTTCGAGTCCCCCCAGCTCCACCATACTTCGCCACTGCTTCGTATGGCAGGCCCAGTTAGTCAAAAGTTAAAGTTAATTAGCTGAATAATTTACTTCCAAACGACTGAACGGAGCATTAACGACCCTCGGATACCGATCTATGTTCAAATTTCGTCTTTGGCTTGCTTCATTTCGTCGATGCAAACATCCAGGACCGAGTGGTCTACAAACTTAACTTCTCTGTTTTTGAACCGTAACGATATCCATTGATGAGCGTCGTTTGATTCCATCTCCCAGGATTGGATCCCGTGTAAACTATCTTTGACTACCTCTAAATCAGGGTAATAAAAATCTATATGATCCAAACCTGAAGGATCTTCCGAATTTTGTCGGCGTTGCATAAGTTTTAAGACATTAATCCCCCATGTAACTGCCTCACTAAGCACTACCGTGGCTATGAAGCGTTTGTTGACTTCGCCGATATGGATCTGGGTAGCACCAGTATTTAGCAGCTCGCTAAGCGTAGCGTTAAAGCTATCGAGGTCGGCTACCTTCCACCCGATGGCGTTAGGCTTTTTTATCAGACTGACTAGTTCGTGTGTTTTTGAAAAATCGTCTAAGTTCTGGCGGTAACATGCTGCCTCTGATTTAACGTCTTCAATGAATGTGTTGTCATTCATGGTGATTCCTTTTTTATTAGCTCTCTAAACACATATTCTAGACTATAGATACATGGAGACTAAATACTCCCAAAACTATATTGAATTGCAGTAATTATATTGAGCGAGTTAACCTTCAAGCAACTGTTGGAACTGGTCTTCATTGATCTGTGCTACTCCGTACTGCTGTGCTTGGGAGACTTTATTATTGCCAGGATTTTCTCCGGTTACTATATAATCCGTATTCGAACTCACGCTTGAAGTAACGTTACCGCCTCGTTCACGTATAGCCGCTTCGGCTTCACTGCGGCTCATATTCTCAAGCGTGCCCGTAACCACGAACGTCTGGTATTTCAGTGAATCGTCTCCTGTTTCCTTTATCGATTCGGGGTGCACGCCGTTGTCTTGGAGCTTTTGCAGGAATGCCTGATTGTTCGGGTCTGCCAACCAACTAATGATGCTCTGGGCGGCCACTTCTCCGATACCTTCGACATTTCTTAATTCTTCGACATTAGCATTAGCGAACGCTTCAAGCGACCGGAAATACCGCACCAGCTCAAGTGCCGCTTCCTGGCCGATATGCCGGATCCCCAGCGCGAATATGAACCGGTCAAGTGGAATTGATGTCTTGGATTGGATTGCCTCGACGGTGTTTTTGGCGGATTTTTCTTTAAACCCTTCAAGCGACTCCAACTGGTCCGTAGTCAAAGTGAATAAATCGGCTGCATCCTCAATCAACCCTTTTTCAAGCAATGTCTTCACGATGCGCTCCCCCAGTCCATCGATATCGAAGGCGCTCTTTGAAACGAAATGTTCGACATGCCGATGAACTCTGGCAGGACAATTGGGGTTCGGACATCGTAACACCGCTTCGCCTCGGGGTTTCTGAAGCTTGGTACCGCATACCGGACATTCTTCGGGCATATGGAATTCCTGTTCGGATCCATCCCGTAATTTCGGCAAACTCTCCACCACCTCAGGAATTATATCGCCGGCTTTGCGCACGATCACACTATCACCGACACGCACATCTTTCCGTCTGATTTCATCTTCGTTGTGCAGGGTAGCCATCTGTACGGTTGTACCTGCCAACATGACCGGTTCCAGTACCGCGAACGGCGTTACCGCACCAGTACGGCCCACATTGACCTGTATATCCTTGACTCTGGTAGTAGCTTGTTCGGCAGGGTATTTGTACGCAATCGCCCCCCGGGGCGCTTTGCCAACGATGCCGAGCCGTTCAAATTGCTCCCTGTTATTTACCGCCACCACGACACCGTCCGTTCCGAACGGCAATTGATGGCGCATTTCTTCCATAGAATCAATGAAGCGTTCCACCTCTTCCAATTTTCCTGCTGTGCCGTGATCGGCGTTAACGATAAATCCGAGTTTTTGCGCGATATCGTATTCTTCGGCCAGCGTTGGTATTTCCGGTTCGGCAATCACTCTGTAGGCATGGAAGCGGAGCGGACGGGCTGCCGTTAACTTCGGATCCAACTGACGGACGCTTCCGGCCGCCAGATTCCGCGGGTTAGCATACGTCGTCTCCCCTACTTCTTCGCGTTGCGTGTTGATACGCAGGAAATCGTCCTTGTATATCAAAATCTCACCGCGTATTTCGACTCTACCCCTTTGAAAGCGTTCATCCGCACCGTGTTTGCGCAATTTGAGCGGTATGGCTCCGATAGTCCGGATATTCTGGGTGACGTCCTCGCCAACATACCCGTTTCCTCTCGTAGCCCCTATCCACAGTTCCCCGTCTTCATAAATCAACGCTGCCGCTAACCCGTCCATCTTTATATCCATGAATAGTTCCGGCCCGGTATGTAACGTGTTGCTCGTCCGCGTATACCATTCCTGGAGTTCGGTTTTGGAAAACGCGTCCTGCAGACTGAGCATCGGCGTGCTGTGTTCGTGTTGGTCGAATTCTTTCAGCGGTTCGGCTCCGACCCGTTGTGTCGGCGAATTCGGATCACGCAACTCAGGGTGCTGTACTTCCAGCTCTTCCAGCTCCCGTACTAACGCATCATAGGCATCGTCGGAAATGGTCGGATCATCGAGTACATAATACCGATACCGGTGCTCCTCGATTTCCTCTTTTAACTTAGCGGCGCGTTCTTGTGCGTGTTTCATAAACGTATAATTGGTATATCAACATAGACATGAACGGTAATACAAGCAAAAACACCAGCGCGTCGGCGAGTATGTTCAAAATATCCACCAGTAACGGAGACATTACCACTCCGCCCAACGTTGCATAATAAATTAAAACAATGGGGAGTAACATTACCAAAAACGATCCCAGAACCGAAATCGCTAACCGCCGAACCCGGCGCTTTGTTAAACGCCAGCTGGATCGGATAGCGTTCCAGGGTGTCTCTTCCTGGGTTAATACCGGAGCGAAAACCGTCCGCAATATTAAAAACGCACTTATAGCCGCCAATAACAGCCACCCGATGAATGCTATGGTTTTTTCTATCCCGGAAGCAAAAAACATGAGACTGTTTATTTGTTGGAAAACCACGCTTCCCAGTAGAAACGGCACCAAGCAAATACTCCAAAACAACATCACTAATAATTGCTTGATAAACGCGCCCGAACCATCATAAAACACATGTTTGACAGCCGGCTTGGCTGATCGGGTGTTGCTCAGTTTGCGCGCCGCCCAAAGGAAACCAGCAAAAACGATAACTATCCATAAACTCCTGCCCATTCCGCCCGATTGCGATCCAAGACTTAGCAACCAGTCGACAGCGGCAGCAATTACCCCTGCTCCGATCCAAAACCACTTATATTGCCCGAATAGCCGTATCGTTTTTTTGACGGGCGTGTTTTTTGCGGTATCGGCGCGTGCCATTATAGTTGTTGCCCCATTTCATGTAATTCCGCGACACGTTCATCTACAGGGGGGTGGGTACTGAAGAGCTTGGCAAACCAGCGTGCAGTTTTGTTTCCCCCTAAAGGGTTAGAAATAAACAAATGCGCCGTAGCGCTGTTGGCCTTGCGCATAGGTTTGCTGTGGCTTTCGATCTTACGCAAAGCGTTGGCTAACCCTTCAGGATATCGGGTTAAAAATACTCCCGAAGCATCAGCTAAAAGCTCCCTCCGTCGGGATACCGCGGCTTTTAATAACAAGGCTACGATCGGCGCGACAATAGCTGCGACAATGCTTAATATTATTACGAATGCGCCTCCGCTGTCCTTGCCTCTACCAAAACCGCCGAATAATCCTACACGCAAAATCATATCGCTCACGAACGCGATTACTGTGACTAACACGAGCACGATCCCCATGACCCGTATGTCATAGTTTTTAATATGGCTCAGCTCGTGGGCTATCACCCCTTCGAGTTCCGAATCGTCCATTATATCGAGCAACCCGGTAGTAACTGCCACGATACTGTTTTCGGGCTTACGGCCGGTTGCGAACGCGTTCGGAGCTTGCTCATTGATAATATATACCTTCGGCATAGGAATACCTGCGGTAATAGTCAAATTCTCCACTGTCCGGTAAAGCCGTGGCGCCTCTTTTTTGGTTACCGGCTTTGCGCCGGTCATGGCAGTAGCGATTTTAGCCGAGGCGAAATATCCGACAATGGCGTATACGATGGCAAAAATAAGTACCGGTATAAAGATGCCGGGGCTTGCCATCACTTCACTAATAAGCCACCCGATTGCTCCGATAATAACTATGAACAATCCTATCAAGACTACTGTTTTGAATTTGTTTGCCGTAACTGCCGAATACACGTTAAATCCTTACCTGCTTATAGAAATACAATCCAGAAAGTTAGAACTGGACGTTGACCGGTTTTTCAACGGTAGCCATATCTTCCACCTCGAAGAACTCGCGTTGTTCAAAGCCGAGCATTTTAGCGAGAATGTTGGTAGGGAATACCCGGACTTTAATATTGAAGTCGCGGACAGCGCCGTTATAAAACCGCCGGGCTGCCTGGATCTTATCCTCGGTGTCCACCAATTCTTCCTGGAGCTGGCGGAAATTTTGATCCGCTTTCAAGTCCGGGTAGTCTTCCGCCACGGCGAACAGGCTCTTCAGCGCGTTTTCGAACATGTTTTCGGAACGTTCGGTTTCTTTGACCCCATCGGCTTGCATCGCTTGGGCACGGGCCTGGGTCACTTCATTAAATACTTCTTTTTCATGGCTGGCATACCCTTTTACAGTATTTACCAGATTCGGGATCAAATCGAGCCGGCGTTTGAGTTGAACGGTGATATCGCTCCATGCCTCTTCTGTTCGAACTTTCGCTTTTACAAGACTGTTGTAAAGAAAGATGATTCCAAGCACAACAGCAATGCCTATAATAATTGCTACCCACATTTTGTATTTCCTGTTTATTAACTAGCTATAGTATACCATTTTACCTGCTTTTCTACTATATTTTTGCGCATATAACTCCTGATGCGATATTATATTGTAGGACTGAGAATAATCGTTGCTTTAGTTGTTTATGGTGCGTTGGCCGAGTGGCGAGGCAAGGGTCTGCAAAACCCTCTACACCGGTTCGATTCCGGTACGCACCTCCAGCACAGTTGAAAGTTTTTAAAGTAGTACGTTAAAAGTGGTATTTGCTTTACAAACTTTGTACTGATTTTGCCCGGGTGATGGAATTGGCAGACATGCAGAACTTAAAATTCTGTGCCGAAATGGCGTGTGGGTTCGAGTCCCACCCCGGG
>CAZXAD010000011.1:0-13463 GCA_964638825.1 uncultured Candidatus Saccharibacteria bacterium | reverse complement strand
ATGTTTAGCCTTCAGCCCCGCCGATGGCGGGGCCACCCCTCCACGTATGTTAGTTAAAAGTAGAAAGTTTTAAAGTTAAAAGTGGCACTGTTATTTTTTGTCCATAACTTTCAACTTTTTAAACCTTTAACTAATTTGATTGTAACAGATTGCAATTTTTGTATTCAGTCTGCGCTATGTGATATGCACTGAGTACCAAATATACTATAATCGACACATAATGGCGTTGGTTGAGCTAGAAAATATTGTAAAAAGTTTTGGAAAAAACGAAGCAAAAACCTCTGTTTTACAGGATGTGTCACTAAAAATAGAAAGCGGTGAATTCATAGCCATAACCGGCACCGCCGGTTCTGGCAAAACTGTGCTATCGCATATACTCGGACTGCTCGATGTTGCCGAGTCCGGATCATTTCATTTTGATGAAACCGACATCACAACTCTTGATACCAATGAACGCGCAAAGTTGCGCAGCAAGAACATCGGGTTTTTATTCCGGGATTTCAGCATGGTCCCCAATATGAGCGCCGCTTCTAACGTGGAACTGGCTATAACATATGACGGTGTAAAGGCCAAGGATCGCCGATTTCATGCCCGGCGCCTGCTAAAGCAGGTCGGGGTGGCAGACCACGCTAAAAAACGGGTAAAAACATTGTCGAACGGATATAAGCAGCGAGTAGCGCTAGCCCGAGCCCTGGCTAACAAGCCAAAAATGCTTATAGCAGATGAGCCAACCGGCAATTTGGACAATAAAACTGCATCAGCCCTTATGAAAATGCTGCAAAAACTTAACGACCGGGGCCTTACCATACTTGTCATGACAGATAACCCTGCTATTGCCGCTTATGCTCAACGGTCCGTACGAATACGCAACGGACACCTCCAGCAACCCGGAAACCAATCCGTTTCTAAAAAGGAGCAGCACCAATGATACGCAAAACTCTTTTCGTCGCCCTCGTGAGTCTGTGGCGCGTTAAGGCACGGACAGCTTTGGCAATCCTGGCCGTAGCAGCAGGCATAAGTATTGTGCTCATATTGACGTTAATAACTGCCGAGGCGATAGTGGTATCCGGAAGACTGTTACAGTCATCAACGATCCCGCTCCTGATTCTGGCCGGAACAGCGCTTTTACTGGGTGGGGTGGCATCCATGGCTCTCGCACTTGTATCGGTTATGGAGCGTCGGAGAGAAATCAGTATACGAAAGATACATGGTGCTACGAATGGGCATATTTTGTTTCAATTCCTATTTGAAACGGTTATCGTAACCACTCTTGGCGGAGTATTGGGACTGGCGGGTATATTGGCAGTGCCAACAATCGGAAGCACTGTTACGGCTTCCTTTTCTGCCACCCTGATAATTCCCCTTCTTCTTTTGGTCGGTATCGCAATGGGCGGTATTGTCATTGGCCTTCCGGCTGCTATCAAGGCTGCCCGTCAGCGTACATTGGATGGATTGCAATATTAAATATTGTGCGACATTACTCTTTTAGCACCAGTGCATGAATAATAACCTCTTATTATGACATCCAGAGCTGAGTAATATATAATCAAGATAGTTATCGAGGTCTCTCGGAATGAAATTATTAACCCCTACTATTTTCGATCCGTTTCCGGAAGTAGTAGCGGGTATGAGTCTTCGCGATGAACATGAACCCGGCAAACTGAATATGCTGGAGAACAGTACCGATGCCGAAACCGTCCGGGAAAACCGAAAACAATTATGCCAGGAACTCGGATTTAAAGATAATCGATTGGCCTATCCGAAACAAACCCATTCAGCTGACGTCCACATAGTAAGTGACGAGTATCACCGCCACGAAGGCGATGCATTGGTTGCTATACAACCGGGGTGGCTTCTTGGAGTAACAGTAGCGGATTGCGTACCGGTATTATTATATGATCCCCAGAGTAAGATGTATGCGGCGGTACATTCCGGGTGGCGCGGAAGCGCTCAAAACATCACGGATATGGCAATCGCTAAAGCAGTTCGGGAATTCCGTATTGATCCTCGCAACCTTTATGCCTGGATCGGTCCCGCTGCCGGCGCGGAGAGTTATGAGGTAGGAGTTGACGTGGTAAGTCAATTTAATCCGCGCTATAGCCGTCCGAAAAATGAAGATACGTGGCTGTTCGACAACAAAAGCGTAGTACGCGATCAACTAATAAACAGCGGCGTAGAACAAGATCATATTGAAGTGTCCGGACTCGACACTATTACGAACCAGGAACTACATTCCGCCCGTCGAGATGGAGATGACTCTGGCCGGATGTTGGTCGCTATAGGGAGAGTGTCAGGATAATTCTTCTTTCAGTTTCTCGATGGCATCAACTCGGGTCGGATTCACATTATTAAGTACACCTAAGTACAAACTGGTAAAATCACCGAGCAGGCAAGCCCACAATAAATGCTGTATATGCGTTTCGCCTCGAGATTCCACCACGATAGGCGACGGCATGCGGCCTGAAAGAATACGGTTGCTGATCTCGAACCGCTTTTGAATACGTTCATTATCAAGCGCCGATTGAAGCTGGATTACCGTAAACGGTTTTTCTATCGGTTGTTCAGTCCACCCGAGAAACTCATTATGATTAAATTCAGGAAGTTGATTCCAGGAAGCAATTTGCTTAGAGCTTTCATTGATGCTGATCTTCCATTTATATGCCGCACTACTTAATTTCGGCCCGGCATACACCCATACCGCCTTGCCCATGCACTCTTCGGCTATCTGTTTGGCGCGGTTTTCGGCTGTAGGCACCTCAGCTTTCCACTCTTCCGTGGCCGTTTGTAAAAATCCGGCTGCATTTTCCAGCTGGGAAACCGCATCGGTTACGAACCCGAGCTGCTGCATTAATTCCGCGAACGCGCGTACCCCGTACCACATCGCGATCCGTGGTTGATATCCCGAGGGAATTTGGTAAAACGGCACATTGTCCGCGGTTGCCTGTTCAGCCAGCACGCCGTCGCTTGCCATTACCACGCATTTGGATCCATGGTCTTTCGTTTGTTGGTAGGCGTTCAAAACTTCTTCGGTGTTGCCTGAATAGCTCGAACACACCACCAGGGTATGTTCATCCACGAACGCCGGAAGATCATACCCGCGCACGATAACCAAAGGAATGGAAAGCTGTTCAAACCACCATGTCTGCACCAGCTGGGCAGCCAGCGCGGAGCCCCCCATACCGACCACGACGATCGCGTTGATGTAAGAACTATCCAAATCAACGCTGACATCGAAACTATGGAGCAGCTGTTCATGCTGGGTCGCGATCACTCCCCGAGCATTATCGCTGTCGATTTGTTCTATGTATCCGTTTTTATCCAGCATCTATACACTCTTCGCTGCAGGGCAGTATAGCATGCCGTACGGGTATATGAGAGGTTCATGTAAAAAATGTAGCATGTGCTTACTCACTGCTTTGCTCAGTGTCGCCGCTTTCTTCTGTTTGTTCAGTACTTGAAAATTCTTGTTCTCTAGAAAGTCCAAGCCCGAACCTTCCAACCGATCGACGGAATTCGATCGTTTCGTGATTCTCGCCGTTTCGCTCCTCGTCTTTATCCTCCCCTTCCACATACCATCGGTTGCCATTTTCTATTACGAGCATTTTCTCTTCCTTTTCTATTAGTTTTTAATGATTTCGTCTGCCTTTCTACCTATGTAATACTCTTTTTGACTATAAAGGTCAACGCAGAAACATATACATAAGCAAAATTGCTCTGCTTACATAGAATTGCTACACTGATAATTAGAATGCTGTGCACTAATCGATTCAGTACATGGTCCGGTTTCATCAAGACCTACTCCCTATTTAAACCTACGGGGTAGGATAGTTTTGTTTCATAAAGGATAAGCATCCGCCCCGTGGGGCGGTTTTTTAAATCTTTATGGAGGATAAAACTATGGAAGGATATCCAAATTTAACCCAAGAAATAAATGCAGATTCGCACGAAGTATTACAACAGGTCGAACAACGAGGTTCTCTCAAACTATCTGGTGCTCTCGATTCCGGTTTACAACACGAATTAGCCGCTACGGCATCAGTTCTTGAGACTCAATTACTATCAGAACGCGAAGCCCGTGTAATACAGGAATTCGAAACTGTTAATTATCGGTATCCTGATGAAACACCGGAAGCAGTAAATCAACTAGGCGCACAAATAGAAGACATTATACGTCCTGCTCTTCCGGAATGGCACCCCAACGATGTTGCTATTCAACGTTATCACCCCGGCCATGCCGGCATAGGATGGCATCGAGATTATTCGCGGGACAAACTTTTAGTGGCGGTTGCTACCATAGAAGGCCGGGCGCAGTTCGATATAGAAGTATACGACGCGCCTGACCGATCTCACTTGGAATCTTTTTATACCAACCCCGGAGATATAGTATTGCTGCGCGCGCCCGGATTAAATGAAACCGACGATCGGCCATACCACCGTATATTTCCACCGGAAGACGGAGTAAGAACCTCGATTGCCTTTCGGTATAACCAAAGAATGGAGCATCACGATGCAGACTGAAGCACTGATTGAACAGTTACTATTAAATATAGGGGAAGATCCCAACCGGGAGGGCCTAGCCGACACACCGAACCGTTACAATCGTTTTATAGACGAATTTTTTAACGATAAATCATTTAACGTAACCGTATTCGAAAATAATACCTACGATGAAATGGTTATCCAGTCCGGTATCACGTTTTACAGCTTATGCGAACACCATTTGCTGCCTTTTTTCGGCCAGGGGGTTATCGCGTACATTCCTGACGAGAAAATCATCGGACTCTCGAAGCTTTCCCGGATACTGGATCATTTCAGCCGCCGTTTGCAAACACAGGAAAATCTTACCACTCAAGTCGCCGACTTTATTTCTGAGAAATTGAACCCGAAAGGCGTCGGGGTAACCTTGATGTCCCGGCATCTATGTATGGAGATGCGTGGAGTACAAAAACCCGCCACCACCACTACGACTTCCTGCCTGAAAGGGTTATTGAAAACCAATTCAGCTACCAGAAATGAATTTCTGCAGTTAACGAAAGAGGGGGTAAAGTACTGAAACTACGGCCATCTTAACAGTCGTTTCAATCTTTTCGTATGCCTCAGCACTATATAATAGATATAAGATACCGAGATATGGAGTTTAGTATTTAGTTATTACCAACTTTCATATCTTTTATTGTACGGTTCTTTGCTAAAATCACAAGCTAGTAACGTAAATCCACCAATATTACAATCAAAGATTGGATATTGGGTAAGCGTATTTTACATCATTCCGGGCATGCCCCAGCACCAAATCAAAGATTTAGTGCTGGACAGGCGCCACTTTTTACATCATTCCCATGCCGCCGGGCATTCCACCGGCCATGCCGCCGCCTCCGCCTTCGGCAGAGCCGCCGCCTTCTTCCGGTATTTCAACGACTAATCCGCCCATAGTCATGGATGTACCGGCTACGCTAGAGGCGTTTTGCACGACTTCCCGGGCAACCTTGGCCGGGTCGATAATACCGGATTTACGCATATCTTGTAATTTGTCCGAATTGTTGACATCAAAACCGTAGCCATTTTTGGCCTTTAATACCTCTGGTAGTTTCTCATCCGGATTGATACCGGCGTTGGACATCAGGTGTTTGAACGGCTGCAAGAGCGCGTTCTTGAGTACGACCCATCCGGCCGCTTCGGAATCGGCTACCTTATGATCATCGAGTTCGATAGTCTTGGCAAGATCGACGAACGTCACCGCACCACCGGCTACGATGCCTTCCGCGGCGGCCGCTTTGGTAGCCGCTACCGCGTCGTCAACACGGAATTTCTTTTCTTCGATTTCAGTCTCGGTCGCGCCGCCGACACGGATTACCGCTACCTTACCGGTCAGTGAAGCAACGCGGCGTTCCAAGTTCTCCTTTTCATATTCGCTGGTCGCGTTTTCCGCCTGGCCGCGAATCTGCTGCATCCGGTTTTCAATTTCACCCGGATCGCCGCCACCTTCGATGATAGTAGTTTCACTTTGGTCCGAGATAATCTTGCGTGCCGTACCGAGCATATCCAGATCCGCGTTTTCAAACGTATATCCGCGGTCTTCGGATATCACGGTTCCGCCAGTCAACACGGCGATGTCTTCTAGCATAGCTTTGCGGCGGTCACCGAATGCCGGCGCCTTGACCGCGAGCGTATTGAATACGCCTTTAAGTTTATTCAATACCAGCGTCGCCAATGCTTCGCCTTCTATTTCATCAGCGATTATCACCAGATCTTTCTTGCCCGACTGGGACGCTTTCTCGAGCAACGGAAGAAGTTCCTGAGCACTGGAAACCTTCTTGTCGGTAATCAGAATAAGCGGTTTCTCGTAGACAGCTTCCATGCGTGAAGTGTCGGTAACCATATACGGACTGACGAAGCCCTTATCAAGAGTGAACCCTTCCACGACTTCGGATTCCATTTCCAGTCCCTGGCCTTCTTCCACGGTAACCACGCCGTCGTTTCCGATTTGCTCTATGATGTCGGCTATCATCTTTCCGACTTCTTCAGATCCGGCCGAAATAGTAGCGATTTCCGCAATTCGTTCCTTTTTGTCGCCGATTTGCTCGGTGAGGTCGTTCATGTGGTTCAGTACATGATCGGTCGCCGCGTCCAATCCCCGACGCAAATCCATTGGGTTGTGGCCGGCCGCGATCAAACGATTGGCTTCGGTTAAAATATGATAAGTTAATACCGTTACCGAAGTAGTACCATCACCGGCAACATCATTCATTTTCGTAGCAGCTTGTTTGACCAATTCAGCCCCCACGCTCATGCCTCGTTGCTCTTCGGTGTCATTCGGGAGTTCCACGTTTTTAGCTACGGTAACACCATCATGCGTAATGGTCGGACTTCCGTATCCTTTCTCGATTACCACGTTGCGGCCTTTGGGGCCCATAGTTACCTTTACCGCGTCATAGAGAGCTTTCGCCCCATCCAATACTCGCTTTCGCGCGTCATCGTCATAAAACATTTCCTTGGCCATATCTCTTCGCTCCCTTCTTTGCTTAAATAATAAATTCTAATTCATAAACTCTAAACAATGTCTAAATGCTGAGCTTATTATTTTTGTCATTGGTGCTTGTTTAGAATTTAATTTTTATTCTTTGAATCTGTTTAGGATTTAGTGTTTAGTGTTTTTGCTATTTAACCACTCCCAGTACATCTTCTTCCTTGAGAACCATGTACTCAGTGCCGTCCACGGTAACTTCGGTCGTCCCGTATTTCGGATAAATTATGGTATCGTTCTTTTTGATTTCTGATACGTCTTTGCCAACTTCCACTACCGTGGCCATTTGCGGCTTTTCTTTTGCGTCCTGCGGTAGGTAAAATCCTGATTCTGTCTTATCGCTTGCTTCAACAGCTTGTGCGACAACCCGATCAGCTAACGGTTGAATTTTTGCCATGCTCACGCCCTCCTTGTTATTCTCTCGCTAGTACTGGCACTCGATAGTTATGAGTGCTAATTACTTTATTATAGTAGCGAAAAATAATATCGAGTGTCAATATTCCCTGCTACGCGACAGTTGGGCCCATGCAGCACGCACCCTTGATGCAATTTGATGCAGCTCCTGGTTTTGCAATTCCGATTTCTCTCTGCTTTTTGCATGTTCTTTTTCGGCTTCTACCACCTCCTGGGTTGCAGAATCAAAACTAAACCGCCATTGATACGTATCTTCCGCATCAGGTAATAAATAATTCGGTCCGCCTTCCATGTGAATAACCGTGCTGTGCAATAAACCTTCACTTTCTTTATAGCGACGTTCAATATGTACTTCCGTACCCAATAATTCGGTCGTCGCCCGGTCAATCGCCATTATATTCTGCTCGCGCATTTCTTTATCGAGAGAACTCCTGGTCATCCGCTCGAAATGTATATTTTCGGGCAAATTCTTTGGGTAGTGTTCGACACACGAAATAAAACCTGTCGCTGCCTGCGCCGCAAGTTCTGCCGTTTCATGTTGCAAGGGTTGTTCTGGACCAGGGAATGACTCGTATTTCATTAATATTGTACTCCCTGTTCTAAGTGAGGGAGGATTATACCTAAACAATACCATATTATTGCTTTATTTGCAACTATTTACCCTGATTGCTAATTTGATTTTTTAGTATTCCGATGGTTTCTTCTATTTTTTTCTGTCGTCGAGCTTCCACGTTGAGCCGTAATAATGGCTCCGTATTACTCGGACGGAGATTGAACCACCAATCCTCATAATTAACCGTTAGGCCGTCGAGCCAATCCTGTTCACCATCGTTGAATGCTTCGGCTACGCGCTGGATCACCGCTTCCTTGTCGGCGACTTCGAAATTCATCTCGTTGGAGTGAACATAAGCCTCCCGATATGGCTGCACGATTTCAGAAAGTGTGGTTCCCGATTCACTAATAACGCTCATGGCTACCACTGCTGCGATTAAGCCGGAGTCGGCATACCAATTATCACGGAAATAATAATGGGCCGAATGTTCTCCGCCGAAAGGCGCATCATATACACGCATCTTGGCTTTAATATAGGAATGGCCGACTTTGATCCGCACCGGCACTCCCCCACACTGTTCAATGGTTTCGGGAACTACCCGGGAGGTAATGGCATTATGTAAAATCGTGCTTCCAGGATAAAGCTTTAAAAAGTGGCGAGCTAGCATGGCCATGGTGATGCTGCCGGATACTGGCTCTCCCGTATCATCAATCAACATCATCCGGTCTCCGTCACCATCAAACGCTATCCCGAAATCGAGTTTACTATTAACAACTACTTGCCGTATGTTATCCAATGTTTCGGTTTTCATCGGGTTAGCTTCATGGTTAGGGAACGTACCGTCCAGCTCGAAATACATGGGCGTAATTTCTAACGGTGTTTTCTCTTTCAAATACGGAATTACCGCACCTGCCATACCGTTTCCGGCGTCAACCGCGATATGAAGCGGCTTCAAGCCGGTAGCGAACTTCAGCGCGTGCGTTACCCATTCATCCGTAATGTTCTGCTCTGTTACCGAGCCTGGCTCCGTAACACGGAACGATTCAGACTGTACCCGTTCTCTTATATCAAGCAAACCGGTCTCAATGCCGACTGCTCGTGCTTCTTCCCGGCATAACTTCATGCCGTTATATGCTCCCGAATTATGGCTGGCAGTTACGACGATTCCGCCGGCTGCTTCCATAGAGCCGACAGCATAATAAATCATATCGGTCGTCACTTGGCCGATATCTATTACATCCCTTCCCTGAGCGGTAATACCACTGATCGCCGCATTGGCAAGCGCGGCCGAATCCTCGCGCATGTCACGCCCCACCACTATCGGACGTGAACGTGTAGTTTCGTTTTCATTATATAAAAAATCAGCGAATGCCCGGCCTATACCATTCACCGTATCTTCATCCAGTTCATCCGGTACCAGCCCACGGATATCATAGGCCTTGAAAATATGATCGGCAATCTTCATTAAGGGCTCCATGGTTATGCAATGATTGTAGCGTATTGCGCACGGTAGTCGCTAATCATTGCCGCCTTTGAATGGGGTAATCTTAAACCGTTCAAATCGTTCACTGAAATAATTGAGTTGACCCATTTCTGAGCTGCCGGCATGCTGAAGAAGCCCTTCTATGAATTCATCCACATCTTCTGTGCGCACCCCAAAAACTTTCCGGTTGAGCACGTAATTATATTCCTTACACTCTCTGTCGGTAGGATTATATTCCTTTATCCATACCGTTTGCTCTTTCTTTTCCACCGGGAGATCTTCTCCAAAATCTGGAAAATAAAGCATGATGTGCTCTTTTTCTTCGTCTCGGAATGGACGTTCGCCATCTCGAGTCAACATCACACCAACAACATCTTCCATATCAGGAATTTGGTACGGCGCTCGGATAACATGAGCTCTCCCTTGTTCTTCTTCCAGCTCTTCTGCGCGATCCAACAAACTGAACGCTTGCCCGAGCAAGCGTTCACGTTTTTCGACTAGTATCTCATTTCCGGAATCGGGTTCCGGGCTAGAGTTAAATGCTT
Source organism: uncultured Candidatus Saccharibacteria bacterium (assembly GCA_964638825.1). Classification (GTDB taxonomy): domain Bacteria; phylum Patescibacteriota; class Saccharimonadia; order QS-5-54-17; family QS-5-54-17; genus CAZXAD01. Next base: position 3,447 of record CAZXAD010000011.1, on the reverse strand, counting down.
CCATTAAAACCTCTACTACTTATTAAATTATATAATTTATGCCTTTTAGTGTCAATTTAACTAATAGTTTACAATGATATGATTAGATACTATATTGTACTTGTCCTGTACCGCCCCGAGAAAGGGAGCACAGTGTCGGAGACAGAGTCGTTCCTTGGCAACATGCAACTTGAGTCGGTCATGGTGGCCGACGGTCAGCACGATGGCTTATTCGTGTTGCACCTCGGTGCACAACTCAACCGTACCAACACGGAACAACAGCTCAACAACGAGCTGGCAGTCGAAGGTCTCGCCGAGGTGATAGTCAATACCTCGAGGCCTGCAATTACCGGTCTCGTTTCACGCAAGAAGAACGGGGAGCCCAGAAGCTACCAGGAGATAAAAAGGATCTCCAGCTCGTTCGTCAAAGCGCTCAGCGGGTGGGCAGTTGAGTTGACTGCCAAAGAAATCTGCACCGTAACGGAACGGACCAACGTAGCTGACGCATTTGCACACCACTCTGACACGGTGGAGAATAAACTAACCTCATCTCTATGATGAACCTCTTCACCTAATTTTCTTCCCCGCAGGACACGCTCGTGGTGAATCGTATGGCACATGCCATGCCTTCCCTATTCACCACGAGCTTGATCTTAAATAAAATCATGATGAAATTAAAGAAAAATCACCGTCGTACATAAGTACTAATGTGTATATTTCTACTTTTGTTGACTTACCTGCATGCAATCAGAACCTTATGTAGTAAAATAAAAAGACATGGAAGAAAGCCCCGAATCGTACACTCAGCCTGAACCCGAGAGCTCTACATTGCAATCACGCGTGGCCCAGCTTATGCGCCAACTGATAAACACTGGACGAACACATAACCGAATTACGCTAGAAGAAGCTTTCGAGGAGACCGAGGGTGTACACACAGAAACAGAAATAGCTGAAGGTATTACCACGATCAATGTTCATTTTAATACTCCTGATAATGATCAAGAGTCGGAACAAGACAGTTAAGCTACCCGCTTACGACTACGCTTAAAGAGTTGCTGCAACTCTGTTACTGTAGCAGTTTGCTCATCTGTAGCAGAATTATCATATTCCCTGCTCATCGCAATAGCAGTTTCCCTGAAAATTTCTTTCAACTCTTTGTCTCTTTTTTCGACACTATTAGCCGCGATTACTTTTCTCATGGGCTGGGACTGGGTGGCTCTCGCCATGGTAGGCAGATATTCCTCATTTTTCTTTGATATTTTGCACTGTATATATTCAGTATCTATCTCTCCAGTTGGCATGTAGTGATGCGTCACAACATCAAATGATCTTTTTGGCTGGTGTCTCTGTCCTTTTTTGCGTTGCCTAATAGGTTGGTCTTCCCGGGGTAAAGCCGCTCTGATCTCTGTCTCGGCAAAGGAGCAATTGCGCCAAATATGTTGCCGATATGTAAGCACTGTTAACCATTCGAAAAGAATACCGGCACTCGAACGCTCTTCGCCATTACGTTTATCATTGCTCCAGTGAAGGAAATCGTAAATATATGCCTGCTGCAGAGATTCATATTTATGCAGAAGGTGGAAGAACTGCGTTTCATCAAATTTCTCCTCGGCAAAATTATGCTGGAAATCAATGGTCAGTTTGTGAAAATCTATATCATACATATGCCGTATTGCTTCTTGTAGTTGAAATTTTCCTAACTCACTATCCTGGTAGGTAACTCTGTCATACGCGTTGCGCGCCTGATCAAGCAGCCATTGCTCCTGCTCTCCATCGCTCAACAAAGCGGCTTCATGCAGTAAACAACCTTGTAAATAAAGTGCTTTTGTTGGAGGTTGTTGTCGTAAATCAATATCTTCCATTCCATACTCACACCAAGGTGAAGGTACTTCGTAAGGAGCTTGGTTGGCTGAATATACTTGTCTATGCCCATCTAGTAAGTCTGGTAATACTTTTGGATCGAGACTCGAACAGCCCAACCGTCGATACCAGTTATTTACCCGTCGAATCGATCGGTGATGTTCAGAAGAGGTGCTACTCTCATGCTCTTGGGCTGACTCCTGATGATTCGTGAGAGACTCCGACCAATAATTCAAATAAAACGAGGCGGCTTCGGGAGCCGCCTCGTTGTCCGGGCTTTCTATACTATCTACCTTAAACGGTGTTGGTTTTTCTGCCTGCTCCACGTTTTTCTCTTATATTTCTAGCATAAGCATAATGTGCGAAAAAGACAAGAAGGTATGAGTTTATTTTTTCCCGTTGTTGGCGTGTATTTTGTGTAATAATTCTTGCGCTACTTCCTTTTCACTCCACTCAATACGCTTACCTTTTATGCGGCGATACTTTTGGTGGCCTAATCCAAGGAGCATCACCGTGTCTTTGGCCGATGCTATATTGAAGGCCTCCGCAATACCGTTTCTGCGGTCAGAAACTTCCCGTATTTCCGCGTGCCCGCTCTCCCGAGCAGCTTCAGCGATTTTCTGGCGGATTTCCTTCGGATTCACGTCCATCGGTTCATCATCGGTTACGATGACGACATTAGCCAACTCCCCAGCCACCGCGCCGAGCCCTGCGTAATCATGGGTAGGTGCTCCGCCGAATACCACGATTACTTTGCCTTTGGTGAGCGGTTTCACGCTTTTGAGCACGTTCTCGAACGCATCCGGCGTATGGGCATAATCGATAAGCACTGGGAACGCTTGTCCTGCCCGCACCGGTTCCATGCGTCCAGGAACGCCGCTGAGCCGCTCTAAACCGTTTTGCACGTGCTGCCAATCGATGTCTACTCCGTACGCCACTGTCGCGGCCGCCAGCGCGTTATACACGTTAAATTTACCCGGTAATTGTAGATCCAGGTGGATAATGCGCTGCCCGTACCGCAAACGAAAGCTGGTTTTGTCAGCCTTGTATTTCGTTCTGTCGAACCGCACTGACGCTTCTTCGTTCTCCCCATAGGAATATACGGCGTGCCGCGGGGTCTGGCGGAAATATTCATACCATTCGTCATCATGGTTGAGCACCACGACTTTCCTGGCCATGCGCAAAAGTTTTGCTTTGGCTGCAGCATAATTTTCGATGGTGCCGTGATAATCCAGATGGTCGGGGCTGAGATTCGTCATCACGGCCGTATGAATCGGCACGCCCCATACCCGGTGCTGATCAAGCGCGTGGCTGGTCACTTCCAGAATCACCCAGTCTACTCCCGCCCGTTTCATCTTTTTTAACAGTTTCTGCAATGCGAAGGGATCGGTAGTGGTCATATTCAGCTCATTCCCCCACTCTTCCTCGCCAATCCGGAAATTGGTAGTCGTACTTACTCCCACGCTGCACTCTGCTTCTCGCAAGATGCTGGAGAGATAATTAGCAACGGTCGTCTTCCCGTTCGTCCCCGTGATACCGATTACTCTTAGATTACGAGCGGGAAAGCCATACATAATGTTGGCAAGAATCGCCCGCGATAAGTGGTAC
>CAZXAD010000010.1:0-13659 GCA_964638825.1 uncultured Candidatus Saccharibacteria bacterium | reverse complement strand
ACTGGACTTACAAACCCGATTTTCGATAGTAACCACATCGAACAGCTTTAATACCAATCTTCCCGAAACAGTTTCGGGAAGGAAGTAATGTGTATGTTGTTTTGGCTTTTGAAATCGGAAATTATATTAAGTTCAAGAGAGTTGAGATAACGTTTTATGCCTACAATTAACCAATTAGTCACCAAACCACGCAAGAAGAAGAAACAGCAGTCGAAATCTGCTGCGTTGCATCAAGTGAATAACGTGATGCAAAATGAAACGTACACCAAACCCTCGCCGCTCAAGCGAGGCGTGTGCCTTCGTGTCACGACACAGAATCCGAAAAAACCGAACTCGGCACTGCGGAAAATCGCCCGTGTCCGTTTGACGAACGGTAAAGAAATTACCGCGTACATTCCCGGCGAAGGTCATAACCTGCAGGAACATTCGGTCGTGCTCGTCCGCGGCGGCCGCGTCAAAGACTTGCCCGGCGTGCGGTACCACGTGGTCCGCGGCGCCTTTGATACGGGTGGCGTTTCCGACCGGACCAAGTCGCGCAGTAAATACGGGACCAAGAAATCATGAAGGTGAATAGTATAGCGAATCAAACGGAGTGTTATTATGCCGCGTAAAAAGACGCGCTCCCTACAGCGTGAGATCCCTGCGGACCGGAAGTACAATAGCGTGCTCGTACAGCGTTTTATCAATAAAATTATGCAGGGCGGTAAAAAATTAAAAGCCGAGCGCATCGTATACGACGCGTTGGAAGAAGCGGAGCGCCGTACTAAACAGCCTGCCTTGGAAGTGTTCAATAAAGCTATAGAAAACATCGCTCCGGCACTGGAAGTGAAATCCCGCCGGGTTGGCGGCGCGAACTATCAGGTGCCGTTTGAAGTAAAAGGTAATCGCCGGACGCATCTCGCGTTGATGTGGCTGGTGCAAACTGTTCGTCAGAAAAGCGGCAAGCCGATGAGCCAGCGGATCGCGGACGAAATCATTAATGCCTACAACGAAACAGGGGATACGTATAAGAAAAAGGAAGACAGCCACCGTATGGCCGAAGCAAACCGCGCGTTCGCGCATTTAGCCCGTTTTTAAAGAAAAAATTACAATCATGAATAAAAATTTAGATAAACGATAAAAGGTAAATTATGGCACGTAAGTTTTCATTGGAAAATGTACGAAATATCGGAACTATCGCCCATATCGATGCCGGCAAGACGACGGTAACGGAAGGTATATTGTATCGGACGGGTATTGTACATAAGATCGGAGAAGTTCATGAAGGGGAAGCAACCATGGACTGGATGGAACAGGAACAAGAGCGGGGCATTACTATTACATCAGCCGCAACGACCTGTTTCTGGAATGACCACCGAATTAACATCATAGACACTCCCGGCCATATCGATTTTACGGTGGAGGTTGAGCGATCTTTGCGTATACTTGATGGTGCCGTGGTGATTTTTGATGGCAAAATGGGAGTAGAACCCCAATCGGAAACGGTATGGCATCAGGCCGACAAGTATCACGTACCGCGGATATGTTTCATTAATAAGATCAACCAAACCGGTGGCGATTTTTACGAAAGTCTGGAAACCATCCAGGAACAGTTGAGCAGCTATGCCTTCCCTATCCATCTGCCCATCGGCCACGAGCAGGACATAAACGGCGTCGTTGACCTGATCGACATGAAGGCGTACACCTATGACAACTATAGTGATAAGGAACTGCAAGTCGGTGATATCCCCGAGGACATGAAAGAAAAATGCGAACGCTTCCGCCAACATTTAATAGAGGGTGCATTGGAACACAATGACGCATTACTCGAGAAATACCTTGAGACGGGAGAACTAAGCGTGGATGAAATTAAATCCGCGGTCCGTCAATCAGTATTGACGGGGCAGTTTTTCATCGTAAGCGGTGGCGATGGCCGGGGCGTTATCGTAGAAAAACTGCTCGATGCCGTAACCGACTTTCTGCCCAGCCCGTTGGATGTGCCGCCCGCCGAAGGAGAAGACCCCAAAACCGGCGATACTATCACTCGAATCCCTGAGGATGACGGTCCGTTTACGGCGTTGGCGTTCAAAGTGGCGGCCGATCCCTACGTGGGCAAGCTGACATTTTTCCGGGTATATTCCGGCACCCTGAAAACCGGTTCGTATGTACTGAACGCGAATACCGGTAAAAAAGAGCGCGTCGGAAGAATTGTCCGCCTGCATTCCAACCACCGGGAAGAAGTAGACGAGGTATACGCCGGTGATATCGCGGCCGCGGTCGGATTAAAAGCTACTACCACCGGCGATACGCTCAGCGACCCTGAGCATCCGGTTATGCTGGAAAACATCACGTTCCCTGATCCGCCCGTCCAAGTGGCTATCGAGCCCAAGACGAAAGCCGACCAAGAAAAATTGTCCCAGGCATTACAACGCCTGGCTGAAGAAGACCCGACGTTCCAACTATCAACCGATGAGGAAACCGGGCAGACATTGATTGCCGGTATGGGCGAGTTGCATTTGAATATTATTGTCGACCGTCTCAAGCGCGAGTTTAAAGTCGATGCTGATGTCGGCAAACCACAAGTCGCTTACCGGGAAGCCATGAAGAAACCGGTCAAAGACGTGGAAGCGCAGTTTATTAAACAAAGCGGCGGCCGCGGGCAATACGGCCACGTCATTATCGACGCCGAGCCATTAGAACGGGGAGAAGGATTCGTATTCGAGAACAAGATTGTCGGCGGTGTGATCCCCAAAGAATTCATCAAACCGGTGGAAGAAGGCATAAGGGAGGCGCTTAAAAGCGGAGTCGTGGCAGGGTATCCGGTCGAGGATGTGAAGGTTACATTGCACGACGGTTCCTACCACGAAGTTGATTCCTCTGAGGTAGCGTTCAAAGTCGCGGGGTCCATGGCGATACAGGACGCGGTCAAAAAATCATCACCGGTCTTACTTGAGCCCATTATGAAAGTGGAGGTCATGACACCGGAAGAATTCATGGGTGATGTCATGGGCGACATCAATTCCCGCCGCGGACAGGTGGAATCAATGGGCGATAAAGGAAAAGCCAAAATAGTCGAAGCGTATGTTCCTTTGGCCGGAATGTTCGGATACACCACTGATTTGCGTTCTATGACGCAGGGTAGGGCTGCCAGCTCCATGGAATTATCCCATTACGGGGAAGTACCTTCTAATGTGGCGGAGGAAGTGATCGGCAACCGGAGCACTTCTTAGTGCTGGGTATGGTATGGCTAGTGGTTTGGGAGTACCCGAACTCCGCTTGCAGGGGTTTACAACGTTCATAATGGAACGTATAATCATAACCTGATGATAAAGCGCTGAAACAGCGCTACGGTGAAAAGTTTAAGTAAATTCTAAGGAGTATAAACATGGCTGAATTTGAGCGTAATAAAACGCACATCAATGTTGGTACTATGGGCCACGTTGACCATGGCAAAACCACATTAACCGCTGCTATTACTACCGTACTAGCAGAAAAGGTACCGACCGACATTAATAAAAAAGTAGCGTATGAGCAGATTGACAACGCGCCGGAAGAAAAACAGCGCGGTATAACGATTTCAACCTCGCACAATGAGTATGAAACCGAGAACCGGCATTATGCTCATGTCGATATGCCAGGCCACGCCGACTATGTGAAAAACATGGTTACCGGTGCGGCCCAAGTTGACGGAGCAGTTTTGGTTGTTTCCGCGGCTGACGGCCCAATGCCACAAACACGGGAACACGTGCTATTGGCTCGCCAGGTAGGCGTGCCGAGTGTGGTCGTATACTTGAACAAAACCGACTTGGTTGATGATGATGAACTCGTTGATTTGGTCGAAATGGAGGTGCGCGAACTACTCGAACAATACGGATTTGATAAAGATGCCCCTATCGTGAAAGGTTCAGCTCTCAAAGCTACTGAAGGCGATGAGAAAGAGCAGGAATCGATTATGGAGCTCGTCAAAGCCATGGACGACTACTTCCCCGAACCGACACGGGAAATCGACAAAGACTTTTTAATGCCGATCGAGGACGTCTTTTCTATCAAAGGGCGCGGAACAGTCGCGACCGGCCGTGTAGAGCAGGGAGTAGTTAATACCGGTGATGACGTAGAACTCGTCGGTTTGCGCGACACCGTCAAGACGACGGTAACCGGTGTTGAAATGTTCAACAAATCACTCGATAAAGGACAAGCCGGCGACAATGTCGGTGTATTGCTCCGCGGCGTTGAACGTGATGATGTGGAGCGCGGCCAGGTATTGGCAAAACCGGGCAGTATTACTCCGCATACCGAGTTCGAAGCTGAAGTATACGTATTGAACAAAGACGAAGGCGGCCGGCACACCCCCTTCTTCAAAGGCTATAAACCGCAGTTCTACTTCAGGACCACTGACGTTACCGGAGAAGTCACGCTTCCTGAAGGCACGGAGATGGTTATGCCCGGGGATAACACAACCTTCCAGGTAAAGCTTATTCAACCGATTGCTATGGAAGAAGGACTCCGTTTTGCTATCCGCGAAGGCGGCAAAACGGTTGGCGCCGGTGTGGTAACAAAAATTACCAAGTAACCATATGGCATACTGCATGGCACAAATACTGAATATCGAACAGACGAGTAAGTCTTCTGTTGCTCTTATGAATAGGAGTGGAATAGTGGCTTCTGCCGAGCAAAGAGGAGGCTATAGTGGCTGAAACGACACGCCAGCGCATCCGTATACGCCTTAAAGCGTACGACCACAAACTCGTCGACCAGTCGGCCAAGCAGATCATTGATACCGCGCTCCGAACGGGAGCTACGGTGTCCGGCCCGGTACCCTTGCCGACCGACCGGAGCGAATACACGGTAGTGCGCGGACCATTTAAACACAAAGATTCCCGCGAACAATTTGAAATGCGGGTGCATAAACGGCTTATCGACATAACCGCTCCGACTGAGAAGACCATCGATAATTTAATGAACCTGAGCCTTCCCACCGGCGTGGATACTGAAATCAAAATGTAATATCCGCACCTGCTGGGTGGTAAATGTTGACAGGTTTAGGATAATGCAGCAGAAAAAAGAATATTCGTATGGAGCTATCCCTATTCTGTCTGGTTCGCATGTCGAACCGTTCGTATTGGTACTGCGGCATACTGCCGGTCGTTGGGGGGTTGCCAAAAGGACATCCTGAAGGCACGGAGACACCTATCGAAACAGCCAGACGCGAACTCGCCGAAGAGACAGGAATTACTGAAGCCAAGTTACGCGGAAGTCCGCGATTCACCCAACACTATAGTTTTTACAGAGGAAACGTACTCCATCAAAAAAACCGTTGTATATTTTCCAGCATGTCTTCATACCCGCGCAATAACCCTCCAGTCAGAAGAAGTAACGGAATATAAATGGGCCTCGCTTGAGAAAGCCCGGGAGCTGCTTGTGGTCAACGGCAACAAAAATGAAGCCATCGAGCAGTTTATTTCATGGTTGCAGGAAAACGAATGAGTTTCGCCGTATTAGTCAAATTACCACAAGTTTGATTTAATTGATGTAATGGGAAAGACAACGAATACACAATCAGAAGCCGATTCGACGTATTTTCTTAAAATACTCCTGTTTTTTATTATCGGGGCGATCTGGATTAATATAACCGCCTGGAATACCGCGTTACCAGTGGGGTTGGTATTGGGGCTGCTTTTTGCCAGCCATGACCACTTTCAAATAGACCGTAAAATCGAATATGCCGTATTATTGGCAGCGGCAACAATAAGTTACGTGGCACCGATAGGTATAGTTGTGCAATTATGAAGCGAGTATCCTCATACGTTCGCTCGCCGAAGAAAAAAATACATACGCGCGATAAAGGCATACGAAGAGCAGCCAAATACAGCACATTATTCATAATAGGAATAATTATCTTAGCTGTTAGTGCGAGTACATACGCGTGGTATGCGTATCCTCACACGGCTGATGTTTCTTACCAGCCGTGTGAAATCCAGTATGGAAAAGTAATAACAGAATGGGATGGCCAAAACAAAGAGCAATGGAATAAAAAGGATTATCATTATCAGTTACGTGAATTCAGCGTGCGCGCGGATGCGCCACGTGTGTTTTTCCCTAATACCGCAGAAGCTGAGCCGACCCGTATTGCTACCGGTGGCAAGCATGACTGCGACCCGGAATTCACAGAAACGGTCGACATTGCCTCAGAGTTTTATAGATGGCAAGGAGCGCGCGTTACTGGTCTGCGTCTGGGCGTGCCGGAGACATCTCCGGTAACCACGGATACTTATTTGGGGCAGCTTCCTGCACGATCTAATACGGGTCTGGAAACACCGGTGTTTGATATCCAGCATAAGGCTGCTGCGTGGGTGGATGATGCCGGATCGGCCACGCTGATCAGCGGGGAAAAACAGCATGAATGGTGGTGTATTAATGATTCCCGTTGCGGCAATATTACCAAACAGCCATCTGATGACAACCGCCCCGCGCGCGGGGCCGGTTACCAATATACCAAAGATAACTGCCCAGCAGGAGTCAAATGTAGCGATACATGGTACAAACAGCGCACTCTTTCAAAACATGTTCGGGATAGTAATGGCTTATTAAAGCCGTTTAAAATACGTCTTTCAGCAGTATCCACCTATGCGGATACGGTCGGCAGCGCAATGGTGGTTGCGTTTAAATACCCAAAAGAAACCACTATACACACCGAGGTATCAGGAGATAACGAAAGTATACTACCGGGAAACAGCTTTTCCATTGAACTGGCGATGCGGAAAAAAGGCCCGGCCACTGACTCACTGACAATAATGCCTGCCACCGAAGACCAATCAAACGTGAATACGGATCCGGTTGAATTAAGCAAGCAACAGCTAAAGGAATTAAATACGGCCGACTCGGTTGTTTTACCAATGACATTCCAGCTTACTGAGTCGGCATCCCCGGGATCCTGCCATGATTTCTTATTAACGATAAAAAACACGGAAGCCATCTCTTCTCTGGGTACTGCCAAAGCCGCGTATTGTGTCGCCGCAGTTGATACGACCTTTACCTATGAGGTAGAGACGCGTGGAGGCATCGATACGGATTTAACCGAATTCAAAACTCTGGTAGCGGAAACATTGCGGGATCACCGCGGATGGGCAGCAGCCAATGTCGCGTTTGAACGCGTGCAAAGCGGGGGTGACTTCACGTTATGGCTGTCCGCGGCTGATAAGATGACCAGTTTTTCCAGCGGATGCGATGCCATCTACAGTTGCCGGGTAGGAACGAACGTGATTATCAATAACAAACGGTGGCAAAACGCAACGTCAACCTGGAATGAATCCGGAGGAAGCTTACGCGACTATCGGCACATGGTAATCAACCACGAAGTCGGGCATTTTCTCGGACTGGGCCACCGCGGGTGCCCGGGGGCGAACCGGCCGGCCCCGGTAATGATGCAACAATCAATCGCGTTAGACGGGTGCCGCATAAATCCGTGGCCGCTTCCTGGCGAGATTAACAGGGTTTGATTCACAAAGGGTAAGTTGCTACTATTAAAACTTGCCGATACGGTAGCACGCCCTATGCAGCGTTTTCCGTTACGTTGTCATGCCGGAAACGGACGTGAGTTGACATCTGTTTATAGGTGTTGGTACAATTGATTAAGTTTTATTCTGACCAGTAGAGTAGAAAACTTACTGGAGAGTGCCGTTGCCTCATAAGGGACGGCACGATTTATGGACGGTTTTATATAAAGAGGTAACCAATGAAAGCAGTACTCGGGCGAAAGCTCGGCATGAGTCAAGTATTCTCGGATGAAGGAACAGAGACACCAGTAACGCTGGTGCAGGCCGGCCCGTGTACCGTAGTCGGGATTAAAACCCCGGAAACCGACGGTTATGCCGCGGTACAACTCGGGTTTGAAACCGAGAAGGACCCGAAAAATCCGCAAAAGGGGCAGTTCAAGGATGCCGGTAATGTCCCACGATATGTCCGGGAAATCCGCGGCGAATACGACGTGTCAGTCGGCGATGTTATCGATGCCAGCTATTTTGAAACGGGCGATACCCTTGCAGTAACCGGGACGAGCAAAGGAAAAGGATTCACCGGCACGATTAAACGGCACAATTTCAGCCGCGGACCGATGACTCACGGCTCCCGTAATCAGCGCCGACCCGGTTCAATCGGGGGTATGTACCCGCAAAAAGTATTCAAGGGTAAGAAAATGCCCGGAAGAAGCGGCAATCAGACAGTTACCCAAAAGAACCAGAAAGTCCGGGTAGTAGATACGGAAAACAATGTACTCGCTATACAGGGCGCGGTGCCAGGAAAACAAGGTAGTTTAGTAACCTTGAAAGGGGATGCGTAATGGCGACTGCTGTGACATTTACCACTACCGGTAATAAGGCGACCAAAAACACCACGCTCCCCAAGGATGTGTTCGCAGTAACCCCTGTTTCGCATGACCTTTTACATCAAACGTATACGGCCGTACACACTAATCAACGGGCACGCAGTGCCCACAGCAAAACACGGGCAGCTGTCCGTGGCGGTGGTCGCAAGCCGTGGCGGCAAAAAGGGACGGGGAATGCCCGCGCCGGGTCAATCCGCAGCCCGATTTGGCGGGGTGGCGGGATAACATTCGGTCCTGATGGCAGCCAAGTCCGCCGCCGCCAATTAAACAAAGCCGCGAAACGTACGGCAATGCGCCATGCATTGTCTTTGCGTGCCGGCGAAGAAGCCGTAGCAGTGATCGAAGACATAAAGACGGACGGAACGGTGAAGTCTGCACGGAAAGTAATAGATAAGCTGCCATTGCACGGGAACTTGATATTTGTTGTCGACTCGGTAACTCCTGATATCGAGCGGAGTATGCGCAACATTCCCAATGTAGCTGTTACCGAAGCCGCTACATTGAATGTAGTAGATATTCTTAATGCTGATTACCTCGTTTTTACCCGCAAGAGCCTGGAGCGCATTAAACAAAGACTGGGAGCTGGGTCATGATACTCAAACCAGTAGTTTCAGAAAAAGCTATCGCACAAGCTGAAGAAGAGAACACGTACATCTTTCATGTGCCGAAGTCGGCCAATAAGCATGATATTGCCAGGGAAGTCGCTCGACGGTTTGACGTGACAGTTGCCCAGGTACGAACCGCTGTTTCCAAGGGAAAATCGAAACAGATGCCGGTACAAGGCGGCAGGAAACTAATATCCGGCCGAAGAAGTGATACGAAAAAAGCGTTCGTAACCCTGGAAAGCGATGACAGTATCCCGTTGTTTGAAGGGAGCCAGTAATGCCAACTGAAAAATCTCAACCAACCAACTCTCGCTATGAGGATAATACCGTTAAAACCAACGGCAACTCCGCACCTCAAAGCTCGAAAAGCCTTATGCGCACCCATAAGCAGCGTGCCGGCCGAAGCACTAAGGGGAATATCACTGTCCGACGGCGCGGTGGCGGGGCCAAACGCCGTTACCGGGTCATTGATTTTGACTTGGAACCGGGGACGACAGCAACGGTAGAAAGTATTGACTACGACCCGAATCGTTCCAGCCATATCGCGCTCATAAAAAAGGCAGATGGGTCCTATGCGTATATCCCTGCGGGTACCCGCATGCAGGTCGGTGACCGTATTGATGCCGGTGAAGACGCTGAAATCAAGCCCGGCAATCGGATTCCATTGGCGCGCATACCTTTGGGAAGTACTGTATATAATGTCGAATTGACAGAAGGCAAAGGCGGCCAACTTGTGCGCAGTGCCGGGGCGGGAGCGAAAGTAACCTCAAAAGAGGGCGGGTACGTCTTCGTGCGCTTACCCAGCAGTGAAGTCCGCTTGATTCACCAGCGGTGTTACGCTACACTGGGTCGCGTTGGTAACGAGCAGCACCAGAATGTCAGAATCGGTAGTGCTGGACGGAATCGCCGCAGAGGCAAGAGGCCAAGTGTACGCGGAAAAGCAATGAACCCCACCGATCACCCGATGGGTGGAGGTGAAGGATTGTCATCACCAGGAAGACTCCCCCGGACGCCGTGGGGTAAGCAGGCGGTTGGCAAGAAAACTCGCCGGCGCAAGCGGGGAAGTAACGCAATCGTTCGCCAACGTTCAAAGAAGAGGAGAAAGTAGCAACTATGAGAAACTGGAAATTAGAAATTAGAAATCGGGGATTTAGCGGCGTAGCAGATGTCAGCTTATCTATTGCTACCCTTGGCTTCTATTGCCTATCCCCTATATCTTATCGACCGGAGGTCGCGTCATGAGCCGTTCACTTAAAAAAGGACCATATATCGATGAGCGCCTCCAACGCAAAGTGGAGGCTATGGATGCATCAGATAAAACCGTGCTTAAAGCATGGGCCCGGGCTGCAACTATCACGCCTGAAATGGTCGGCAAAACCATAGCGGTGCATAACGGGAAAGTGCATGTGCCGGTATTGATCACGGAAAATATGGTCGGCCATAAACTGGGAGAATTCGCCCCCACCCGGAAATTCAAAGGCCATGGCGGAAAACTCGCCAAAGGAGATAAATAATGAAAGCCGTTGCGAAAGGCGTAAAAGTACCGCCGAGAAAGATGAATGTTACTGCTTCATTGGTGCGAGATCGGAGCGTAAAGGACGCGATCACTATACTTGAGCATACGCCGCGACGTGCCGCCGAATACCTACGAGAAGTGATAAAAAGCGCCGCCGCGAATGCCGAACATAATAATAAGCATGAAACCGATCAGCTACGTATTAGCACCATAGAGGTGAATACCGGAGGCAAGAAAACAACGGTACGGCCCGCCGGCCGGTTAAATGTACGCCCGCAGCGCCATCGTATGAGTAATGTGAAAGTCGAATTAGAACCAGAAGGAGAAGAATAATGGGTCATAAAATTAATCCAATCAGTTTCCGCTTGCCGCTCCGTAAAGATTGGGAATCGAAATGGTTTGCCAGCAAACAGGAGTATAGCGATGCATTGTATGAAGATTTGCAGATACGCGAGGTTATCCAGAATTACCTTGGACGTAGAGCGGCAATCGACCGGATAGAGATTGAGCGATCCCCGAATGCAGTAAATGTGACTATTTATACCGCCCGCCCCGGCGTGGTTATCGGCCGTGGTGGCGCCGGCGTAGAAGAATTGAAGCAGAAACTTGCCAAGCATATTACTTCCCCCATTAATTTGAATATAGAAGAAGTCAAGCAACCAGAATTACGCGCCCAGCTCGTGGCTGAGAATATTGCGAACCAGCTGGAAAAACGGACGTCGTATCGGCGTGCTACCAAATCAGCCGCCGACGCTACCATTCGTGCCGGCGCGGAAGGGGTGAAAATTATTGTTTCCGGGCGGCTGAACGGAGCTGAGATGGCTCGGACCCAACAGGAAGTAGTCGGCAGCATTCCGTTGCATACGCTTCGGGCAGAGATCGATTATGCGCAGGCAAACGCGGTAACAGCCTATGGAACCATCGGTGTGAAAGTATGGATTTATCGGGGAGAAGTGTAAGCAATGTTATTGCCGAGAAAAACTAAATACCGGAAAGCAATGAAGGGCCGCCTGGGCGGTGTTGCCCAACGGGGGAACGAAATAAGCTTTGGCACGTACGGATTGCAAGCTTTGTCCGGTGAGCGGGTAACGTCACGGCAAATAGAGGCATCCAGGCGCGCTATGACCCGTTATATTAAGCGTGGCGGAAAAATATGGATCCGTATATTCCCTGACATACCCGTTACCAGAAAAGGGAGTGAAATGCCCATGGGGAGCGGAAAGGGAGCTCCGGAATTTTTCGTTGCCCGGGTGCGGCCGGGAACTGTCATGTTTGAAATGGCAGGGGTTGAGGAGAGCACGGCGCGGGAAGCAATGCGGCTCGCAAGCCATAAATTACCGGTAAAAACCAAGTTTATCGCTCGGTATACGCCAGGAGAATCAGAAGCATGAAGGTAGAAGAACTGCGCAAACAATCCCAGGAAGAATTACACCAGTTGCTTGCCAAACAGGAGGCTGATCTGGCAGACTTTATGCTTGATGTACACACCAAAGAGGTAGGTGATATCCGCCGCGGCCGGCGGTTAAGAAAAGAAATTGCCCGCATCAAAACTATTATTCGGGAAAAGGAGCTAGAATGAGGAGAACAATGACCGGAACCGTAGTTTCCAATAACATGGATAAGACCGTAGCCGTAGAAGTCGAAAAGGTGAAAATGCATCCTGTCTACCGGAAACGGTATACCGTAACCAGTAAATTTCTTGCACACGACGAGAATAACGAGTGCAGCGTAGGCGATACGGTAACCATTGAAGAGACACAACCGTTGAGTCGCCGAAAACGGTGGCGAGTCAAAAGCATAACCGAAAAGGCACAGTTAGTATGATTCAGCAGGAATCCCGCCTCAAAGTAGCCGATAATAGCGGAGCACGCGAATTACAGTGCATAAAAGTGCTGGGCGGAACCGGTCGTCGCTATGCACGTATAGGAGATGTATTTGTTGCCAGCGTTAAATCGGCTACTCCGGGTGCTGCTATCAAACGGAAAGAAGTGGTCCGGGCGGTAGTGGTCAGATCCAGTGATGTCACGCAGCGTGAAGACGGGTCGACCATCCGTTTTGATGAAAATGCTGCCGTAGTTCTTGAGGGGAACAGCAAAAGTCCGCGCGGTACCCGTGTGTTCGGCCCGATTGCCCGTGAATTGCGGGAAAAGAAGTTCAGTAAGATAATTTCGCTGGCACCGGAGGTATTATGAAAATTAAAAAAGGTGATACCGTCATCGTGAAGACCGGAAAAGACAAAGACAAGACAGGTACGGTTACGAAAGTAGATCCAGATTTGAATAAAGTCATTGTGGATGGTATAAATGTAACGAAACGACACCAAAAGCCATCACAAAACCAGCCAAAGGGTGGTATTGTAGAAACCTATGCCCCTATCGATATAAGTAATGTCGCGCTTGTCCATCCGGATGATAAGACACGCGGAAGTCGTGTCGGGCATAAAACCAAAGAGGGAAGCAAGGTGCGTGTTTATAGACAAGCGAATAATAAGGAAGTAAAGGATTAATGGCTCGATTACTCGAAAAATACCAGCAACAAGTAGTGCCTGATTTGCAAACGCAGTTGGATATACCGAATGTGCATGAAGTACCGCGGATTGAAAAGGTGGTACTTAATGTTGGTGCAGGGCGGGCGATACAAGACTCCCGCCTGCTGGATACGGCAGTCAATACCTTGCGTAAGATAACCGGGCAACAGCCGATTATTACGAGAGCCAACCAAAGTGTGGCAGGATTTAAATTACGTGAAGGCAATCCTATCGGAGCAAAAGTGACACTCCGCGGACAGAATATGTATGAGTTTTTGGATCGTTTAGTAACAGTAGTATTGCCGCGGACACGAGATTTTAGAGGGTTGTCGGATAAGTCGTTCGACCCGTCAGGGAATTATAGTATCGGGCTTGACGACCAAAGCGTGTTTCCTGAATTGTCATACGATGACACGCATATCACGCACGGACTTCAAATCAATATCGTGACCAATAGTAATCCGGAACAATCGTATGCGTTACTAAAAACACTAGGTTTTCCTTTTGAAAGGGGTGATCGTGGCTAGAAAATCATTAGTAGAAAAATCCAAACGAACTCCGAAGTACCGGACACGAAAAGTTAACCGATGTAATCGGTGTGGCAGACCGCGTGGTTATATGCGCCAGTTCGGATTGTGCCGGATTTGTTTCC
>CAZXAD010000009.1:0-14295 GCA_964638825.1 uncultured Candidatus Saccharibacteria bacterium | reverse complement strand
CGTTACTTGCGGGCGACATAAACCATATATTAGCAACCGAATTAATTACGAGAAGCTCCTTCTCCCCTGAAGCGAAGCTGGAAGCCGTGCAATGGGTGCACAGCAAAACATTGGAGACGATCGGGGGACAATTCCTCGATCTTTCACTTGCCATCTCATCGGGTGTTGAAGGTTTAAACCACGAACAATTACTGAATGTGGCCCGATATAAAACTGCCTCCTACAGTTTTGAATGCCCGCTTGTTTTAGGCAGCATGTTGGCAGGAGCCGACCAATCAGCTTTGCGGCAGATTTCAGAATTCGCAAGAGCAGCAGGAATAATGTACCAACTCCACGATGATGTACTCGGTATATTCGGCGATGCAGACCACACGGGGAAGCCGGCATTGAGCGATTTGCACGAAGGAAAACAGACATTGCTTATGCATTACGGCTTTTTATTGGCAAAGCCGGAACAACGCGCCATCCTGGAGAAGCATTTCGCCAATACGGAGGCTACTGAGTATAATTTATCCGAAGTACGAGAGGTGCTGGAAGCTACGGGTGCCAAGGATGAAGTATTACGTCATATCCAGTCATTCCGACAGGAAGCAGAGCGCGCTCTTTCTGATGATGTTATGCAACCCGAAGCCAGGAAAATATTAAAGGAAATAGTACGGACAACCCTGTGAACAATTCGACGTTTTATTGTCGATTAGATAAAAATGTTTGACGGGATCGTTGATCTACTCGATAATTTAATCAGCACAAGAATAATCGTGATACGTATATAATAAATATATGAAGAAAATTCACGTAATCCGTATACGTTTATGGAAACAGTTCTCAATAATATGCACAAAATACTGATAAAAGGGGGTAATACATGTTGCATGAGAAGGGAATAACAGTAATTGAGTCAGTACTAATAGTAGCGACAGTAGCCGTTATCGCGTTTGTAGGGTTTGCTATTTACCAAGCCAGTCAGGATATGGTGGAGATCGAGGATCCGGTAGCAGAAAACAGCGAGCAAAGCTCTAAACGGGAAGATGTTTCCGGCACTTCGTCTATTGAAAATGAAGAAGATTTGGAAAAAGCACGGAATTCACTCGATAACATCGATTTTAAAAAAGAACTGGACAGTAGTGAGCTAACATTGGAATCCGAAGAATCGTAATGAGGCTATACGCGGTTAACGATTCAGAACCGAGAAAATGTACAACCTATGAAGGGGATATATTTACAAAGCAAGCTGATTTAACGGGAGAAACTGAATGATTGGCCGCTCTTTTTGGCAACACATACGCAATGTATTCGAAAATTCACTTTCGGATACCGACCTGGACAGAGAGTATTTCGACATACTGGAAGGGTCGGATGACGAGATAAAAACTGCACAGGAGCCGAGTGAAACACTCTCAGACGCGTATTATTCCGGATTGCGACAAGAAACTGAGCCTGAACCGCAGCAGAAAACCGGAATTAATCAAGGATATATACATACTGTTCGCGGCGTGCGGGTATCGTTTGCTGATATAAATCGTCCGCGTTACCACACGGGACGAAGTGCAACGGAGATTTCATCTACTAATAATGCACACAATAACGAACTTAATCTCACGCAGTATAAACAACCCCCTCAAGAACTATCGCCGCACGTTCTCGATTTACACAGTTAAAAAACAACCCTGTATTGGTATACAGGGTTGAATTCGTGTACGTGTCTTTTAAGAACGTAACTTATTTTTTGTGCCGGTTGCGCAAATCTTCCAAGAGTTTTTCTGCCTGGGCGCGTCCGCCGAGCCCGAAAGCGAGCGCGAGTGCTAACATAACTCCGGCTACGACAACGGTTACGTTCGTGGTCACGATCGTAGTGTCAAAACCGAGTTGATCTACGGTCATAATGACACCGAAGACTATAATAGCCCAGTGCACGAGTCCTCCGACTACATTGGCATAGTCAACGCCCGTTTGTTTCAAAGTGGCGCTTACTATATCGCGAAGCAAGCGTGCGCCTGCAATAGTTACGGTGAGTACAACGGCTGCTGCTAGTACCTGTGGCAAGTACGCCAATAGTTCGCGAATAACATCGCGCATAGCAGTGAGGCCGAGCACATCGACTGCGGCCATTGCGAAGATTACGACAACGACCCAGAAGACCACGCGGCCGACAATATTGACGACATCTGTCTGAAGTCCGGATTCTTTCAATGTTTTGGCGACTTTTTCGTTATCCTTGAGCTTGTTCACGCCCGCCCATTGCAGTGCTTTGACAATGATAACTTCCGCGATCTTGGCGACTAACACACCAAGTATAAGGAGTACGATAGCGCCTAATAACGCTGGCACGAAGCCTCCCATTGCTTGCCAAAATTCGTTGGCCGAACTAGTGATTAGATTGGTAGTATTTTCTATTCCTTGCATCGACACCTCCATAGTGTTTTCTTTACAACATACTACTAGAATATCGCATCCTAAAGCTAGTTGCAAGAGCAATGTACACAATATATAGCGTAGCAATATGCGTTGCCAATACTATTAGGCTGCGATATACTATACGATGCAAAACGTAATGAGGAGGAAAATACATATGGCAAAAGATATCACCGTTTACACGAGCAATACCTGCGCGTACTGCCACGCCGTAAAGGAATTTTTTGAAAAAAAGGATGTTTCCTATACTGAAATTAATTTGGACGAAGAACCGGAAAAACGCCAAGAAATGATGGATTTGTCCGGCCAAATGGCAGTCCCGGTAACTATCGTAACCGGAGATGATGGCAGCAGGAGCATGACTGTCGGGTATGATGCTTCGAAACTTGCTTCGGAACTCGGCGTATAAGGCGGAGATATGGCGGATACACGGATATTATACGGCGCCCATTGGTGCCCGGATACGGATAGGGTGAAACAATGGCTGGGCGAGCACGATATAACCTACGAATGGAAAAACGTCGATGACGGCCAGGATGTGGTAGATGAAATGCTGGAGAAAACCGAGGGAAACCATCTCATCCCCACTCTGGATACCGGCGACGATGTCTTAATTAATCCCGATGAAGAGCAACTAAAAACCGCCCTGCATGCCTCCGAAGATGATGTAGTAGCCTACCATGATGCTATATTGATCGGGGCCGGCCCGACTTCCCTGGCAGCTGCTATTTATACTACCCGGGAAGATATTGATACGGTGCTGATCGAAAAAGGAGTGGTCGGCGGCTTGGCGGCCATTACGGATATGATCGACAATTACCCCGGATTCGAAGAAGGGGTAGCGGGGATGCAGTTATCACAGAGTTTGAAAAAACAGGCCGAACGGTTCGGAGCTCAAATCGAACTCGCGGACGTGCAGAGCGTGCGTGATGAAGGACAGTATAAAAAGATCGTTACCAATGAAGGCACCTATGCCGCGAAAACAGTATTGATCGCTACCGGCAATGATTATAAACAACTAGGCATCCCCGGTGAGAACGAGTTTTATGGCCGGGGAGTCCACTTTTGCGCGACATGCGATGGCGCGTTTTATCGTGACAAACGGCTCGTAGTCGTGGGCGGCGGCAATTCGGCTGCCCAAGAAGGTATGTTTTTAACTAAATTCGCCTCTCATATCGATATGCTTGTACGAGGCGATCACTTAAAGGCCACTGAAGTACTAGCGAGCAAAATTGAAGACTCGGAAGCCATTGATATTCATTTTAATACCACCACTGATGAAATAGTTGGCGAGGACGGGAAGATCGTCGCGGTTCGTGGCACCGACAAAACGACCGGAAAACAGGTGGAATATCCGACCGACGGCGTATTCGTCTTTATTGGCTTACGTCCTAATACGCAATTTCTGCAAAATAGCGATATAGAACTGGATGAGAACGGATTCGTAGTGACGGATAAAATGCTGCAAACGAATGTACCCGGTATTTTCTGTGCCGGCGATGTCCGCGCCGGGGCTACGCAACAGATTGCCAGCGCAGTCGGTGAAGGAGCTACCGCAGCATTGATGATGCGGGAATACCTCGAAGAGAGCGGGTAGTTTAAGGCGTTTTATTACTATGATTCTTCGATGGTGTACAATACTCAATAAATACTGAACAGGGAGGGAAAATGAGCAAAGAAACATCAACCAAAGGGCAATCGATCGCGCTCGCGGTAGTAGCACTTTTAGCGGGGATACTTGTCGGCGTCGTCGGCGCCCACTTTTTTAATATATCCGACGAGACAGTTACAAAAGGAGCGAAGCAGGAAACGGCAACCAATACGGCGGCAGCTGAATTGCGGTCATCGCTGGATACCCGTTTCGTTGAACATGTGTATCTTACCCAAGAAGCAATGGCAGCCGCATATGAAAACGACCCTTCCGCAGAGCAACGATTTACGGCGCTGGAGACGAACACACAGGAATTAGCCACCACGCTCGGCGTGCTGGAAAGTGTCAACGAAGAAAATTCAGCGGAAATAGGAGAGGAATACGCAAACCATGTACGAACGTATGCGGTCGCGCTCCGCGAGCAAGATCAGGAGACGATCCGCCAGACCCAAGACCAACTGGATGCGCTCAGTGAAGTGATCGCCGGAGCGCTTTCCGAAGAACTGGATATATCCGAAGATGAACTAAAGGAGATGCTCGATACGCACATCAGCCAGATGCAGCAAATCTTCAACGCGCATACGGCTGAAAATTATAAAGAGGCATATGAGACCCGCCAAAAAGCACGGAGCCATGTGCAGCAATTAAGCCAACGATTGTCAGCCCAGATCGTTGACACCTATCCGGAGCAATATGAATAGAAGAAAGGAGGCATAGGATGCAGCGCGCCGTCATTATAGTGCTGATCGTCGTTTTCGGGCTGTCTACCGTGGGCATGTATATCGCTGCCGCGGGAACACCGCCGGACCAATCCACGCAACAATCAAATACTTCCCGGGAGCAGGAAACACAGCGTCAGGATTCGGACGTGCCCCGGTATCTCCGATCGGACAAGGTGAACGTTCGGGAAACAAAAGATGCCACTGGCCAATCGACGGTGACCACCACCATACAAGACACGTATTTCACCCCGACGGTATTGCGTATCTCCAAAGGCACGACAGTGACATGGCGCAACCAGGGTTCGGAGAAGCATACCGTTACGTCGGACAAAAACAGTCCGCGCTCAGGACTGGAAAGCGGATTGATGGATAACGGGGATACGTATCAGCATACGTTCGATACGCCCGGCGTATACAATTATTACTGCGAGCAGCACCCCTTGCAGATGAAAGCGGTGATAAAGGTGGTCAATTAACACCCGGGAACTACGGGAGCCGGGGCCGGCGTATTCACATTCGGCAGTGCTGCTATTAAAATAAGAAAAAGATACTAAATAAGACTCGCCTTATTGATGAAAAGCGAGGTGGAGAAAAGGAGAACTGCATGGCACTGGAAGATGTTTCTTATGGCGAAAACGCGCCCGAAGAAGTCAACGTAGTAATAGAAATCCCTCAAGGGTGCGGCAATAAATACGAGTATGACAAGGATATGGGAATGATCGTGCTCGACCGGGTACAACCCACTACTATGCGGCAGCCGTATGACTACGGATTCATCCCTCGAACTCTCAGCGATGACGGCGACCCGCTGGACGCGTTGATCGTTATCGACGAGGCGCTGTATCCGGAAGTCGTCGTACCCTGCCGGGTCATCGGTGCTCTGAAGATGGTCGACGACGGCGACCAGGACGAGAAACTCATCTGCGTGGCGGCCGATGATAAGAATTACGCTCACGTCCACTCGCTGGAAGACCTGGGCGAGCATTTCCAGAAGAAAGTCACCCACTTCTTCGAACATTACAAAGACCTGCAGAACAAGGAAGTCGAGATCACAGGCTGGGGCGACGTGGACGAGGCCCACGAAATCACCAAGACCGCTATCTCCAACTACTCTGCCTGAATAACGCCTGTGCTTGCGGTTCGCACTCCCAGAGAGTACGTTTGTATACGGAGGCAACCATGGAACACGATAAAACACCAGAGCAACAGCCAGAAGCAAGAAACCCAGAATCCATACTGACATCACTCGAAAAAAAAGCCTACATGTTCGAGCGCATCCATGAAGAGTCTAAACGAACAAAGGAGGCGCGCGCTGAGGCAGAAAAAGACGTTCTGGAAGAACGGGAAGCATTTAACGCCGCTCTGAACGAAAAATATGTCGGCAAGACAGGAGGGAAAAAGGTAAAGGTGACCGGATGGGCCGAGGTTATAATCCGGCCCCAAGAAGACGGCGACTGGGAATACCAGCAGACGGACCTTGATGGAGAAGAACTAACCACCACACGAGTCGATACTCGTAACTTTGATCCGGAGTTACGAACAGCCGGAACATATATGAATCTCTCGTCTATCCTCCGCGCCACGGACAATAAAGGTAACTCCTACAATATCCCCTTAAGCGATGAGACATCAGTAAAATTTATACCCGAAGAATAACTTGCGCCGCTGGTGGTTCGTTTATATAATCAGGGTAGTTAAACCATAAGAGGTACTACCGTGAAAACAAAAATCGCTATCAACGGATTCGGAAGAATCGGGCGCAATGCCTTCAAGCTCGCGTTCGAACGCGATGACATAGAGATCGTGGCCCTCAACGACCTGACTGATAATGCCACATTGGCCCATTTGCTGAAATACGATTCTAACTACGGGCCTTATCAGCATGCCGTTGACTCCGATGAAACCCACGTAGTCGTAGGTGATACCCGCATTCAAACCTATGCCGAAAAAGATCCTTCGGCATTGCCGTGGAGCGATCTGGATGTCGATGTAGTCATCGAGAGCACCGGCCTGTTCACCAAGCCCGAAGATGCCAACATGCATATCAACGCCGGCGCCAAACGCGTGGTGATTTCCGCGCCGGCAAAAGGTGACGGCGCGGATACTATCGTACTGGGCGTGAACGAACCTCAGATAGAGCAAAGCGGCCAGATAGTATCCAATGCCTCGTGTACGACCAACTGCATTACTCCGGTAGCCGGGCTCATGGTCCAGAATTTCGGGGTGGAAAAAGCCATGATGACGACCATTCACTCCTACACGGCGGACCAGAACCTACAGGACGGCCCGCACCACAAGGATTTGCGCCGGGCGCGCGCGGCGGCCGAAAACATCGTTCCGACGACCACGGGCGCGACGGTGGCGGCCCAGCAAGCCCTCCCCGAACTAAAAGGGATGTTCGAGGGGATGAGCATCCGCGTCCCCACTCCGGTGGGGTCATTGAGCGATTTCACGTTCGTTTTACAGCGGGAAACCACGGTGGAGGAGGTCAACCAGGTAATGACCGACGCCTCCAATTCCGAAGCGTTTGAAAATATTTTAGCGGTCACTAGTGAACCGCTCGTTTCGCGGGATATGATCGGCAATAGCCATTCCGCTATAGTGGACTTGAGTTTAACCCAGGTGTGCGGCGGGAACTTGGTGAAAATAATCGCGTGGTATGACAATGAATGGGGATATTCCAACCGGCTGGTTGAATTAGTCTCCCGCCTGGGAGCCCTATCATGAAAATATTCATAAGCGCCGACCATGCCGGGTACGAGTTAAAAAACACCTTACGCGAGCACCTCGTGCACAGCGGATATGAAGTAGAAGATCTGGGTCCGGCCACACTGGATAAGGAGGATGATTACCCCAATTACGCGTTCAAGGTCGCCACCCAGCTATTGGGCAGCGAAGACGAAGATCCCCGCGGCATCCTCGTATGCGGCACGGGACAGGGTATGGCGATCGCTGCCAACAGGGTGGCCGGCATCCGGGCGGCAGTCGCGTGGAATGACGATATCGCCAAATTATCCCGGGAACACGAGGATACCAACGTGCTCTCCCTGCCGGCCCGGTTCATTGATAGCCAGACCGCGACCACTATTACCGATGTGTGGGTAAAAACGGAATTCTCCAAGGCGCCGCGCCATCAACGGCGGCTGGATGAAATCGAACGCCTGTATGGCTGAAATCGCCCCGGCAGTACTTGCTGAATCCCCGCAACAATATCGCCATGACTTGGAAATCGCTACTTCGGTAAGCGACCGGGTGCAAATCGACCTGGTAGACGGCAGTTTTGCCAGCAATACGACCATTAACTTAGTCCAGGCGTACTGGCCGGATGCCGTGCGGGCGGATCTGCATCTTATGTATAACGACCCGTATGAACATGTGTCGACGATTATCGCTCAGAATCCCCACCTCGCGATTATCCATATAGAAGCGAAAAACATGGACGAGGAGAGCATTGCGGGTATGCGTACGGATATACAAAGCATGGGGGTCGGCTTCGGTATCGCGGTATTGCCGGATACGCCGGTGGAAGCCATCGCTCCGCATATATCCGATATCGACCATGTGTTGGTATTTACCGGGGAGCTCGGCCATTATGGCGGCCAGTTGCGATTCGATTGTTTGGAGAAAATTTCCCAAATAAAACACCTGAACGGACGCATTGAAGTAGGGGTCGACGGCGGAATCACCGATGAAACGGCGGAAACGGTAGTAAAAGCCGGCGCCGATGTCTTAAACGTGGGCGGATTCATCCAAAACGCTACACACCCCAAAGACGCTTATGCTACACTGGAGAAGATAATTAATCGACAAACATGAAACATACCGAATCAGAGTTACGGCTCATCGCTAATACTATCCGTAAGGATATTATAAATATGCTCAAGCACGCCGGCAGCGGCCATTCCGCGGGTCCGTTGGGCATGACGGATGTGTTCACTGCCCTCTATTTCGAGGTTCTCCGCCATAACCCGAATGATCCTGATTGGGAAGACAGGGACGTACTCGTACTGTCCAACGGCCACATCGTTCCCGTCCGGTATGCCACTATGGCACGGGTGGGATACTTTCCTGTCTCGGAACTGAAAACGCTCCGCCAGCTGGGGAGCAACTTGCAGGGGCATCCGGAACGTACCCGGTTGCCGGGACTGGAAACTACGAGCGGTCCACTGGGAAGCGGGTTGTCACAAGCCACCGGCATGGCGCTGAGCCTGCAGATGGACGGGAAACACCATCGATGGATATATTGCGCCATGAGCGACGGCGAGATCGACGAAGGGAATACGTGGGAAGCAGCAATGCTGGCCGCCAAATACAAAGTCCCCAACCTGACGGCCATTATCGATCGGAACAATATCCAGATCGACGGCCCGACCGAAGAAGTGATGCCGCTCGAGGATCTGCGTTCCAAATGGGAGGCGTTCGGCTGGCACGTCCTGGAAGTAGACGGACATAATATAGAAGCCGTCATCGATGTCTGCCACCAAGCGAAGGCGGTAGTAGAAAAACCGGTAGCCCTCATCGCCCACACTATACCGGGCAAAGGCGTGGAATTCATGGAATATGATTACCAATGGCACGGGTCGCCGCCCGATGCGGAGCAAGCCAAGGAAGCACTGCATCAACTCCGGACACTGGAAGGAGAGATCGAGGGCGAGCATGAGTAATACGCATCTCACCACTAATCTCTATAAAAAGCAGCCCGACTTAGAGCCGATCCGCAACGGATTTGGACGGGGTCTTGTCGAAGCGGGAAGACGCGACAAACAAGTCGTGGCGCTGTGCGCCGATTTAACCGGTTCGACACGTATGAAAGCGTTTGCCGAGGAATTCCCGGAACGGTTTGTAGAGGTCGGAGTAGCCGAGCAGAACCTGGTCACCGCTGCCTCGGGCATGGCGCATATGGACAAAGTGCCGTTCGCTAGCAGTTATGCCGCTTTCAGTCCCGGGCGCAACTGGGAACAAATACGTACCACCATCTGCCTCAACGAGCAGAACGTGAAGATTGCCGGTTCCCATGCCGGGGTTTCGGTCGGCCCGGACGGCGCTACTCACCAGATGCTCGAGGATATCGCGTTAATGCGGGTACTGCCACATATGCAGGTGATCGTGCCGTGCGACAGTTTGCAGGCCGAAAAGGCGACCATCGAAATGGCGGCCGAAATAGGGCCGATGTATCTACGGTTAGCTCGGGAGAAAACACCGATAGTCACCACCGAAAATACGCCGTTTGAGCTCGGCAAGTCCTATGTGTACCGCCAGGGAGAAGACGTAAGCCTGATCGCCACCGGCAGCATGGTGTACCATGCGTTAAAGGCAGCAGCATCTTTGAAACGATCCGGAATATCCGCCGAAGTTATTAACTGTGCGACTATAAAGCCGTTTGACACGGAGACGATTATCAACAGTGTTAAAAAAACCGGCCATGCAGTGACACTGGAAGAGGCGCAGATTAATAGCGGACTTGCCGCCGCGGTCGCTGAAACGCTCGGTGAATCGCACCCTACCCCATTACGCCGTATCGGGATGCATGATAGATTCGGTGAGTCGGGCCCGCCGGACGAGTTAATGAAACACTTCCGCTTAACGTCCACCGATATAGTAAAAGAAGTGAAATCTTTTTTGGATGCGAAATCGACTTCACGCAAAACCTCAAGCAACCAAACCAAATCGAAAAGGAGCACACAATGAGCGATCTTTCTTCTATAGTGAAATCTCTGCTTGTAGATGGCAAGGGTATTTTAGCGGCCGATGAAAGCAATTCTACCGCTAACAAACGGTTGGCTGAACGCGATATAGAGCAAACCGAGGAAAAGCGCCGCCAATATCGCCAGCTCTTGTTTACTACTCCCAATATAGAGCAGTATCTTTCCGGAGTGATTCTCTACGATGAAACCACCCGGCAAAAAGCGGATGAGGAGACTCCTCTCCCCGATATACTAAAAGAAAGAGGGATTATTCCCGGCATTAAAGTAGACCGGAGCCTGAAACCATTGCCCGGATTTCCTCAGGAACAAGTCAGCCAAGGTCTTGATGATCTGGATGTACGACTGGATGAGTACATGCAAACGGGTATGCAATTCACTAAATGGCGGAGCGTGATTACCATCGGGAATGATATACCGACCACCCAGAGCATTACCGCCAATGCCCACGTATTAGCCCGCTATGCGGGGATCGTCCAATCAAAAGGACTCGTGCCTGTCGTGGAACCGGAAGTGCTACTGGATGGTGATCATTCCCTGGAAGCGTCCAGGCATGCCCTGGAACAAACACTGCAGGTTATGTTTGAGCAATTGCAGACCTACCGGGTCGATGTAAGCGGCGTCATACTGAAGACCAGCATGGTGTTGCCGGGAAGCCAATCGCACCAACAGGTATCCCATGGGCAGGTAGCCGATGAGACCGCCGCGGTCTTACGTTCGTGCGTTCCCGAAGAAGCCGGCGGAGTAGTATTTCTCTCGGGCGGCCAAACGGCGGAAGATGCCATCATGCACTTGAACGAGATTGCCAAGCGTGGACCATATGACTGGCCGGTTACGTTTTCGTACTCACGAGCATTACAAGAGCCGGTAATGGAAAAATGGGCCGGAGATCCGGAAAATATGGTGGCTGCCCAGGATGTATTCTTGGAGCAGGTAAAAAAGGCGGCTGCCGCTCAAAAAGGAGAATACTCTTCTTAGTCAGTAGAGAACACATAATCAAAAGATTTACAGAGTACCGGCCGAGGTGGCATTGAACGTGTGATTTATAACCATAACTGGTATCATAAACATGTCATGGCACAAAAGAAACCAAAAGTTGCCACTATCGGCGCCGCCACGCAGGATGTATTTTTGCTCGGCAACGCGCTGAAAGCGAAACGCGATGTCCGTACCCACAAGTTCGTGGAACAATTCCCCTTGGGGGCTAAGCTAGAACTGGACAAAATAGTATTTAGTACGGGGGGTGGTGCCACTAATGCTGCCGTTACGTTTGCGCGGCACGGATTCCATACCAATTTAATGGGCAAGGTCGCCGCGGATCCCGCCGGAGAACATGTCGTAAAGGCCATGCAGGCGGATAATGTAAAGACTGATTTTCTTGCCTGTGACTTGAATGGAAATACCGGATATTCCACCCTGCTACTGGCTCCGCGAGGAGAGCGCACGGTACTTGTGTATCGCGGTGTATCCAAAAACTTGAAGCCCGATGATTTTAACCATTTCGCGAAACTGAATACCGACTGGCTATACATAACATCACTCGGGGGGAATTTCCCGCTTCTTGAATCCATCATTCATTACGCCACGACTCATGATATAAAACTGGCTATCAATCCGGGGTCAAGCGAGCTCAAACAACCGGAACGGTTACGGGATTTATTGCATAATATTTCCATTTTAAGCGTGAATAAAGAAGAAGCGCAGCAGCTATTCGAAGGGAGTACAGTCAAAAAATTGGCTCATGAAGCGGCGAAGTGGTGTGCTGTTGCGCTCGTAACTGATGGACCGAAAGGATCCTGTGCGGCGGATGGTGCTTGTGTGTATCAGGCCGGCATGTATAAGGATGTATCAGTTCTTGATCGTACTGGAGCTGGCGATGCGATGACTTCCGGGTTCGTCTCAAAAATTATTGCCGGAGATTCCATTGAACAGGCGCTCACGTTCGGAAGCGCAAACTCGACTTCGGTTGTCCAGAAAATCGGCGCCAAAGAAGGGATACTCCCCCAAGACACTCAATTAAAAGATATGAAAGTAACTAAGGCTGAGAACAAGGAGTAGCCATGTTAAGTAGATTGCTTGAGGCCAAACAACCGCTATTCGATTTGACGATAAAACAGCTGGAAGAACAGACCGGCAACCGTTCCATTGACGCCCAGTTGGTGGCTGAAATTCTCGAGACTGCCCACAAGAAAATGCGCGAACTCAAACTGGATCCGGCTGACACAAAGGGGCGAGAACTATACCGTATGTTGATGAATACCGTCCAGCAACATGATGAACACCTGGCAAAGAAAATAGGCGGAAAAGACCCGACCAGTTTGTCGGAAATGACTCCCAAAATTTTGCAACGAATCAAAACGATCGATATGCCGCGTGAAGGATGGTTTTTAAAAGATGAAGTGGCAAAAGATTTATTACTACAAATGCCGCCAAAAAACATTATGGACCGGCTCGGATATACCAGCGCCAAAAAAATGTTACAAAACGAGAGTTTGTATGAGATATATGGAGCGCTACGTTTTGCTGAACCCTCTGAATGGCTCAATGAATATAACCGCCAATATACAAGCTTAACCAAAGATGATTTCGAAACACGTGATGTACAAATCGTACAATTCGATACGGAAAAATGGGGCGATATCGCAGCGGAATTCATCAAGAAAAAACTGCACAATATTACCCACTTAAAAGAATTAGGCGTCATCATGACTATGCCCGTAGCGGATGAGAAACCGATGCCGGGTGTGACATTAAAAGTAATGCCTTTGATTTTGCATTATTTTAATGAGATACGTCTTTACAGTTCATTCTTTAAATTAATGAAAGATAAACAAAATTTTGGAGAAATTTTTGTCGATACACTTATTGCCGATCCCTCCCCGGTACAAGTAACAAAAACCGACCATGTACACTGGAGGGTCATTCAACGTTACTTCGGTAAACTAAAAGATGAATATCACCCTGAAATGTTCGAACCACACGTACAACCGGAAGATTTGCACTGGCGTAAGGCAGAAGAAATCCTTTATGAAGTCGATCCGGAACTGGAATTCTGGCATAATCTGGATTACATCGGCTTGTTCATGAACGATGATGAACCCGTTACCTTCAATCTAATGGATGTCAGCTTAAGCTATTCAAACCAACTATCGTTTGAAGATCGCTACTTATACCATTTCCGGGAATCATTGTGGAATGAAATTTTCGTCCGGTACCTGGGACAGAAAAATCTTGAAGACAGGGTGTTAAAACGCCTCGATAACGCATTGATCGCACCGGAGAAAATCACTGAGTTCAAATAAGTAAAAAAAAAGAAAGACAGTCACGGAGAGATAGAAGCGGAAATATATAGTAGGGAAGCTCGGTGATGCGCAATCACCACCGAGCTGTCAGCCAGCATTGTACTGGAATCGAAATAAAGCGCGTGCCACCCTCCGGAGCAATAGCTAATCTTGCGGCTGGCTATCATCCTTTTTAGTCAAACGCTTTACCCGTTTGACCAGGTAAGCAATGAGCCTTACCGGTGAAGCTACCAGTGAACCGATCAAGACGATGGTAACTACACAAACAGACAGGAGAATAAAACCTACGGTTTCTTTTTTTCCATTCCGGCTTCGGGTGATGCGGTTCGCTCTCTCTTGAAAGCGTTGCAAAACGCGGTGAGCGTTCATGTTTAACTCCTTTTCAAGGTCCATCGTGACTGCCAAGAACCGAGACACACGCCTCAGTCTTTGATATAGTGATATTTTTCTATCCATCAGTCAATACCTTATACTGGGAAGTGTATGTCAGATTTTAACCTTGCTGC
>CAZXAD010000008.1:0-15085 GCA_964638825.1 uncultured Candidatus Saccharibacteria bacterium | reverse complement strand
TCGTCGCTCATCTCATACCCTTTCCAACGGCGGCTGTAGAGGCCGGGTTCGCCGTTGAGGGCATCGATAGCAATACCGCTGTCATCGGCGATTACCACCATGTTCGGACTATCGAGGACGTTCAGGTGGGCATTAAGCTTTAATATGGCATTCTCTTTGAATGTACTGCCTGTTTCTTCTACTGAAATATCAAGCCCCAGATCTCGTGGGCTGTAAACGGTAATACCGTGTTGCTGGGCGAAATTACGGACTTCGCTCAATTTGCCCGGGTTGTTGGTGGCGAATAGTATTTCTTGGGACATATTTTTCTCTTGTCTCAAATAGTTTATCACGGCGTTACTTCATGACCATTTCTGATGCATGAATTCCTGCGTCTATTTGCTATGCTGGAGGGTATGGCAGCAAAACCATCCCGCAGTTCCTACTGGGAACCCGTAAAACCAGAGCGCAGCTTTTACTTGAATGTTGCCATTCTTATCGCCCGCGGCGCAGCAGCGTTTGCCTTCTTCGCGCTCGTGTATGTGGTATATGGGCACGTACTCAGGGAGGTCTTCGATACCGCCGGTATTATTGGCGCTTTCGTGTTGATGTGGCTGTTTACCGCCTACGTGGTATTGCCGTGGGTGCACCGTTTTTTAACCGGTTTATATTTACCTGATTACTATATCGGGCGAGCGAAAACCAGTGACGGATTATTAGCAGACCCGATCAACCTCGCTGTTTTAGGCGAAAAACAGCAACTTATTACGGCAATGGAAAATTCCGGTTGGTCGTTAGCTGATCCAACGACACCGAAAACGGTGTTAAAAACCATGTGGTATGGAATGCTGAGGCGTACGTATGTCACCGCTCCGGTGAGTAACCTCTACTTATTTAATAAAAAACAAGAGCTGGCATTCCAGAAGGAAGTGCCCGGCAAACCGCATGCCCGGCACCATGTCCGTTTTTGGTTTACTCCGGAAGGGTGGATGCTGCCGGGCGGGTATCACGCTGATTGGCTCGGAGCAGCGACGTATGACCGCCGGGTCGGATTCTCACTATTTACGGGACAGATTACGCATAAAATCGATGAGGCGACCGATGATGAGCGCGATTTCGTAGCGCAAAGTCTCGAGACTTCCGGTGCTCAGATAGAATTAGTACAACACTTTAATACTGCCTACCATCATCGCAATGGCGGCGGTGATAGCATCAAAACCGACGGCGCGATGCCGTTCATACATCTACCTAGTGACACTAATAATTAACCGACTGCCCAGAAGGTAATATGGCGAACCAGGTGTCCCCGCGGTTCAGCGGCATTTGTTTGCCATTCTGCTTCAGCACCTCGATTCGCTTATCGTAGTTCTTTTGCCGCCACTTGGCTTTGTGTGCTTTGCCGTTTTTGAATACTATTGCCTTGCCATTGCCGATCGTTTCCATGACCGCGTATCTCCCCCGTTTGGTGGTGGGCATGCGTACTACGACCACGTTTTTAACCGTTATCGGCTGGTTGGTCAAAGTGTCAGTATGCGGACTACCCGCTAAGTAGCGGCGGTAATTGTTGCCGTTTTTCTGGTATCTGAACTGTGCCTGGTATTGCTGAGTGGAATAATTCACCGTAATTTTTTTCGCTCCCGGGTTATTGGCGGGTGTATCCTCGCTTCTGGATATTTTTTTGAACTGGCTCTTTTTATACCCGAGCCGTTTTTGTAACCCGCGCAAGTCTTTCATGCTCGAATACATATTGTGCGGAGCGGGACGGCTACCGTCACGATAATACGGCCCATTATGTTTGAATTGATCCAAATCCTTGGCGTTCCGGTTTTTTACTAACTGGAGCGCTTTCGCGCTTCCGCCCACGTGGGCGATCGGGGCATCGAACCCCATTACCCAGTCCAGGAAATACGGCCTGAGACTGCGGACCGGTCCGAGTTTGCGTGGGGTGTTGCTTTGATACAGTGCCAGAAAGCGGGTTATCCCACCCTCGACGACGGCCTCGAATACGATATCGGCCGAATCGATTCCTGTGTGCGGCCGGGCGTTGGGAGAATTTTCTATCATTACTCCGGTTACCGGTTGCTTGGCGGCTTGCGGATCAGTTTCTACTCCGGTAAGCGGGTATGGCAGAGTAAGCGGCTCCTCTGCCTGAGTAGAGGTTTTGCGGTCGATGCGGTCGGTACCGAGTATTTCCGGATTGTGCATGAAAACCACTATTACTGCGGTAGCAATTACGACCACGGCTGTTGCGAATATTTTCCAGTGGTGTTTCATCCATCGAGCAGTTTTATTAATGCGGGAAAATTTCATATAAATTGTATTATGTCACGTTTTGGCTATGGTTAAAATATATTCAAGCCGCCGAATAGTTACTTCCTTGCCGAGAGTGTGCATAGTTTCGAATAGCCCAGGTGCCGCGGTTTGCCCCGTAATAGCGATGCGGATTACTTTGAATAACTCTCCAGTTTTTACCTCAATATCTGCAACCAATTGACGAAGGCGGGCTTCCAAGTCTTCTTCACTGAAGTCCGATTCATGCAATACTTTTATAACTTCGGGTAGCCATTGTTGAACATGCTCAGCGTTTAACTGTGGGGGGTATTCTTCAGGATCGACGAAGAAGAACCAGGTTAGTTCAGGTAGCTCCGCGAAATATTTTAACCGTTCGTAAACCAGACTGAGTACCTGACGCTTATACCCGGCATCAAATTCATGCGCCTCTTCAGGCCAGAAATCCTCTACCTTTTGGAGTAAATCTTCCCTGTCCATTTTCCGGATATGACATCCGTTAATCCAGTCCAGTCGCTGGCTGTCGAAAACGGCCGGGCTTTTTTGGATGCGCTCGAGCGTAAACGTGCGTTGTAGTTCATCGCGTGCATATATTTCTTGCGTGGTACCGTCATTCCATCCGAGCGTAGCCAGGAAATTAATAAGTGCTTCGGGAAGGTATCCCCAGTCGCGGTATTCCAATGCCCCTAATGCGCCATGGCGTTTACTCAATTTAGCTTTGTCGGGCCCGAGTACTGGCGGCACATGAGCGAATCGGGGCGGATTCCACCCGAGCGCCGCATAAAGCTGGAGAAATTTCGGCGTGGAAGAAATGAATTCGTCTCCGCGGATGACATGAGTAATCTCCATTTCATAATCATCAATTACATTGGCGAAATTATAGGTCGGCCATCCATCGGATTTGATGCATACGAAATCATCCAGTTCTGCCCCGGAGTGGCTGAGATAGCCATGCACGATATCCTCCCATTCGGGGTCCATATCCTGATTAATAGCGAACCGGAGCACATGCGGTTCATCGATTCCGCCATCAGTTTTTAGTTGGGATCGGTCCACCTTGAACGGCTGCTTGGCTTTCTGGGCCGCTTTGCGCATGGCATCCAACTCTTCCGGAGGAGTCCAGTCGCGGTAAACCAACTCCTTTTTTAATAATGTGTCGATATGTTTACGATATATGTCTTGCCGTTGGGATTGGATATACGGTCCGTATGTTCCGTTTGTCTCCGGACCTTCATCCCAGTGCAACCCCAGCCACTGCAGGCTCTCCATAATATAGTCCGCGGCATCATCGACGATCCGTTGTTGGTCGGTATCTTCGAACCGCAGTATAAAACTTCCGCTTTGGCTGGAAGCAAACAGCCAGTTGAATAAGGCGGTACGGATACCGCCGATATGCAGATACCCGGTTGGACTCGGGGCAAATCTTACCCGCGGGTTTATATTTGTCATACGGTACAGCGTAATGCGTTTAGTGGTGAGGAGCAAGCCCAGTTAAAGGTAAAGGGTTGAGCCACAGCACCAAAAACTAAAAGCTCAGTCCGTATACGTTATATATTTATCAAAAGAAGTAAATTCATTCTCACGCCACTTGAATTTTGGTG
Organism: uncultured Candidatus Saccharibacteria bacterium; assembly: GCA_964638825.1. Taxonomy (GTDB): domain Bacteria; phylum Patescibacteriota; class Saccharimonadia; order QS-5-54-17; family QS-5-54-17; genus CAZXAD01. The sequence continues at coordinate 11,216 of CAZXAD010000008.1, read as the reverse complement.
CTGGGCAGGCGTTAAGCGTCGAGGGTGCTCCTATAATGCCCAACTTCATAACTTGTGGGTTTACCCGAATTACTAATTTCCAATCCGCCGACTAGCGGACTAATTTCCCTTTTTCTTAACCCTTTCCTTTCCTACATACTGCTTGCCATCTTCACAATATCAGTTTGGCTAAGGTAGCTATCGCTTTCGATCTTATACAAAACGCCGCCGTTCACCCATACGGCATTCTGATTATCATAGGTGTAAATCGTCAGTCCGTTTTCACGGTACGTTTCGTAATGGCTGGTTTGGTAATTAATATAATTTTTCAGTAAACTCTGGGAATCCCACTGTGTTTTAGCTTGAGAAAGCGATATAGTATCGCCTTGTTTTTCAAACGTAATCGTTAGTTGCCCCTGGCCATAGGAAACCGGCCCGTTAAAACCATATCCTCTCGGAGTATACTTCGGCATAGTGGCATCGATATTAGCCCTGCTTGCCGCTACTCTTACCGCCAGATTTGGATAGTTTAGATACGTTACATATCCTGCAAGCAGGACGACACACAAACTAATCGTAGTCGCGCGTAATGCCGTTTTATTAAACGGATTTAAAAATCTTAAACCGGCTAACCATTTATTTTTTGCCGGTTTATCGTATATGGAGTCTGGTTCATTCTGGTTTAAAGTGGGCAGTTCCGAATCCGGAAAAGTGTGACCTGCATCAAGGACGCCAGTGTTATATGCCGGTGAATCACTTTTTAACGGATATACTTGGTGTGGCTCCATAGGAACTGCCGGCATTGTTTCCGCCGTCTCCATTGGTGGTGATTCCGGTTCGGGGGGAGATACTACGGCGGTGTTGGCATCTGATAGCTGGTTTTCCATACCCGTGGACGCGTCTTCCGTATTCTTTGCCGTAGCCGGGTCTGGGGTTGAGGGTTTTTCAGTTTCGGTAGCATTGCCGTGAAAGCGGCGCGCGTGCAGGCCGTGGAGGGACTTGTTCGGTTGGTCAGCGGTATTGCGGGCTTGAGCTTGGTTTAAATCGAGTATATTGGCTGGTTGTTGCGGCGATTGATCGGGCTGGAAATTCTGCAGCCGTTGTTGCGCCTGTTTGCCGCAGCTGGCGCAAAAGTTTTTGCCTTTAATGGTGATTAAATTGTTTTGTTGGCAGGTTTCACATTGCATGTCTGTATCAGTTATCTATGGTTATGTTTATTTGTTTTCATCATACGATGTTTTTTGTCCTGTGTAAATCTGTACATTTTGATTATAAAACGCGGGATGGCTAGTTGTCGTCGGATTCGGCGCGGCTCCAAAAATAAACGCCACAACCATTCCAGTCCGCTTCGCTGTATAATCTGCGGCGCTTTTTTGTGCTTACCGCCAAATAATTGATAATCGAATGTTCCGCCCTCACCAATTAAAATTCCGTGCTCGAGCTGTCCCGCAAGACGGTGTATGACGAATTCTTGCAATGGACGCCCCACTCCGACCAAGACAATGTCAGGCTTTTTTTCTTGTAGTTTCTCGCGGAGACGCGTCTCCAGTTGATCAGAAAATCTGCCAGTGTCATCTTTCCCCGGTAAGGTACCGCTGATATGCAAGCCGGGGATAGACCGTTGCAATTCACGGGCAGTATCTTCTATTGTTCCGTGTTTCGGAGAACCAACCAGGAATACGCTTCGGTTATGTTCAGCAGCAGCTTTTAATAACGGCAACGTAAAGTTTGTTCCGGCGTATTTTTCGGGAATTACCGAGCGTATTTTCTCGGGCTGAAAAATGATTTGGCACAGTGTTTTAAAAAGATTCCATAGAGAGCCGCTGGTTTGTTGATAATAGGCTGCCCATTGCAAAGCTACGCCATCAGGCAAGGAGAGCCATGCGCCGTTCACTATATCGGTCAGCTGTCCATCAAAAAATTCGACATACGGCTTAACTATATAGCGGCTTCCTGGTTGCTCCGTTGTCGTCACAATACGATGAACGGCATCCTGGATCGGCAGCGCATCCACCCGCATTCCAAGAATGATGGTGTACGGAGTAGTTTCAGACATATTTTTCAAGATATTGATAGAAGGTTGTTTCAAATTGCTGACGCCCGAATTTCCGGGCTTGATCGTGAAGCGCCGCGATATTGAACCGGGTGCTTTCAGCGGTAGAGATTGCTTGATTGATCGCCTGAGGGGTTTGCTTAGAAAACAGGATGCCGGTTTCCTTGTCGCGCACCGTTTCCATCACTCCTCCCGCGTTGTACGCGATTACGGGAGTTCCAGCGGCCATGGATTCGATGGGGGCAATCCCGAAATCTTCGACTTGTGGAAATATAAGTCCTTTGGCTTGCCGCAAGAGACGGTTTTTTTCTTCGGAATCCACGAACCCTGTGAATTCAATGTTATCGGCTGCCATTGCCTCCAGTCGTTTGCGGTCAGGGCCCTCTCCTATGATTTTCAATGGTTTACCTGATATATTAAACGCTTCAATTGCGAGATCTATCTTTTTATACGGAGTGAGAGCACTCAGCGTCACGTAATACTCCTTTTTCATATCCGGCGTGATAAGTTCCGTATCCACTGGCGGGTGTATGGTCTGCGGTTGTCGCCGATAGAATTTTTGTATGCGCTGGCTCGTGTTTTCTGAATTGGCGATAAAAGAATCAACCCGGGCTGCGCCGACAAAGTCCCATATCCGGAGGTCGCGTACCTGGCGCCGTATGTAAGCGCGGCGCAAAGGGCCGACATGTTGTTCATGCAGGTACTGCGGCCAGTAATCCCATACGAACCGCATAGGGGTATGGCAATAACATATATGCTGGGTGGTTTCCGGGGTAACGATATTTTTTGCAAATGCCGATGAAGACGAAATCACTACGTCGTATTGGCTGAAATCCCATTCTTCTACGGCGCTCGGAATAAACGGGAGCAAATACCGGCTTCGACGTTTTAATCCGTCTGGCATTCGTTGTAACCGGCTGGTCTTGATGCGACTTTCGGAGTAGTCGAATTTTTCAGGATTGAAAATCAGCGTGTAGATAGGGGCATCCGGAAACATATCTGCCAGTACTTCGAGTACGTTTTCCGCTCCGCCGGCTTTTTGGTTTAGCCAATCATGTACGAGCGCTATGTTGCTCATTTGTGGTGAGCTCCTTAAGGTTACACTGCATTATACGTTGCATGGGAGTAATAAATCCAACCCATTTTTAAAAGAGTTAATTACTACTTAATAAGCTCTTTTGATATTCTGCCAGGTTTTTCAATGCAATGCCGGCGCCATTGGCGACACAGTATTCTGGTTCATCCGCGATCAAGATCGGCACGTTTATGACTTTGGTAAGCAATGCATCAATACCGGTGAGTTGTGCGCCTCCACCGGTGAGCATGATACCTCGGTCGATAATATCACTGACGAGTTCCGGGGGTGTGTTTTCGATTACTGACCGAACGTTGCGGACTATTTGCTCCAGTATATCCTGTATCGGCTCGATGATTTCCGCGTCCGATAATGTGACGGTCTTTGGTAACCCGCCCGCGATATCCCGTCCTTGGACTTTCATAGTGTGTTTTTTGTCGTCGGGTATGGCCCGTCCGATCTTATGTTTTACTTTTTCAGCCATATGTTCACCTATGGAAAGATTGTGATGTTTTCGAAGATGCTCAGAAATAGCGGAGTCAATTTTATTACCGCCGACACGTACGCTGGTTTGGGAAACGACACCTCCGAGAGATATTACGGCAATTTCGGTCGTCCCCCCGCCGATGTCAATAATCATATTGCCATGCGGTTCAGTAACCGGTATTCCTGCCCCTAATGCCGCGGCCACTGGCTCTTCAATAATGTAGGCTGCGCGAGCTCCGGCCGCAATGGTGGCGTCGATTACCGCCTTCTTTTCAGTCGAGGTGGCGCCTGCGGGAATACTAATCATGATATCCGGTTTTACGAGCCGGAATTGGCCGATAGAGCGACCGATATAGTGTTTTAGCATTTCCCGCGTAATGCGGAAGTCAGCAATTACCCCGTCACGGAGTGGACGATGGGATATTAACGCTTCCGGCGTCCGTCCCAGCATATCCTCTGCTTCTTTGCCGATAGCTACTATGCTGTCGTCGTCACTGTTGAGCGCTACAACGCTCGGCTCGTTAATAACAATGCCGTGTCGTGGCACGTATACGAGCGTTGTAACAGTCCCTAGATCAATCGCTATTCGTTTTGCAAACATATATATACTATATACTATAGACTCATGAAGCTGCGACTTAAACAAGCCGGTCGTTGGATCGGGTATATAGTTATTGGTGCGGGTATCATTGTCATCACCATTGCCTTGGTAGCCTATGGACAAGGATACTTTTATAGCCAGGAAACAGGCGAAATAACAGGCGGCGGGGTTCTATATATCGGCTCTACTCCTTCAAACGCCGATATTTTTGTAAGTGGCGAGTATCGCGGTAAAACAGAAGAACGGGTCCGCCTGCCGTCGGGAGAGTATACCGTGGAACTTCACCGGAAAGGCCACCGTTCCTGGTCGAAAAACGCAACAATACGTAATACCAAAGTAACCCATGTCCACCACCCTCTTCTCATTCCGAATGCAGTATCAACAACCCCGGTGAAAAAATTGCAAAACGTACGGTTCGTTTCCCAGAGTGATAACCAACAGTATTTGGCCGTAGTCGAAGCGGATAATGGCCGCGACAGAGTTCGGGTTTTTCCGGCAAACTCCATGAATTCCCCTTCCGTTGTTTTTATCGAGTCTAGACAACAACCGGACCTCACTATTACTGATTTTACGTGGTCGCCGGATAATTCACGAGCGCTCATCACCGCTACTTCTGGTGAAAACGTACAGTATTATATTTTCAATCCAAACCAGGAAAATAATGCTACATCGGTTACAAATACGGTGAACATGCCATTGCGTGATATTAAATTCGGCAACTCGTCATCTGTATTGTACGGAGTGGCGAATGACGGTGTGCTGCGGCGTTTTGACATAGAAGACAGTACGAGCTCTTCAGTGGCACGCAACGTACATTCTTTCACTATTCATGAAGGCACGATATATATGATACGAAGCCAAAGTAACGGATCGCGCCTTGTCCGCTTTGATGGTAATTCATTCGATACGATAGCGGAGTATTCATCTAGCTCTCTCCAAGTTTCCACAGTTGAATTTGATGACAACACCCGATTGCTATTGCATAATACCGAACGCAGTCAAACCTTTCTTGTAAATGGGGTTGGTTCCGATCCGATTAAAACAACCTCTTTTCCCGTAGGCGCGGCAACGGAGGTTACCACGAGCCCTGGGGGGCGGTTCATCGTTATGTATACGGATGCCTATTTCACCACGTATGATATCGAACGAGACGAATTGCATCGCTTTACCATAGAAGGTTTAAACAGTGTTCCGCATTGGTACACCTCGCACCATTTGTTGGCGGTGGGAAAAGCAGGAGTTATTCTTTTTGAGTTTGATGGCGCTAACCAGGAGTACCTAACGAATTCTGAATCTTATGCTGTGTTTGGTAATCGCGATCAAGACGCTATCTACAGCATCAAGCGAAATCAATTGACCGAGCAACTTCAATTACAGCAAACGGACCTAGAATAAGTCACCGATAACTTCAAACAGACTTCTGCCGGAATCGCTCGGCAATGCTTCAGCGTTTTCCGACGGCAGCGTTCCCGGTTCGGTATTTTGGCTCGGATCGGGTGTAACTTGTTCAGCTTGTACGATCAGCCGTTTCCAGCTAGTACCGGGCGGAGTACATGTGATCAATGTAAGTATAGGATCTTCCGTTTGTTTCAATACATCCGTATTCGTTGGTTCTACTACTTCTTTATTATGCACCTCATACACATAACGGGTACCTTCGTAATGCAGAATTATCTCATCGCCATTTTGCAGTTTGTCCAATAGTATGAACGCGAACTTATACTTTCCGCTGTCCCACCAGTTGTTTGAGGAGTGCCCCACGATTACGTTATTCCCGTTCTCGCCCGGCATAGCCGTAGTTCCGTAATGTACAACTCCTCGCTCCAAAGCTTTTTGTACTTTTTCTTCTTCAAAGCTCTTTTCATCGTAAACCACCGGGACGTTGACATCGAGCTGCGGAATAAGTATGCGCGATTCATCCCCTACGGGTGTGTTGGCATCAATGCTTCCTGAAGGCGCTGCACGCCCGCCACTGGGAGTGGTGAGATACTGGACTTGCCCCAGTATTGCTTGGGAATTAAAAATGCCTAGTATAAGAATCCCAGTCAGTGCTGCTGAAACTGCAGGTTTAAAATTAACCTTCTTTATTTTTCCGAGGGCGTCGAGAGCCTTGGAAGCTATAGTATTGTCTTTTTCTGATTGTCCGGATGCGGTCTCCGGTTGTTCAGGCGGGGTTGCTTGCAGGGGTTCGCTTTGATCGGCTGTCGCTGGTTGTGCTTGGTTGTTTGGTAATGGGAACGTTGTCGCGGTGTTGGCCGGAGCCTCATTGTTCGAATCGTTCGCTGCTCCGGTCTGCTGGCCAGATTGTTGTTCGGCGTTCTCACTAGTTTTTTGGTGCTGCGGAAATTGTTGCACAGTATCCTGTTGTCCCTGTTCTGCAGGCGTAGCCGATTGTTGTTGATCGGTTTCCGTGGTTAACGGTGATGCAGAAGGCATTTCTACAGGTTGTTCCGATGGTGGTTGCCCGGATGAAGCAGGAGCCGGAACAGGTGTATCTTGTGTAGATTCCGGAGGGAGTTGCTGTTGCGGCGTCTGCGGCTGTTGCTCTTCGGGCTGAACAGGCTCCGGATGGGGTGTATTTCCGGGCAAATTTTCAGCGGCCGGTTGTTGCGACGTGTATGGTCCCTGTAATCCAGGATGTGTTGCTTCCTGGCTTGTTTGTTCTTCCGTATCGGTTACCGGCTTTGTCGTGCCGCGGCGTTTGAAAGTATATATCTGCGGTGAATCATCAACGTTTTCTTGTGGTGGTTCCTGTGCCGGTTGGTCCGGTATACTCGCCTCTTGACCATACGGAGGCTCTGCTGCGGCCTGGGGTGCTTCTACGTTTTGTTCTTCAGCAGATGGTTGTGGTATTGATGGCTGCTCAGGTGATGGAGGGTGCTGGGCCTCCTGCGTTTGTTCGTTCGGTGGTAGTGGCTGTTCCTGCGGTATAGGAGGCGCCTCCTGGGTATCAGATCGTACTTGTGGAGATGGTTCTTCCTGGGGCGTAGATTCCACTGGTTCTGGTTGCGGCGGTTGTGGAGGTTGTGGCTGCTGCACAGTGTTGTCAACGGGTTGCGATGCTCCCTCATTGGCAGGAGGGGTTTGAAATTGATCGTCTGGCGGTATCGCTGGCACCTCAAGGGGTTCGTTGTCTTGTGCTGGATCTGGAGTATTGGCTTCTGGTGGGTGCGGTTGTTGCTCTGTGGATTGGTTTAATGTTTGGTCGTCATTGAAACTCACCGTATCTGGCGGGGGTAAATCAGTTTGCCGCGATTGATTATCGGCTTGAGTATCAGCGGGATTTTGCCAGTACTGGTTTTCCGGTTGAGGAGTGTCATTTCCTTGGTTCGCTGGTTCATTATGACTAGCATCTTCCCCGCTCCACTCTTGTTGGGAATTATTGCCTTGGTCAGGGTCTGGTGGTGAGTATGGGAATTGTTGATTATCCATGAAGCGTGGCCATTCTCCTTATTTTATAGTAAAATTATCTGTGTTGATACTCAAGTTGGACAGGGGTGTCAGTACACAAGCAGTAGTTCGTACGAGCCTTACTCGGCTTAGACTATGTGGTATAGTATATAAAACCATATAATGTACTTTAAGTCAATCATGATCAGTTGATTTAGCTTTAAACGATTAAATGGTATATTCTGATTATTCGATGTATGCCGGAGTGGCCACAGCACCTCCCAGCCGGCGGAGGTGCTGGACAGGCGGAATCCACGCACCAAAGATGCCTTATTTGGTATAGTGTAAAGGGTTTATCTTGGTGCGTGACAGGTGGTTTATTCCGAGCACTGTAGAGGGGCAGATTTCCCCGTACAGCTGATGCCGCGGTGGCGGAATTGGCAGACGCGCCGGACTCAAAATCCGGTGGGATTTACATCCCGTGGGAGTTCGAGTCTCCCCCGCGGCACCACTTGTACGGGACGCGTTAGACTTCCGCCGTCGCTGGATAAGCTATGGCGGACACGGCAAAATCTAATGAGGTCTCGCCTCGTGTGGGTTTTCCCCACGTAGTTAGCGTTAGCTATACTACTGGGGCGAGTTTGCCCCGCAGTTCTGCCGTAAGCAACTAGTGCGGCGGTTTACCTCCGGCACCAAACTACAGTTGAATGTGAAAAGTGATAAGACTTAATATAATTTTAAATTAATAATTAAAGCTGGTTTACTTCGTATTTTAAAGTTATATAATAACTACAAATAAGATGTTTTTATGGAAAGTATACCCCTAGAAAACAACGAGGAAGAACCACGTTTAGATCCACTAACAAGTGCTTGTTTAGGGGTAGTATCAAGATTGCCCAGACTAACAACCCCCGAAGAAGAAGATTTTGAACCTCCGGAAAATCCGCTGCGCTCTTTAGACGATCTAGAATTCTCACCTGAAGTCCAGCAATGGATATCAAGTATCTACGATCCAAGTAATCCGGATCGTTCCGGATATGAATTACTAGAGGAGGCGCTAGTTGGTCATGGGATAATTGTAGATTATGGTGATCATGGATACCTTTTGGGTGAGCGAGGCATAAGATTAGTTGAATGGACATTTAGTGATGGAAAGCTGGGGGCGAAAGCGGCCGTGGAAGCTTCGCGTCTCGACGAACATCATTTTTGTACAAGGTGAGTCATTTTTATAAACAAAACTGTAGAAGTGAGTATTGTGCACATTAAGACAAAATCAAATTATCTACAAGAAGAAAAAGTCAAAAATATTCTGGAAAATATTCTTACCAAATATGATCTTTCTTCATATACTTTTACGGATACGGTGCGCATAGAAAACAACGCAATACCGCATAGCCATCCGGTTCTAACCTTGAATACTCGCAAATATGACGAAAACCATGTGCTGAACCTCTATTTGCATGAACAACTGCACTGGTTCCTTGAAGAGAAAGAAGCTGAAGTAAAAGATGCCATTGCTGACTTGCGCGAAACGTACCCTAAAGTGCCGGTGGGAGCGCCCGAAGGAGCCCACGATGAATATTCAACCTATTTGCACTTACTGCTTCTGCCTTTGGAGTACAAATTGACCGGAAAATTCATTGGCGATACTGCTGCAAAGGAAGTGTTTGAAGACCAGCCGGTTTATTGGTGGATACGGAGGACGACACTTAGTGATTATGAGTTTCTAATGTCGTTAATTCAAAAACACAATCTGGATATAGATTAAAAGTCCGACTTCATTTGCCATGCGGCGGTAGTAAGCGCCTCGAACTTCTGCGCGTGTTGAGTGTAAAATACTGTCGCTAATGCTGCGAGCGTGGTCGTATCGCTATTTTCCACGGGAGTGATACTGATTTGGTTTTGACTGCTTACCAATATGTGTTCCCGGCTATGGCATACGATGTCGCAACCAAGTTGCTCGCTCAAAGCAGTCAATAGCCTTTTTTCCTTTTGCAAATCAGAAGAAGCGACATAGATCGGAATCTTAAACGTGCGGGCAACATCGGATAATGCGCGCGGAGTGGCTACAAGAACGTGTGGGGGCTTAATAACGTAAGGTGTAGGTAGTATGGAGCGAATAATTTCGTCAGTAATAATAAACGGAGTATTGTCTTCCTGGAGTAGCGTCTCAAGCAGCCCGATAGTTTCCGTGTTCTGGCTTAATTCACCGGGAAGCAACACTGTGTCAACTTCCGCGATATATCGCCGTATTTCCGTTTCGGCACTGCGTGCGAGTGATCCGGCGGGGGTATCGGGAACAAATATACAGTCTGGCAGCGCACCAGTGATTTTATGCAGTGTTTTCGGCAATATGACGGTAACCTTCCCTGCCCCGGCTTGGGTTACAGCTTGATACGTGTCTTGTACGCGGCTGAATTGCTGGCTGTGTCCGCCAATGATGAGGATATGGCCGGCAGCACGTTTATTAACCGGCTGATTCCATAAAATTTCCGGAAATAGCGGCTCGTCGGTTTGTTTAAGAGAGGACATAGTCTCCTTTCTGGTGCGACAATTCGTAAATTACGTCTTTCCGTTCAACGACAACTTCCCACTGGTTCGTGATCGCCGTGTCCAATAGTTCGCGATTCGGATTGAATGCGATGGCGCGGTCGGTAAGTTCGAGAAATGCGGCATCACTTTCGGTGTCGCCTATCCCTATACTTTTTTCAAGGGAAAGACCATGTTTACTAACCAGGGTTTTCAAAATTTCATCTTTCCGGTGGATGCTGCGTTTAAACGTGCCATCGTAGCGGTCGTCTTTTATGCCATACCCGGTGGCAGAATAATCATCGAACTCGTATACACGACAGAATTCCCGCACGACTACTTCCGGCGACCCGGAAATGGCTATTAAAAAGTAATCATTCTTTAAATTTCCTATCAAATCGCGGGTATATCGGTAAGTCCGCCGGGATAGATTGTCTATGACTGTTTCGGCTATAGTGTCGACGTGTGTCTTTTTGATGCCCGTTACATGTTTAGCGAAGGCTTTGGTTACCGCCTGGATGTAGGTTTCATACTCTCCTTCACGGTTCTGCCAGTCTTCGAAACTCTGGCGGTAATCTTCCCGGGCAGTATCCGGAAATATGCCGGCAGCGATCAATGTATTGGTTAATTCGATGACCAAGCTGGAACGGAATATGGTTCCATCGATGTCGAAAACGGCTATCGGTGTTTGTTTAGACATAATGAATTATAATCCCGTTTTGCCCTGCTGTTTCGTGTTCATCTTTTGAACCTCCAGAGAGTTGCCAGCGCGGCGTCATAAAAATATCCGTGATATAGCCGCAATTTAAAATATTCCGCCAGAAGCTTTTGAGGTGCTGCTCCCGTTCTTCGGCTTCAAGCTTCATCTCTGCGAGTTGTTCGAATAGCTGAGGGTTAAATACATCCGCAGCACAAAAGACGGGAAAACTGTATTGATGCGCTATCCGGTCAGTATATTCACTCAACTTTTTAATATTGGTTGCTATGTGTTCTTCACCGTCCGAAGATACAATTCCTGCAACATACCCTATGCGCGAGGAGTTGGTTTCTGCCTTTACATCATGAATAAATTCGAGAAGACGGTTTTCGACTTCCGCGAGGTC
>CAZXAD010000007.1:0-16718 GCA_964638825.1 uncultured Candidatus Saccharibacteria bacterium | reverse complement strand
CCGACACGACTCCCGTGAAAGCACCCTGGCCGGAGACGTCGAGGGCGACGGAGGGGCTTGTGGTGCCGATACCGATACGGGCGTTGGTGTCGTCATAGAAAAAGGCGCCTGCACCGCCGAAGTTGCCGCCGTTGTTGTACTGGATCTCTCCATCATTGCCGCCCGGTGAACCGCTACCACTGGCAGTTAGATCGAATTCAGTGCCGCTGTCGTTCATGAAGTACAGCGTCGAATCGCCGGATTTGACGTACAGTTTGCCGTATCCTGCGGTAGCGGTAGGAGCACTTCCTTCCTCGATCGAAAACTTTCCGCCGAGGGTGAGGAGTTCGTTGGGAGAAGCGGTGCCGATACCGACGCGCTGGTTGCTCGTATCAACGTTCAAAACAGGATTCCCGGCCGAATCCTGTACTTGGAAGCTGGTGGTAGAGTTACTGCTGTTCTGAAAAATATTCTGGTTTCCGGTAAAAGTGTTGTTTTCTTCGATTTTGGCCAGCTCACTTTCGTCATACCCGTCCAACTGATCGGCATTGAAAGCGTACGGACTCGAAGCCAAGCGTTGTCTGGGCGTGAACGCCCCTTCGCTCCAGTCGGGACTGGTCGAAGTCGCCGTGGAAGGCGTAGGCAGTTCGACTTCCAGATACAGCGGATAATCAGTAAATACATCGGCCGGAAGCGCGTTAACCTCTCCCAGTTGCACATTGAACGTACCGTTTTTAACAGTGATCCGATCGGAACCGGTTCGGGATTCACTCCACTGAAGAGTGCCGCCCGATTCGGCATCATAGAGACGAAAACGGATATTATACTCCCCATCGGCCAGGATTTGCCCCTGGTTGTCAGTTAACCGGCCCTGGAAATTAACCCGATACGGAACGGATTGAGCGGCCGAAACCTGAAGAGAAACAACCACCTGGAATAGCGTAATCGTCACTACGGCTAACCATACTAATCCCGTCAAAGCCACTATTTGGCGTGTATGTTTTTGTTTTACGGGAAACATCGCTATATGCTATATATTTATTTTTGTATTTTTACTTATACGTGGATTATACCGGATATTGCCCCCATGTACAAGAAAAATATTCAAAAAAAACCTTTTGTAATGTCATATCCCGTGTAGTCCTGCAAATATTATAACCACCATTATATGGGTATATATTGTAGTGTTTTTAACAACTAGCAAATAATCTGTACTTTTAGTTCTTTTTTTAAATACTATGTTCGCTATGTATTTTATATAATAAACAGATAAAATGTTGTTTTTAAAACTATAAATTTAATTTATTTCTATTTATTATTTTTGGGTTTACTCATTTTACGTTTTTTATTTTTGTGTTTTTTCCGATTACGAACATATCGGTGCCTCGGTTTCCGTTTCCGATTAAGGCGCTTTCGTTTGGTGTGGTTGTTGCGACGTCTTACCGCCACGACGACCGCGATACCGATACCTGCGACCGAAATAATGATACGCCATATACCCGTAACCGCTAGTACCCAGGAACGCTGGGTGCTGCCGGTAATTTCATCCTTTACCTCTACCGGGAAAACCCCGATATAGCTGCCATGCCGGTTAATAGTAAAGTCACGGGTATTACCCGGAAACACGAGCCCGCTTTCCATACCGGTTTCCCCGGCTAACGGAAGCACGGTTTGTAGTTCGGGTGCAAACGCCAAAGCCCGTTCGCTTTCTTGGGCGCGAAAAGCAACTGAGCCGTTTATTCCGTCCCCGAATTGCCAGAACGGTATATCAAAACGTGAAATTTTTCCGTTTTTCACGCCATTGTCGCCGTTTTCAAGTAGTAACAGTGTGCCGACGCGGGTAGTCGTCGCAATAGAGGGGCGATCGCCCGATTGCTCATCCTGGCTATTAATGCCGAATAGTAACGCTCCATACACGCCGCCCTCCGGCAAATTGTTGCTATTGATAGTAAAGAATATCCGGGCTGCTTCACGGGGGCCCAAATCAAATCTGTTTTGGTTCAATGTGATGCCTTTTTTGAGCTGTTCATCCTCATAAAATTCCAGGTTTCCATCCGTGTCAATTTGCCGAAAAGCTTCAACTTCAGGCGTAACTGTTACACTGAAATCACTCGGGTTGGACACATCGATATATCCCAGTTTTTTGTCGCCAAGCTCCAGTTGAGCTTCATATTTCAAAGGAGACACCTTCAAACCGAAAGCATTTACTGGGTGTTTCGCAGCAATAAGACTAAGAGCAACTGATAAGATAATGGTTGCTGTTACCAGGAATGTAGCTTTAGTGCAAATTACCGAAGACAAAGTATTGCGGATATTTCTCATGGTTTTTCCTGCTTTGTTTGGATAGATCGCTTCAAATCAGCAACCAAACTACGGCTGCTCTTCCATCTCCTGCGATGATTGGGAAGCTGTAATCCTTGTTTATTATTCATGATGTTCATATATGATACTCCGTGCTTAATATCCTTTTAAGTCCTAAGGTTTCAAGGTCGCGGTTAGACCGATCCGATTCTGATAAAACCCAGGGGGCTGTGAGTGACTGATGCCAAGACGGAATTGTAAGCCGGTTACTTCCTTGAGTCCGCCGGAAAGACCGTCGCGGCTATGGAATGTGGTGGCGGTATCCGGAACAGCAGCATATTCGTAATCCGGATCTGTTCCCCATTTGCTACTGCGCTGCTCCGCACCGGTAACCGTGAAACCGAAACCGGTCGTCGACCCTTCCTCCCATGGATCGGGATTGCTGATAGTGCCACTGATGGACGGAATGGTGTCATCGCTTTGGGTGCGCAAATCACCATCCTGTTCTATACTTAGTTCGTACCCGCCCGCGTCAGTACGCACTACCGCATCGGCATCGGCCTTCTGGGAGACACCCGGGGTAATTTTAGGTAATGTCAGGGCGCTCGGTATCCCGGTACGGGAAGCGTTGTATTGATCCAAGACCTGTTCTTCGGAATACGCATTGCGGTAAACTTGCACCTGGTCAACCCTGCCCTCAAACCTCCGGTTTTCTCGGTTAGTGGATGTGTACGTACCATCGAACGCCCCCATGGAAAACGATCCGTCGCTCGTATCCAGATTGCCGCTGGCGTCATAGGTGGCATCAAGCTGGCCATCAATAAAAATCTTCTTTTCAGAACCGTCATACGTGGCTAATACGTGCGTCCAGGTATTGAGTTCCACGGCCGTATTACTACTGCCGAATTCATCGCCGTTGCCGATTCTCATCGTATCAAACGAAACCCTATTATCGTCTCTCAGACGCAGTCCGTATTCGTAACCGCAACATTGGTTGGCGTTAATCTTCCCAGCAATAGCCGAACGCGAAGACTGGCCATCAGCGGTCGGGTATATCCATGCTTGGATCGTAACGCTATCGCTCATATTAAGAGACGAATCATTCGGCACCGATACGACATCGTCCTGGCCGTCAAACTCCAAAGCTCCTTGTCCGACTTTACCCTCTACCCATGCCGGACCATTCCCGAGCACGCCGTTATTGTTGTTAGGAGTAGTATCGTACGCTTGGATACCCGTGCCGGTATTGAGTGGCCAGTAGCCAGCGAGACCGGCCGGCAGTACGTTTATTTCGATCGCCTGCTCCAGCTGCTCTATGTACCCGCTCGACATTTTATAGCTGGGACTGTTCCCCAGCCCGGCTGCCGCTTCGCCGCCGGAATCAAGTAATTCATAATTGCCGGTGTTTGTTCTTCCTCCGAATGAATTGGATACATTAGGGTCAAGCCGGTAACTATCAGTGGACATGGGCTCACCGGCAACAATAATAAGAGGCCACACAAATGAAGCGGTAATTACTACCGCGGCAGTGATATTACCTATTGCGTGGAGATTAATTTTCAATTCCCAATTACCGGTTTTTAATACGTTTTTAAAATGGCGGCTCATATGTAACTCATTCCTTGATTTTGTCACTCGTTCGCACCTTTTAGGGAAACAATGATCAATTTTTAAACTTGAATACTATGTTGCGCTTACGCTTAGAATAACACTCAATGCGGCAGGAAACCAGCAGTTTTCGGTTCCTGTATTGCAGATTTTATTTAAAACGATACCGGCGTTTTTCGTATCGGGTACCCATCCAATACGCGAGCGGCACCAGCGTGAGTAGAACGTAGACCGGCCATGAAACATATTCCTTCTCCGCCTGGGGGGACAATGCTTCTTGTTCCTGCAGTCCACCATCTATCTCGCCATCTACGACTGCGGTTAGCTGCAGAAAGGCCGTTTGGCCGGTATCGTCACTGGCTTTGATGACTACCGGGTACACACCCGGCCGTTCATAGGTATGGCTAAGCGTAAATTCGCCGGTATCGGACCGGCTGCGCACATCAGACGCGTTATCTCCCCAATTAACGTTAATGGCATACGGCCCCGCTCCGCCGGAAAGACGTAACGGGAAATCTATTTCCGTCCCGGGTAAAGCACCGCGATAACTAACCGTCGACAACAAAAACAACTGCTGTCCGATTTGACGGCCACTCTCAGTAACCGCGGGTTCATAAAAAACGGTTACCGTATTCGATTGCGGCCCCGTTTGCCCGAGCAAATCCCGTACCTTCGTATACAGCAAGTTTTCTCCATAGAATAGTGAAATATTTACAGAAAAAGTATTGTTATCCCGGCAAAAAACCGATCCAGCGAACGTGTCGTTTTTATATACTTCTACGATTTGATTTGCCTGGCATGTTCCCTCTACTGCGATAGGAGTTTGGGTAAACGTTTGCCCTTCAGTTGGCGAATTTATCTGTGCCGCCTGCGTAGGTGGCTCCCCTTCTACCACTCCTTCCAGTCCGATCGATCCGCTCTGAGGGTTTTCGATTTCATTGGACGTTTGAGCCCAAACAGGAGCGATTGCCGTAACCAGAATTAAAGCAATATATATCGATATCGTATGCCCGGACAGTTTTTTAAAAGCGTGGTGGCTGATCATTTTGGTCGCCACTTTGTTGCTGGTATTTGCGTACCACATTGCGTTTATAGATATGCAAAGCCCTGCGGCCGAAGAACACTATAGCGGCTAACAGTATGACTATGATAGCAATCATTTTATAGGGTATAACCCAGAACGAGGTTGTCGCGCTTATGTTTTCACCGTCGCCATAATTCAGATCAACCTGAGCGGTATACCGGCCGGCCATCCACTCCTTATCGAAGGTGTGATTAAAACGTCGAATGCTATCAGGGAGAATATTCCGGTCGGTTTTGTTAAACTCAAGTGTCCCTGTTTCTTTACCGAACATGTTGAAAATCCGGATAGTTCCATGAGGTTGTACGTGTACATTGCCGGTGTTGGACAGCCGGCTGCGGAAGCTGGCCGGGGCATACTCATAAAAACCGGTTGCGGCAGTAACATTATCCTGATTTTGATCTCTCGCAGAGTTTTGGCGTTCCGGTATTTGCTCAACTGTCGTAAACTCCTGAAATTCCAACGAACTCCTGACTTCACCGGATACCTCCAGCAATACGAGCGTTCCGATACTTGCTGATAAGTTTACCGCGCTTCCATCCGCATCAGAATCACTGGGAACGGCAACGAATCGGATAACCCCGTAATGTCCACCAGGAGACGCATCTTCGGGGACGTTGATAGTAACTTCCGTACTCTTTAGCTCTCGTGGCTGAAGTGTTACGGTCGGTACTTCAGTAACATACTCCTTTAAGGAATATGGTGATTGTTCATCTTCTTCGAATAAAATCCGCGGCGTACCAGATTCATCGCCCGCAAGAAAATCGTTCACGACGCCTTGAGCGACTAACTCAACATCGGTCACATTGCGCAGACGGATTTCAGTGGTGACTGTTTCCCCGGGATCAGCTTCGAGTTCAATAAGTGGCGGAGATATTTCGATGCCCTGGCCGCGCTGATCATCGTTTCCATTATTTTGATTTTGCGCATGTACCGGGATTACAAAAAGTACTGCCGCAAGCGCGAGACTTATCAAAAGTGTTTTTTTCATGCCGCTCCATTCGTTTTTAACACGCTATTGCTTAGAGTTTATTTTAATTTTTAATTTTGCGATTTGCAAACTCGACCACCCACTCTTCTAGCTGGTAACCCGATTTTTTCACAGCTATTTTATCCTTTCCAGCGTCTTTTTAGTCGTTAAAAGGTAGCGGTGCATATGTAGGTCATGGTAGTACTGTAAACACCTGCCGCTTGTTTGGGTTCGATATTAACGATATACGACACGGTAAACGTATTAGAATTGGTTTCCTCGGCCGCCTGAGCCACCGCATCACCGCTCACAAACCGGAATTCATTCTGATTTCCGTAATTCGCCGTGTACGTCCCGATACCGGACCCCGTAGGGTCGGTTCCTACATCCGGCGTGGTATTGTTGCGTAAATTCATGCCGAACTGGCTCGTGCCAGGACTAGAAGCAGTTTGCGCACCAAGCGCCGGGATAGAATTGGTTCCTGATGTCATGGTCGTCCCTTTGACGGTAATGGCATACCCGCCGCCGCCGTTGGTATTGGCCCGCATTTGCGATGTAGCGCTCGCCGCTGACGTAGCCGAAAACGTTCCGAAATCAATAGAGTTACCGGTCGCACTTGCACAATCCGAAGAAATGTCCGTTCCTACGCAAAATGTAAGGATCGGCGGTACCGTGCCGGTTAACTCAACTTGTTCCGCGGTACTGGTTGCGACTACCCCCGTATCGATTTCACTCGTATAATCAGCATTTGCATAGGTAGTAAGACGGATATAATACGTCGTGTTGGTGTCCGAAGGGTTGTTTACGTTCTCAAACGTAACGGCCTGGGCAGAGTCAGGACTGGTTGAATTAGTGCTGTTTTGCATACGGAGTTCCCCCGTTTCTGACGTATCGGCCGACCAGCCACTCGAATCACCGAACCCGGTCGGCTGGGAGAGTAACGAGGCGCTGCCAACATCAAACCCGGCGGGAGTTGTGCAAGTATCATAAGCCGTGGTACAGATTTGAGCTGAAAAGGACTCGATAACCGTACTGGAAGGAACACTGAAATTAAAACTGTAATTTACTCCGCTTGCTCCGGCTGCTGAACTACTGACGGTCAAGCTGCGGTCGGTTATCTCCCCTGCCCATACAAATTGTGGTACCAAATTGAAACTTAGTACCACAATCAGAATCTTGGCGATATTGCTTTTGGTGAGTTTTTTCATTTTCTCAATAGTACACTACTTCACTTTTTAATAAGTAGCGGTCGCGACATAGGTTACGGTCGTGTCATAAGTGCCGGTCGGAGTGGTCGCGCTGACATTCCCTAAGAATTCCAAATCATACACGTTGCTGTCAATCGGACCCGAAGAAGTAGCGAGCGTATTATCGGCCGTACTGTCAGTACCGTCGGTTACCGTCGCGCCGTCTACGAACGCATAATTAGAACCGGAATAATCTCCGTCCAAAGTACTGGAGTTGCTCGGACTGTTAGAGACAGCAATATTCATCCCGAATTGTTCACTTCCAGGACTAGAGGTTGTTCCCGTTGCCCCGATCGCATCTATGGTATCTGTACCATTGCTGTGCGTTAGTGTCGTACCGGCATATTGCAGCACATACCCGTTGAGCGCATTGGTAGCGGCCTGGGCCTTATGAGTACCCGTGTTGCCTGTGGAGGTAGTAAGCACTCCTAAATCTACCGAGGTATCACCCGGGGAAGCACAGCTGGCACCATCAGCAAAGACACAGAACGTTAACGTTTCCTGGACCCGTGCGGTGACATCAACCGATTCGGCCGTACTGAACGCCAGTCCTCCATCGTCAACTTTGGTACTATTTCCTGTGTCCGAGTAAGTATAAAGCCGGGAAAAGTATTCGGTGTTTGAGCTGTCCGGGTTGGTAATCGTGCTGTCGAACGTGACTACTACTTCGGTACCGGATGCCACCGAACTTACTGCGGTATCCAACTGCACTTCGATCTCGTTCGTAGTACCCGCATCCGTACTGGCAGTATTAACGGCAGCCAGCGTTTGGGAAGTACCGCCGACCGTTACTGTCGTATTGCCGGTACCTGCTCCCGACGCGTCGAAACCGGACGGTGAGGTACAGCTGGTATCCGGAAAGGGATCGTTGGTACAAACTTCGAACTTGAACGAACCCAGATCAGATCCGTCCGTCGTCACTTGGTACGAATATTCGTACGTGACGCTGGCTGCTGAAGCCACCGAAGAGCTGGTTGAGAGCGCACGGTTATCCAGCTGTGCTGCATACACCTGATGCATTGGCGCCAATACCCCTACGAGCAATATGGCGATCTGCACCGCTGCCATCGTTTTGCGCGATGGCTTCCAAGCATGCTTTAAGGATAGTGATGGTGAGTTTGTTTTCATGTTTATAAACCTTTTTTAGTTTTATAAAAGACCTTTGGCGTAAAATTAACATTAGCGTTATAAAATGTCAAGCAATTATACGGAAATATTGCCTCCGTGTCGCAATGGGTATACACTTATGTTTAACGTAGTGGTAATTATATACCAACATAAAAAAGAGTGCCCATGCCAACAGAAGAACACGAATTACCAAAGCAATCCAATAGCTCCGATGGAGCGTTTGGCAGCGTTGAAAAGGAAGTACGACCAGCATCAAAGGAAACCAGTTATAGATCTTCCGGCAGTTCCTCCTGGTGGCACCGCGTGCCATTCTTCGACCCATACATATGGGGATTGGTAGTATTGCTTCTTATCGGGTCGATCGTGGCCTGGCACGCCCAAAAAAATAGTGATGATACGCTAAATATTAGCGGTGAAAGTACAAATGCCACCTTAAACCAAGAGGATTTTGCCCAACTCGCCCAAGAACAGGCCGAGATCGACAAGACCAATAAAAAACTCAATATCCGCGCCAACAGCATATTCAACGGGTCAATGCTGGTAAAAAGCAGCCTCGATGTCCAGGGGCAATTACGAGTCGGGCAGGAAATGACATTGAACGATCTTGCCATCGCCGGCCAGGGCACGGTGAACAATCTAGAGATTCAGCAAGACCTGAACGTAGAGGGTGAGACCCGGCTGAACGGTTCCGCTCTTATACAGGAGAGTTTAAGCGTCAACCAGGATATTACGGTAGCGGGGAGCGGAACGTTTGCCGATACCTTGACAGCCCGGAGTATCGAAGCGGGCGATTTGCGTTTTAACGGGATATTGCGCACGAACGGGCACATCGTTACCGGCGGCCCACAAACCGGTGCTAACCGAGGACAGGCTGTCGGGTCAGGCGGAACAGTATCCGTTAACGGTAACGACACGGCCGGTACGGTAACTATCAATACAGGCGGATCTCCTTCCGCAGGAATACTTGTATCCGTCCAGTTCGGCTCGCCGTACACGGCAATTCCCCGCGTTAATGTCACCCCCGTAGGAGTAGCCGCGGGTGCCGTTGACTGGTATATTACCCGCACTAGAACCGGGTTCAAAATCGGCGCCAGCAATCCGCCGCCCGCGGGTAGTAGTTTTTCCTTCGATTACTTTATAGCAGAGTAAGTAAGTACGGACGGAAGGCAGAGTACGGAAGTAAGTGAGTATTACTGCTGAACAATGGCTACTATTTTTCACACATCCAAAAATATTTTAACTTTATTGTCAGCCACCTGGGCTATACCCCGGCTCACTGAGTACGTAAATTCCTGCCCCGCACTCGTAATCCGGATTTCACCCTGCACCAACAAAGTGAAAAAATTAGCATGGCCGGGCAGTATATCGAACGGGCCTGCTTCGTTAATGGCGGAGACACTTTCCGCTCCTCCGTCGAAATACACATGGAACGGTGAATATAATTTCACTTCCAGCTGGCCGAAACCTTTACTTTTCATATGAACAGGTTCGGAGTGGTTAGGTGGTATGTAATATGTGGTAGGTTACAGGTTGTTGATGGCGGGTGAAGAGTACCGGTGGTGATATTACTCCTTACTAACACCTGCAACCTAAAATCTATAACCTCACCCTTGTACCCTGTCATATAATTATTTCTTCCACTCCTTTTAATGTCTGGGAGCGACTGCAAAATTCTCCCTCTCTACCGGTTAAATCTTCAACCACAGCTGGATCTTGTTTAAAGAACTCGATTAGTTTTCTCGCTTTTTCGTAGTCCCGTCGATCTTCAGCCGATAATTCGTTTTTTCCGATAATAGCGATAATGTTTTTCAAACTTTCATATTTTTGCATAATTGCCTGCACTTGCACGGCCAGTACGTAATGTCGATCACCGACTATATCCGGAGTAAGCAAACTCGAGCTGGTTTGCAGGATATCCACGGCCGGCCGGATCCCCTGCTCCGCTACTTTCCTGCTGAGTACGATAACCGAATCAAGTTCATGCTGTATGGCTTGTACTGCCGGATCCGATAAGTCATCCGCCGGAATATAGACAGTTTGTATACTGGTAATCGAGCCCTGATCACTGGAAGTAAGACGATCTTGCAGGCGTTTTACTTCGGAAAACAGTGTCGGTTGGTAGCCTCCCTGGCTCGGGATTCGATTCAAGAGAGTACTTAGTTCGTTGCCGGCTTGTACGTAGCGGTACATATTATCGACAAAAAACAGCACATCACGCCCTTGATCGCGGAAATATTCAGCAGACGTAGCAGCGGCCGGACCCGTAAGATGGCGTATAGCAGGATTTTCGTCCATCTGCCCCAAATATATGACCGTGTTATCAAGTAATTGGCGTTCCTGGAGCGTATTGTACATTTCATATGCTTCACGTATACGCTCTCCGATTCCCACGAAAAAGGCCAGTCCCGCATCATGTTTGGCGACGTTATGAATAATCTCAGTAATTAAAACAGTTTTTCCGACACCAGCGCCGCCGACGATACCGATTTTGCGGCCTTTTATAAACGGGGTGAAGAAATCGATCACCTTTAAACCTGTCTCCAGTAATTCAGGAGTCTGTTCTTTACGGGCGGCAACCTCCCGGGCTTGAGTATGGATCGACCGCCTCTCAACAGCAGGAGTATCTTGATCGTCGATCGCTTCACCGAGCGCGTTGAATACTCTCCCGATCGTTTCATTGCCCACGGGAACGCTTAACGTTTGATGCAGCCGTTCTACTGCCAATCCTTTTTTAATTTCCTTGCTTGAACGAAGATTAATACATACCGCCATACCTTCCTCGGTAAAGTATTCGACCTGCAGAAGTACGTGTTGAAAATCTTGCAACGTAAGCAACTCTTTAACATCTGGATACTCATCCTGTAGTTCTACCCACACTACTAAATCGTGAATCGAACGCACCCTGCCAATCATGTACGCTCCCTTCGATCGCCGGAAAATGGAAAATGGAAAATGGAAAATAGGAAAATACTAATTCTTACATCTGTTTTTACTTCGATATATACCCACAGAAGAGATGTATAACCAGTTTCCTTTTTCTTTATTCCTTTTTCCTTATTCCCCATATTACCCTCCATAGCGCATTCCATTGATCACCTCTCGTGTCCGCTCGTCTGACTCGGCCCGTTTTGCCCGCCGATATGTAGTCCGGAGATCCTGTTGTATATCTTTCGCTTTTTCATGTGCCGCACTCATCGCGTTGAACCGGCTTGCGTACTGGGCGAGCTTTGATTCCAGTATTACCTGCCCTAATGCCACCCCCATCATGATCGACTCCATATAATTGACTATCTGCTGGAAATCCGGTTCAAAAATATAGTTTTCAGCCGTGATACGTTCACTGGTCGTACCTGTTTCAACTGCTAAATCATGTACTGCTTCAAACAAATCTATATGTTTTATCTTCTGCACGCCCAGGGTGACATACGTTTGATAAAATACTACCGCATTTTCATACTCAAGTATGTCGTTGATAATCGGATTCGTATCGATCTGGGTTATGTCCTGGTTGGGAATTTTATAATACTTCCTGATTTGGGTACCCGTTTGGGAAAGTTGTAAAACGCCATGGTGGCCGAGTACAATAACGTCTTGTTTGTCAGGATCGTACTGTTGCAGCATCGTTTCTACTACTTTTTTATCAATATCACCGCTTAGGCCGCCTTCCGCGGTTACAATGATATATGCCGTCCTGCCGGGGTATACCGGTTCCCGATAAGAGCGATCCTTCGGATCGGAGCGCAATTGCGTATAGATAGTCCACAAGTCAGCAAAGAACTCTTTTGACTGTAGCACCTGATTCTTTAATTGGCTGATGTGGTGGCTGGAAATGCCTTTGAATGTCTGAGCCAGCATATCGATAGTTTCTATTTGCTGCATTTCCTGTTGTATCGCATTGGACTGCTTCATTTTTTCTTCTCGATTATGTTGGCTTGTATGGTTTCTTGCACCAATTGACTGTACGCTTCCGGGTCTGTTTGCGGGAGATTCAGATCCAAATTTTGTTCCCGCAGCCACTGCTTTAATTGTCCCATGTTAACCTTTTGTTCAGTATCAGTCTGCAACACCACATCAAGGAGTAACTGTTGAGCTGCCAGTGGATAAAGCTCCTTTGTAGTCTGATATAACGCATTAAGTATCCGTTTTCCGAGTTGCAGATTTTCTTTGGCTTCATCTCCCATTTCAGAAGCAAAATGGGAGAATTCCTGTGCGTCGTAATACTTACTTAACGTCTGAAATACCTGCGATCCCATATACTTCTGATGATCGGTTTGAGCGCGCCCGCCAACACGCGAAACGGAGAGTCCGGTATTGATGGCGGGGCGGTTTCCCTTTTGCATTACTTCCGTATCAAAAATTATCTGGCCGTCAGTAATCGAGATAATATTCGTTGGCAAGTACGTCGTAATATCATTACTCGGGGTGAGCACTACTGGTATAGCGGTGAGTGTTTTTCCGTTATGAGCCAGTTTACCCGCTCGTTCAAGCAGACTGGAATGATGATAAAAAATATCACCCGGGTAAGAGTCGCGGCCTGGGTTGGCGCCAGACATAAGCGATATTTCACGATGGATTTGAGCGTGATTAGTAAGATCATCGTATAACACGGCAACATCGTTGCCGTTATACCATAAATGTTCCGCTACGGCACAACCGACATAGGGCGCCAGATACGACTCTACGAGCGAATCGAATATGGAAGTAGCGATAACAATCGTATGTTTTAAGGCTCCGCTTCGCTCGAGCTCTCCTACCGCCTCATCAATTTCGCTTGGACGTTTTGCCACCATGACATACACGACTACCCTGTCTTTATTGGCTTGGTTACGCGCTAATTGCAACAATAAACTGCTTTTCCCTGTCTTACTATCCCCTAATACTGCTATCCGTTGCCCTAATACCACAGGAAACAGCGTGTCCACTAATGTGACACCGGTATCCAGCTGCTCATCGAGTTGATCGCGTTCGATCAAACCGGGAGCGCCGTAAAACACTGGCCATGTTTCATTCAATGGCGGAGTGCCACCTCCATCAAGCGGTTTTCCGCGTGCAGAAATAACTCTTCCGATTAAATCGATTCCTACGTTCGTTACCAGCTCATCACTTTGAGATACTGCCATCATGCCCACGGTAACCAGTTGTGTATCAAGACTTAATATTTCTACCGTATCACCCGTTACTTCGCGTACCAGCCCTTGCACCCCATTCTCAAATAGCACAAGCGCATTCGTGCCGATTGGTGCCAACCCCTGCACAGTAATAATGAACTCATTAACGGCCAGGACTTTCCCGGTCGGTCTCCCTTGATCAATAAGCTCTTGGAACTGCTGGTTAAACATTCCGCACCACCTCCGGCAGCTTATCTTTCGCAGCCAGTATGTGCGGACGAAAAGATAAATCAAATAATCTGTTTTTTGACCGGAGCACCATTCCACCCCCGATACTCCGCCGCACGCTTACCTTTATCAAGCTATGGGGATGAATCTCTCGTCGGAACCATTTTCCGACATCTTTCAAAAAAGAGTCATGCGGTATTGATGGCAGGATTACCTCAAAGACAGGACCATCTTTGATTATTTTTTCTAATTCGTTTACGAGTATGGTAACCCCCGAATCCTCAATTATTTTCTGATTAATCCGCACGACCGTACGCGCTTGATCAGAAATATTTTCAAGCGCTTGAGCAACGTCCGGCTGTTTACGCATTTCTTGTAATTCACTGCACACTCTTTGCGCATCCTCTTCCCGGATAATCACGTCAGGTAATTTAAAACTCATCATTGATGTCCTGCTTTATTTCTTCTTTGTGGGATTCCAGCTGTGACAGGATGTATTCTTTCTGACTTCCCAAGTCAACATGTTCACCTAGTGCTTCAATTAAATAATGGGTGACGATATCGCTGAGTTTGGCGTCCAGTTGGTGTAATAATTGCTGTTTCTCTTCTTGTACGGCAGCCCGGGCTTCCTTATGAATAGATTTCTTGGATTCCATTAATTGCTTTTCGGCTTCCTTGCTTATTTTGGCTGCCGAATTACTCGCATCTGAGATTGTTTTTCTGTATTGTTCGAGCTCCCCGTTAATAATCTGTGTCGCTTGTTGTTCAATGTTGTTCATGAGTTGCTGATTGCTCTGGCCTAGAGATTGTTGCAGCTGCTGGCTCATCGATTTCACTGTATTGGTAAGTTCCAGCTGGGCGCGGTTACGCATTTGATTGATAAATTCTTCATTCAATACTTGCTCTGTAGCTTCGTCTTGCATTTTATTTATATAGTTATTGTATGTACTCAATTGGCGTTGCAGCCGATCTAATCGCCACACGACCCATGCCATCATTAAAATAATCGCGGTTGTTAAAACGAAAAATATCACTTCCATATATTAGCCCGCTATCACTATTACATATCCTAAACCGCTCGCAAGAAGAATAATCCCAAATGCTACCGCTATCATTCGAAACAACCCGGCATAAATCGATTTGTTACTCAACGGATTGCGCCCAATAGAGATGATAGTACTGCTAACTGCCCCGTATAACAGCACCAACGAACCGACGAAACCGCCGGTTATCACGAGCAGCGCAAGAATAATACGGGCCGGTGCTACCGGTTCACCGGCTAATGCATTGGCTGAGCCTTGTATAAAATCGGGCAAAAATGAGCTCTGATTACCAGCCGCCGGGTTGTCATCCACCTGAATCATAACGGGTATACGCGTCACTGCGATTTCCCTCGTATCCCCTTCTTCAGTTTCTATTGTCCGAACCTCAGGGCTGCTAAAATCTCCGCGGGCTATACCCAAAACTTTGTCATGGCTTTCATCTGCTTTTATACCGATGCCATCAATACTGGATGCGGTTACGTAATCGCCTGTCTGGATAGTTCCATTGCTATCAGTCACTAATACTCTGGTTATATCATTGGTGACTACTTGTACATTATTCTCTTCCGAAGAAACTTGAAAAAGTGAATCGTCGTTTTCAACTACCGCGCCGAGCAAATTCTCTGTATTGTCCAGATTAGCAAGCTCCACAAACTGGTCATCATTCGCTGCCTGGCTGACTATCATGCCTGGAGGAATATTCCTCTCTGCTGTATATCCAGAAGAAGAAAACGCCTGGGCGAATATCGGTTGAAAAAACAAAAAGCCAACCGGTACCAAAATCATACCTGCCTGCACCGCCCAACTGACTATCCGCATAAAATATTAATAACCTCCATAACAGCTTACATGCATTATATAGCACTTACAGGTAAGCATAAAGGCTATGGTAACCGAATAGTGAAAAAGGAGTAAGCAGAGGATATCAAAAGGGTAAAAAATCCAAATATATAATAAAAACAGCCCAAAAAAAGGAAAAACACCCTCGATTTCGAGGGTGTTAATCGTATATTCGACTTGCTCCGCACCTTCACCAGCCGGCGGACGATGCGATCGATGCAAGATACGTATGGAACGTATGGAAAAGAAAAACGCCCTCGTTTCCAGAGGGCGTTTTTACATATTCGGCGCCGTGCTACTTTCCCCTACTGGGAGTATCATCGCCGCTGCCAGGCTTAACTTCCGTGTTCGGCATGGGAACGGGTGTTGCCCTGGCGCCATAGGCACCGACCGAGCAAGTTCAAAGTTTATAAAGTCGAAAGCTTATAAAGTCGAAGATTGGTTAGTTCTTTCACTTTACAAACTTTGTAACTTTTAACTTTAGAACTCGCATGGTCGATGACCACGTGCATAGCTGTCATAATTACTAATCAAAATTGGATAAAATATCTCAAAAGTCGTCGACTGGTTAGTACGCCTCGGCTCAACATCTCACGATGCGTACACCTGGCGCCTATCAAACAGGTAGTCTGCCTGTAGTCTCGAATGAAACCTTATCTTGCGGTAGGCTTCGTGCTTATATGCTTTCAGCACTTATCCTTGCCAAACGTAGCTACCCGGCACTGCCGCTGGCGCGACAACCGGTACACCAGAGGTTTGTTCACTCCGGTCCTCTCGTACTAGGAGTAACTCCGCTCAAGTTTCTTCGCCCACACCGGATAGGGACCGAACTGTCTCACGACGTTCTAAACCCAGCTCGCGTGCCACTTTAATCGGCGAACAGCCGAACCCTTGGGAGATGCTCCTCCCCCAGGATGTGACGAGCCGACATCGAGGTGCCAAACCGCGCCGTCTATGTGGACTATTGGGCGCGATAAGCCTGTTATCCCCGGGGTAACTTTTATCCGTTGAGCGCTGCCGATACCACAATCAATTGTACCAAAAGGTACATGGTAACAGCGGATCACTAACTCCGACTTTCGTCCCTGTTCGGCTTGTAGGCCTCACAGTCAAGCTGGCTTTTGCGTTTGCACTATCATCTCGATTTCCATCCGAGATTAGCCAACCTTTGAACGCCTCCGTTAC
>CAZXAD010000006.1:0-17952 GCA_964638825.1 uncultured Candidatus Saccharibacteria bacterium | reverse complement strand
TTATGTCAGGACATTCAAAATGGCAAACGATCAAACGCAAAAAAGGCGCCCAGGATGCGAAACGGGGCCAGCAATTCACGAAATTGGGCAATGCGATCACGGTAGCTGCGCGGGAGGGTGATGATCCGGATACCAATTTCCGGCTTCGGCTCGCGATAGAAAAGGCTAAGAAATCCAATATGCCCAATGCGAATATCGAGAAGGCAATTGCTCGTGGCAGCGGCAAACTTGGAGGAGTGCAGCCCCAGGAAGTTACCTATGAAGGGTATGGTCCTGGCGGCGCAGCCGTCATCGTAGAGGGAGTGACTGATAATAAAAACCGGACATCTTCCGATGTTCGGACGGCATTCAGTAAAAATGGCGGCAATATGGCAGAAACCGGGGCGGTATCATTCCAATTTGACCACCGGGGCATTATTACCATAGAAACTGATAACCCTGACGCGGTTACCCTCTCGGCAATGGAAGCCGGCGCCACCGATGTGTTTTCCGATGACGGCATCGTGACTGTCTATACCGACCCGAAAGAATTGAAAGCGATCCAATCCAAACTGGAGGATTACCCTGTTACTGCGGCGGAATTGGGATACGTCCCCCGGCATACCGTCATGATCGAAGATCAAGCCACGGCGAACAAAGTACTCAAACTCATGGACGCCTTGGAAGATCTGGACGATGTTACCAATACCTACAGCAACTTCGATATTGCCGAAGGGATAGTATAGGTGCGCATATTCGGTATTGATCCGGGCACAGCCACGACGGGCTTCGGTATTATCGAAACCTCTCCACCGAAAATAATCGATGCCGGGGTAATCCGTACGCCCGCCAAACAGGCCTTGGAGTTGCGGCTCCAGACTATATACCGTGAATTGTTTGACTTACTCAGCCAATACCAGCCACAAGAAGTTGCCATAGAAGAACTATATTTTGCAAGCAATGTGAAAACCGCTATTTCCGTCAGTCATGCGCGCGGCGTGTTGATGCTGGCTGCCACGCAATACGGAGTAGACGTAAATGAATATACTCCCCTGCAGATCAAGCAAGCACTGACCGGGTATGGCCGGGCCGAGAAACACCAGATACAAGACATGGTGCGTATGAGGCTGGGACTATCGTCATTACCCAAACCTGACGATGCGGCGGATGCATTAGCGGTAGCCATTTGTCATTCACAGGTTATCACCGCATAATAGTGGTATGGTCATTACTGTATCCGGCATCGTAACCGAAAAGCTCAACCAGTCAATCGTCATTGAAGCAGGCGGTTTGGGGTACCAAGTATGGGTTACCCGGCAAGATTTTGAAAAAGTTCACACCGGGCAGGAAGCTCGTTACTGGGTGTACGAGAGTATCCGCGAAGACGCTCATGATTTGTACGGATTTACTCAAGCATTCGGTCGTGAACTATTCGAACAGTTGCTCAGCGTGTCCGGAGTCGGACCCAAAGCCGCCCTGGCGATTCTCTCAGTGGCGGGAATCGAGCAAGCACAGCAAGCCATCAATACCGGTGACGTTACCTTCCTGCAGTCCGCTTCCGGCGTAGGAAAACGTACGGCTGAACGGATCGCAGTGGAGCTGAAAAACAAACTGGAACCCGCAGGCTATCAAACAAGTAATATTAATGAGGAAGACACCGCGTTGCAGGCGCTGGAAACGCTCGGGTATTCGCGGAGCGTGGCAGCCCAAGCGTTGGCAAATGTTTCCTCTGAGCTAGATGAGGAGTCCCGCATCAAACAGGCCTTGCGGGAGCTTTCATAAATTTAAATTTAACCATAGCCGGTAAATTGCGCATCTGAGTACTCTCTCATATTTTTACCTGTTATACTAAGAACAGAACAAGGGTGTATATATGATTGAGCGGATTGTAAATTCCGAATCACATGATGATGAAAACGCTGAGCAAATAGAAGTAACGCTCCGTCCGAAGGACTTCTCTTCGTACATCGGCCAGGAAAACGCGAAACGCAACATACAACTGGCCATACAGGCGGCCAAAAAACGGGGTGAGGCGGTAGACCATATTTTGCTTCACGGTCCGCCCGGTCTTGGAAAAACGACATTAGCCGGAGTAATCGCCCAAGAAATGGGTGCCAATTTACGGGTGACCTCGGGACCTGCCATTGAACGGGCAGGAGACTTAGCATCGCTTTTAACGAACGTGGAAAACGGCGATATATTATTCATTGATGAAATACACCGGCTTCCCCGGAGCGTGGAGGAAGTATTATATCCGGCCATGGAAGATTTTCACCTTGATATTATGGTCGGAAAAGGGCCGTCTGCCCGCTCTTTGCGGCTGGATTTGCCGCACTTTACGATAATCGGGGCAACGACGCGGATCGGTGCGTTATCAGCACCGTTGCGGGACCGGTTCGGGATGATACACCGGCTGGAGTTTTATACCCACGGCGAGATGACCGACATACTTCATCGATCCGGATCGATCATAGGGGTGGAAGTGGAGAGTAAGGCCGCGGATGAAATAGCCCGGAGGGCACGGTTGACTCCCCGGGTAGCAAACCGCTTGCTCAGACGGGTCCGGGACTTAGCCGACGTCAAAGGTAACGGCGCGCTTACGCATAATATTACCCAAGAAGCGCTGGCTATGCTTGAGATTGACGAACTCGGGTTGGATTCGGCGGACCGCATGCTCATTAGCGCCATCATTGATAATTATAACGGCGGGCCGGTCGGTGTGGATACGATTGCTGCCTTGGTTTCTGAGGAGCGAACTACGATCGAAGACGTCTATGAGCCGTATTTAATGCAAATCGGATTTCTGGAACGTACCCCGCGGGGACGGAAAGTAAGCCACAAGGCGTACCGGCATTTCAATTATGAGACCGGGGAAGATCCCACATTAATATAAAGGAGCGGAGTCAAGATATGAAGCAAAATTCCACATTATATTCGTTAGATGACAGAGAAGAGGTGCTGCATACGGTAAAACACCACCCGTTCGGGATAGCCCCCTTGATAGGCGGAACAGGGATACTGGTGCTTGCCGGTATAGCAGCCATTTTTACCGCCGGGCCGTTGATGCGCAATCTCACCTTTGAGATATCGCTTGCCGCCCTCATTTTGTTTATTATCGGAATATTGTTGTTGGTAGTATTGATTACCGTCGTTGCAGTGATCGTATACTTCCGAAGTCAACTTATCATTACGTCAGAGAGTATTATAGAAATTAATCAGAGCTCCTTATTCAATCGCGACGTGTCGCAATTAAGCCTTGCCAACGTGCAAGAAGTAACGGTACAACAATCCGGCATATTCGCGCATATGTTTGATTTCGGCACGGTAACGCTTGAAACGGCAGGAGAGAAGGCCAACTTTAAATTTACCCGGGCCCCGAAGCCCCACCAAATATCCCGCATTATTTACGGTGCCCACGAACGGTTTATAGAAACCCATCCGGAATTCACCAGTTCTCAAAACCAATAAGGTATTTGCCGGGAACTCTTATTACGGATTGAACGGATCGGTGGTGCCCAGGTTCTCCGGGTCAGTATCTACCGGCGTACGTTCCAAATTATTGATTTGCTCCCTCAGTTCTTCACTGAGCTCGATGCCGGTTGCATTCTTTTCCTGTTCCGTCCGTTGTTCTTGCAAATACGAACGGTCAACTTGTGGATCGCTGATTTTCATGCTCTGTAATAACGTGAATCCGACCAGCGCAAAAATGACAAGCCATATAAGAATGATCCGGTAGGCATATATATAATGAATAGTCGTATTTAACGTGTGTGGTATTTTCATGACGCGACAAACACCTCCAGTTGAATATTGAATGACAGCTCATTCTCTTCGCTCGAACGCTGTATACTTAATGAAGTGACTTGCATGAGCCGTTCCTGTCGTTCGATTTTATCGAGAAACCTCTGTAACTGTTGGTAACTTCCCTTGACGCTGAAATTCACTGGCATGATGCGTACGTTTTCCACGTCGCCAGCGGCGGTTTGCGACCGGGTATCCGGCACCCCTTCCGTCGATTCAAATGTGATGCTGCTCCCTTTAAGGTCGGCGCTGTCTATCATGGTATAAATCTTGGCTGCTACTTGGGATTGTTTTTTATCGTGCGGCAACATGCGAGCCATTTTATCTTCCAAGGGACTGATTTGGTCATATGATTGTTCGAGCTTCTGCAAGTTATTGAGCTGTTCGCGAGCAAGCACGGTATCCGCATTCGACTGCTCTAAGCGGGTGATCTTGGTTTGTAATCGCTCGTGTGAGATGTAATATGCTCCTGTGCCGGCGATTACCAGCACGCCGATAATTCCAAGAAGGATGTAGTACATAATTTTTGGCGTCATGACCCATCTCCTGTTTCGAATGCGATGATAATATTTACGTTAATCCTATCACTTTCAGGTTTACTGGTGATGCTTTGTATGTCTGCTGATCCAATACGGGGAGACTGCAATAACGCTTGACGCACCCTGACTGCTTGATCTCTGGAGGGGGCGGTAATAGTAAGTTGCAGCGGCTGGTCCGTTTCTTCACTGAGGCTGATACCGTTCAAGTATGAGCCTTGCGGTAGTACTTGGGCCAAGTCCGCAAGCAATATGGAAAATTGCGGCCTTTGCTTTAATACTGTATCAATAGTATCGATTTGTGTGTTTAGCGTATCCACGGATGTTTCCAGATTTTCAAACTGAGATATTTCTTCTGTCCGTTCTTCCAGTGCAGCTTCATAGGCGGCTATTTGCTGATCGGCATACCAATGGATAGCAGTCAGGATGCTGCCGGTTACAAGAATGATAAAAATAAGAACAAATACGTATCTTCTGGCGACCACGTTGCGTCGGGAATAGGTAATTTGCTCTTTTAAATCCGGAGGTAAAATGTTGATCATCGTTCCACCTCCTTTAGCGCCAATCCGACCGCGGTTGTATACAGCGTGGTTTCCAAGCGGTGTGGGGGCTGCAAAGGTTTGATGCCGATGTTATCCCAGGGATTTGCCGTGGTAACCGAGATACCGGTTAAATGGGAAATAAAATTATCCAGTCCGGGCAGGTTGGCTCCGCCGCCGACTATGACGATTTGCTCGATTTCCGCATCGGTATCGTTGCGTTCATGGTGATAACGGAGCATTTTCTGTACTTCGCTGGCAAGCGTGGTAAGGATGGGGGTGAGAGCGGGAGCAAGCTGTTTCTGCCACTGGCTCTTGCTTATTCCGTAGCGGGTTTTTATTTCCTGGGCTTTGTCTTTGTCGACGTTAAGGGTTTCCATTATACAATCTGTTATGTGGTCTCCCCCCGTGGTCGCAGTACTGGTCAGCCGGACGTTTTTATCATAAATCGCCAAATCGCTGGATTGGGAACCGAAATCGATAATAATTTTCGGCTTTTCATCCTGTTGCGAATTTTTAATTGCCCGCATGATTGCCAATAGGCTCGGTTCGGTTCCGTAAATCTCCAAATTCAAATCATCGAATAATTGCAGATAGGAATCCACGATGGTTTTGGGAGCCGCTACCATAAATACGCGGGTTTTTTCTTCTTCTGCGTATTCCAAGACGGTATAATCGAGATAAATATCTTCGTTGTCCAGCGGGACGTATTGCTGGGCTTCCAATTCTACGGCTGAAGACAGGTCTTCTTTATTGATGCCACTTAATTCCAGAACCCGGCTATAAATTTGTGACATCGGTATGCTCGCGATAGCACGGTCGGTAGTAAGTTTACCTATGACAATGTGCTCAAGAAGGGGTTTCAATGATTTCTTAATGGCTTCGGGGTCTACGATAACTCCGTTATCAATGGCACTCGAGTCAAAATCGGCATACCCGTATCCTGATACGTGCGGCATATCCTTACCACGGTCAATCTGGACTACTTTGACCGTAGACTGGCCGATATCAATACCAAAAATTGGTTTTTGTTTATAAAATATTGGTGCGCGCATACTTATTTAACCACTAGCATTATAACAGCCCCGGCGTTATTATTCGAAAGTTCGTTGATAATTAACGATCGACCATACGCTTTCTCCTGAAGATAGTTCTTCGCCGAATGAAATATTGCCGCTATTGGATAATTCCACGGTTTGACCGAGGACACTTCCCATAGCACCACTGTTACGTACATGGACCTTGCTCCAGCGCGCATAAAATGATGAGCCGGCCGCCAGACCGGAGTTATTCAGGATGATGGTATCTACTTGTTGGGAGTCATACAGGTCAACCCCGGTTACATCGTTACAATCGGGCGAGCAGTCTGCCGTACTATAAAAGGTGATAAGGTCTGCTCCTATGCCGTCTCCATTGGAAATCACTGTTGAAGAGTTACGGAAGGTCAGGCCGTTTTGCCCGTCGATCATGAGGGTCGGCGATTCCGCCAACCCGTCGGCAACTTCGATTCTGCCGGAATTACGGAGAAGCAGGCCACCGTCTTTGATCCATATATCGCCTTCGACGATAACTTTACAGTTTTTGTTAATCTCAACATCGCCTCCTGTGATTATGAGATCGGCCCCCCACGTTTTCGTAAGATGATTTTGGGTACAGCTGGCTTCGGTGTTTGTGATACTACTACCGTTGTTATTGGCGGCGTCTTGGTGCGATTGCCGGTCATAGTCAGGGAGCACGACTTCGTCGGCGGTACCACCTTCTATTAATCCGCTATGACTCATTTGCGATCCATCTGTCTGGTTAGTGGCATAGACGTCGGCATAAATCCAGGCTGGGTTTTGGATATCGATCGGCTGGCCTTCGCTGTCCTGGCACTGCCGGGGGTAGTTCTCGTCCGGTGGATCCGGACAGTTGATATGCGGCACTTCGACTCTGCCAGGATTGCTCTCCGACCCGATACGGGAACTGTTACGCATCTCTATGAATCCATTCACATGTACGTCGCCGTTGGCGATAGTAGCGCTGTTGTTCATGATCAAACCACCGGGGCCGGTATGTACGGAGTAATCCACATTAGTGGTGCCAACCACGACCACCTCTAGGTGGCGGGTTGTCTCCGGCTCGCTGGCTGTGTGGGGCGTGTAAACCCGGCCGGTGGAGGAAATGATTTTTTCGTTATTGATATTCCCCTCGGTCACCGTCGTTTCATAGGTGCCGCGCCCTTGGTGGTCACTATTGAAAAACTCTTGCTCGCTGGTGTAGCCGGAGAAAGTATCGTCTTGATTGAGCTCCTGTAATGTTTTCTCGATTCCGGCTTCAGCAGCCAGCAAACTGTTGGTATCGGTAACGCCGCGCTGGCTTTGCTGGTACTGGTTTTGGGCCGACCCCATTAACGTCAACCCGATGGCGAGTATAAACAACAAGAGTATCAGCATAACGGGTAAAACTGCTCCGTGGTTGGTATTAATGGGGAATATACGTTTCATCATGGCTTAATTCCGAAATACCGCTCTCGTTGTATAATCGACCGTGACATCGCGCTGGAAGACCGTGTCGGATACTTGCAAGTAGGCTTCGACTGCCCGGGCGCTGGTTGGCTCGGTTTCATTCCCGTTCGCGTCAATGTAGCGTACCTGAAAATCGGTGACATTGTCGGCGAGCCTCAAATCCGATGGACAATCGGCGGTTCCTTCCGGACAGGTAGTTTCAGCACCATTATCGCCATCAGTGCCGGTTTCCGCAGCCAATACCCGTTTATACAGTACCCCTTGGTCCGTGAAGTAAATAACATTATCTTTATAGGCAAGGTAGGCATAGGAATCTTCGTAGATGTAATTATTATTACTGTCGGTGGCTGGCCGGGCTAATACCAGGGTGTCTTGGGTGCTTCCCCATGAGTATTGGCCACCGGGAGCATAATCGTCCGGCCAGCGGTTTTCATCGTCGGCGTGAGAAGCGTGGCGAATATCATCCATCATGACGTCCAATGCCAGCTGCGTGTCGCGCAGCATGTCATCACGGGCGTTTTGATGAGCATTGTGTGCTACCCGATTCGTAAGAAAGCCGAGTACAGCTATTAAGAGTATGCTGACAACCACCGTTGCGACCAGGACTTCAATCAATGTATAACCCGACCGCTTCATTGCGAAATCCCGATACTTCCTACGAGCGTGCTTAGTTCTATCTTTTGTGCGGCTCCGCGTTCTTCGTAGGTTACAATAGCATCAAGGCGCCGTAAGTCAGGCTCGTTTTCCGGCTGCGTGACTTCTACTACGGCCGATCGCGGTTCGGGTATTTGGTCAGGTAACTCGTCTGTAAAGTCGATGGTTTCTCCGTCGTCCAGGGTGTTGTAATGGCGGTTACGGAGCGATTCCAATTGAAGTTCGCTGGTCCGGGTAACTGCGGCTAAGTTTTGACTCCGTTGTTGCGTCCTGTCGACAGCAAAGTATAGCGCGCTCAAGCTGATGATCAACATTGACAGGATGACAGTGCCGACCACTATTTCGATAAGAGTAAAACCGGAGTTTGCTATGGGATGTTTCATATGTCCTTATTGAATTTTATTAAAAAAGCCGGTATTTAAAGTACCGGCTTTTTATTTTCTGCTGTTCTCACAACACAACTATAGGCGAACGCCATTATGCGCTGGATTGCTGACTCTCGACTACGTAATTGCCGCTAGCATCAGCATCCTCATCTTCGTCTCTTTCCAGGTCAGCTGTTACTGTGAATCCTTGACATTCGTCACCCAGACAGCCTGACGGAAGGGCCTCGTATGTATACTGTCCACCTTGCGGGTCTTCCGGGAAGGTATCCCCGTTATTGTAGTTATCCTGCAGAGTGGTGTTACCGTACACTGTCTCCGGGTACGCGTTATTATCCGCGTAGTAGTGTTCCAAAGCGTCAGATATAAGGTCGACATCAGCCTTGCGCTCGGTGTCGCGTCCTCGCTCCAGGTAGGAAGTAACTACCGGAACCGATAAACCGATTAAAACGCCAATGATGACGATAACGACCAGCAGTTCAATCAATGTGAACCCCTGTTGGCTGCCGCCACGTAATGCTTGTATATGTTTTTGCATCTAAAATCCTCCTTAGATGTAATTTTAATTATACTATTATGTATAGTAGGTTAATACGCTTATGTTTTAATGTCAACATTACAGATTCTCACCCATAGTGATAATAGGCCCGAATACGCTGGCAACGATGACGCCGACTATACCACCGAGGAATAGAATCAACACCGGTTCAATAATGGAGGTCAGGGCAGAAATAACCCGATCGACTTCTTGCTCGTAAAACTCGGCGATTTTGTTCAAAACCGTATCTATTTGGCCTGTCTCTTCACCGATAGCTGCCATTTGGGTAACGATCGGCGGGAAAACTCCGCCGGCGGCAATGCTGTTGGCTATGCTTTCGCCGCTTTTAATGCGGGTAATGCTTTCATGGATACTATGCTGTATGACCGTATTTGATAACGCCCCGGCCGTAACCGACAAACTTTCCAGGACCGAGACACCGGCATTGCTGAGTGAACTGAAGGTGCGGGAAAAGCGGGCAACATTAACTTTCAATAT
Source organism: uncultured Candidatus Saccharibacteria bacterium (assembly GCA_964638825.1). GTDB lineage: Bacteria > Patescibacteriota > Saccharimonadia > QS-5-54-17 > QS-5-54-17 > CAZXAD01. The sequence continues at coordinate 8,517 of CAZXAD010000006.1, read as the reverse complement.
AATCGGCCCGACAATCGGCGCCTTTAAAACGAGCGAATCGAAAATCCATTTGCCTTTCGGGGTTTTTAGAATCCGCGTGAAGCCGATGATAACTCCGACAATACCCGCGATAAGCAATAATATGTTATTTACCATAAAATCGCTCAGACCGACTACTATACGAGTCATCAACGGCAAATCGCTATCTAAATCTTCAAAAATTCCGGCAAGCTGGGGGATGATAAATATCATAATGATACCAAAGGCCAAAAACGTAATGCACAGAATTACCAGTGGATAAATCATAGCGCCTTTTACCTTGCCCTTGATCTCCGTGTCCTTTTCTATCTGGGTGGCTAACCGGTCCAGAATTTGATCCAAGATACCCCCTTCTTCACCGGCTTTTACCATATTGACATACACACTCGAGAACACTTTCGGGTGCTCGCCCAGCGCTTCTGAGAGCTGTTTGCCACCTTCAACTTCGTCTGCTACCTCATTCAAAATAGACTTGAGACCATCGGATTCGGTTTGGTCGCGCAGGGTTGCCAACGTCCGTACCAGGGGAACACCGGCATTCACCATGGTGGCAAACTGGCGAGTAAACATAACCAAGTCTTGGTTTTTTACTTTATTACCTCCGGGGAGTTTAATGTTGATATTTTTCCAGTCCTTTTTGGCCTCTTTGACCACCAGGGGCTGCAAGCCGCGTTCTTTCAGAGCTTGCAAGGCAGCTGCTTGGTTATTCGCCATGATAGCACCCTTTTGGACGGTACCATCCTCGGTTTTAACGGTATAACTAAAATTCGCCATGATATCCTCCCCGCGATCGATAATCGACTAAGTTTACCAGCGGAATATGAAGCAAGTGCAAATCATAAATGTCCGTATTCGAAATATTGGATAATTGCAGGGTTGTAGCTGGGCGTTGGATGGCATTTGGTGCTTGGTGTCTCACATTTAACATTTTCATTCCCGTGTTACCCGCAATACCTCTTCAATGGAAGTATCGCCTTTCAAGCATTTCATAAATCCGTCAAGCTGCATGGTAATCAGACCGTTGTCTATAGCTGTTGCCTGGAGGTCGTCACTGGTAGCGTTTTCTACAATCATTTTGCTAATAGTCTCGTCTACTTCCAGTACTTCATAGATGCCAAGCCGGCCTTTGTATCCCATGCCGTTGCATGTGTCACAGCCTTCACCGGGTTTATAGACGGTGAAGTTTTCTAGATCAAGTTCTTTCGGGGGTAACAATTCTTTTGATTGGTGTGTGTCATTTTCTTTGTTTTCTTTTTGGCTGCCCTCTGTGTCAGAGGAAGCTTCTTTATTCTGTTGCTGTGAATTTTCTTTCGTTTCCTTTTTCTCCTTCAGTTCATCATGGAATTTCTTAAGATTTTCGTTGATATGGGGGAGTGCGCGTTCCATGCGGAAATCTTCCTTTATTTGTTCTAGCTCTTTTCCTGATGGTTGGTATGATTCCCGGCAGTTAGGGCATAATCTTCGAACAAGGCGCTGGCCTACTACGACTCGCACAGTAGAAGATATAAGGAACGGCTCAGCTCCCATATCAAGCAAACGGGGTAAGGTGGTCGCGGCATTATTCGTGTGTAAAGTGGATAATACAAGGTGCCCTGTAAGGGCTGCTTGTACGGCTAGGTTAGCGGTTTCTCCGTCGCGAACCTCGCCAACCATAATGATGTTCGGATCCTGGCGCAACAATGCACGGAGTCCATTGGCAAATGTCATGCCGGCCTTTGGATTTACCTGAGTTTGATTTACGCCGTTCATACGATATTCCACCGGATCCTCTACAGTGGAAATGTTAACCTCGGGAGAACTGAGACTGCTAAGCACGCTGTAAAGCGTAGTAGACTTACCTGAACCGGTTGGCCCGGTTACCAATATCATGCCATGCGATTGCTGCATAGCCCGTTTCATGCGTTCAAGGGCGGTAGCATTGAATCCAAGTTCCTGCAGAGTAAGCGCCCGAGCTGATTCATCTAATAGACGCATGACGATTTTTTCACCGTCCATGACCGGCAATATTGAAACACGCAAAGCAATAGTGCCTTTCGGGGATTGGATTTTGAACCGACCGTCCTGGGGTTTTCGATGTTCATCAATCTTAAGATTCGCCATAATTTTAATCCGTGACACCAGTGCCGACATCAAGTTCCTCGGTAGTGTATTGGCCTCCCGTAGAACTCCGTCAATCCGATACCGTACTTGCACCAATCCCTCACGCGGTTCTATGTGGATATCCGATGCATTTTCTTTAACTGCGTATTCAATTAACAAGTTAACTGTTTTAGCAACAGGAGAATCTTCGGCTATTTCTTCTTCTCCGACTTCCTCGTTTTCTTTTCTGTCAGTGGTCTCAGGAACTACTTTGGTGATTTCACTGTCCAGGTTGCCTTTGTATTGATCGAGTACTTTATTAATATCTTCTTCCGTTGCTATATAAATGTCGATGTCTTTACCGAGTAATTTTTCCAAGCTATCTACGGAAGGCAAATCTCCCGGGTCTGCCATAGCGACTTTAGCGTGATTGCTCTCCTCGTCCATATCAAACAACACGGCTTTATACTGACGAGCAATGTGTTCAGGAATACGGTTTAAAAGATCCGAATCAATTTTTTGGTTGCTAATCTCAACGAATTCCGCACCGATGCTTTCCGCATAAAGTTTCGTGAGATCCTTTTCACTAAGCACTTTCCGTTCGATGAGCAGATCCTGTAATGGTGTTTCGTGTTTTTGCGCTTCTTCTTTTAAATCCTGCAGTTTATTTTTATTTACCGAGTCTTCTACAAGATCTATAAGCGCCGTGTCATTAAGTCGCATATGCTTAGTATAACGTATCTGTACATATCTGCACTACATAAATATATTTCCGGTTCGGCTTTTCATACGCTACAATAGAATAAACCGTAAGAGGAGTAGAGGTGATGGCTGACAAACAATCCAATGGACGTGATGAAGCACTTAAGACGGCAGTGTCCCAGATCGAAAAGCAATTTGGAAGCGGCGCGATTATGCGGTTCGGGGATAAACAAAACGTCAACATCGAAACTATTCCCACGGGAAGTTTGAGTCTTGATATAGCCCTGGGCGGGGGAATCCCGAAAGGGCGCGTGGTGGAGATTTACGGGCCCGAAGCGAGCGGAAAAACGACATTGGCGTTGCACGCCATCGCTGAAGCGCAAAAAGGAGGCGGTACGGTCGCATTCGTGGACGCGGAACATGCGCTCGATCCTGAATATTCCAAAAAAATCGGTGTTGATCTGGAAAGCTTACTGATTTCCCAGCCGGACACGGGAGAACAAGCACTGGAAATTACCGAAACTCTGGTGCGTTCCAGCGCGGTCGACGTGGTAGTAGTCGATTCGGTGGCGGCTCTCGTTCCCAAGGCCGAAATCGAAGGGGAAATGGGCGACTCGCATGTAGGGTTGCAAGCTCGATTAATGAGCCAGGCACTACGAAAACTCACCGGTACGGTTTCCAAGTCGAACACGACGGTGATTTTCATTAACCAGCTCCGGATGAAAATCGGTGTTATGTTCGGCAACCCTGAAACGACCTCAGGTGGACAAGCCCTGAAATACTATTCTTCCGTCCGGATTGAAGTACGCCGCACCCAGGCCATTAAACAGGGCGAGGAGTCGGTCGGGAATAATGTTAAGGCGAAAGTAGTGAAGAACAAGGTGGCTCCACCGTTTAAAGTGGCAGAGTTCGACATCATGTATAACGAAGGTATATCAGCAGCCGGGGATTTACTTGATTTGGCCGTCAAACATGATTTGGTGCGCAAGTCCGGCGCTTGGTATGAACATGAAAATGAAAAGATCGGCCAAGGACGCGAGGCCGCCAAACAACATTTGAAAGATAATCCTGATAAGTTTAAAAAACTTGAAAAAGCGATTCGCAAGGAATCGCTTGGCAAGTAGCTACCTTCTGCCCGCCACTTCGGAATAAATGCGATCGATATGAAAGTTACTGATATCACACAACAATCCAAGCGCCAGGATCGCTATTCAATATATATCGATGACCAATTTGCGTTCGGAGTTTCAGAAAATCATCTCTTGCGGATCGGGCTATACAAGGGGCAAGAAATTACCGAAACGGAACTGGAAACATTCCGACAGGAAGCAGAGACAGATAAAGCGTACAATCAATCGCTTAATTACATTTCCATCCGTCCACGCAGTGAACGGGAAATTACCGATTACTTGAAACGAAAAGGATATAGTACCGAGGTTTCCAGCATCGTTGTAGATAAACTGAGAGAATTGCAATTACTGGATGATGCCGCGTTCGCCCGTTCCTGGGTGCAATGGCGGCAGTCCGATTCCCCGCGCAGCCGGCGCAAATTGTATGATGAGCTACAAAAAAAGGGAGTGGCGAACGAAATCATCGAGGACGCGCTCGAGGCAATCGATGAAGAGGAGCAAATTGAGGCTCTCAGGGTGCTCATCGCGAAAAAACGTCATCGGTATAGCACCCGGCAAAAGCTGATGGCATACTTATCCCGCCAAGGGTTTCCCTATGACCTCATCCAAAAAACCTTGGAAGGTGAAGAAGAATGAGATTATGTCGGGGTGTGCTGGGTGGCTAATGCCCCCGATTGTACCGTGGCATCACTGACGGTAACCGCGTTGTTGTTAACTTCTATGATCTGCTTGCGGTCTATTATCAATGTACTGCCATTGAAGCTGCGCCATAGCGGCTGGCTGACATGGAGCTTCTGTATTTGATAGCTGAGGGTGTCAATTATGTAATCTTCTATCTTGCCGAGCCGTTTTTTGCTTTGCGTTACCGTTCGTTTCCCTTTCAGCTGGTAATCAAGTTCCAGCAACTCTTGCAAACGCGGTAATTCGTTTTTATTGCTGAACGTATCAGTGTCATCGATTATGACTTGTTTACGGCTTAATTCCCGGATATTTCGGATAAGAAGTATATTATTCTGCTGGTATGTCGTATAAAATCCCGCGATTTCCAATTTAAACGGATCAATAATGGGGCGGATTACTTTGGCAACCGGCTGGCCGGTCCGCATATTGATTATATCGACATCCTTTAATTGTTGCGACTGCATCAACATACCCACATTGTAACGCATTTGACAGCCTTTGCAGACCGTGATAGTACTTAATTCATATCTTTTTTCATAAAAAACAAAAAATTAAAACAAAAAGGAAATTGCATAATAAAGTACTATTTAACGGCGCTATTAGTAATAATGCTTTTAGCGCCGATTTCAGTAGGTGCTGAGCATGAAGATGAAATCGAGAATACGTATACTCCAATAACCCACCCGGTTATTAGTGAGCTCCAGACTGGAGGCCAAAACGGAGCGAGCGAAGATTTAAAATCCGCACAAGACAATGCCGTTGATAACATCACGAAACCAGCAACTATCAAAACTTCTCCCTACACGACCGCTACAGTTGTGATTTCAATAGTTTTAGCGCTACTATATGCAGTGTATGAATTCCGGCATGACATCCGAAACCGTATCGAACTCACCAGAAGATACATCGCGCATTGGCGAGCGTCTCGGGAGTAGACTGCGCGGCGGTGAAGTAATTGAGCTGGCCGGCGATATTGGCAGCGGCAAAACCGTATTCGTGCGGGGGCTTGCGCGCGGCATCGGCAGCCAGGATTCGGTAATGAGCCCGACGTTTACCATCTCGCGTATTTATACTTCGGGTACGCTCGAACTGCACCACTTCGATTTCTACCGGCTGGGTAATCCGGGGATTATGGCGGCCGAACTTTCCGAAAGCGTAGAACAATCCGGAGTGGCTGTTGTAATCGAGTGGAGTAATATAGTGGAAAATGTTTTACCTGAACACCGATTACGAGTAACGTTTACTCCCGTATCGGAACCCGAACGGAAATTAACGTTTTATGCGACTGATTCAATACACGCCGAGCTGGTAAAGGAGTTAGTATGATTATTGCTTTAAAAACCGATAACCCTGTTACTGAACTTTACCTGATTAATCCGGAAGGTTCGGTTGTCGAACAGGACATCAACGAATCCGGGAATCGATTATCGCGTGAGCTTCTGGAGCGTATAGAACAACTGCTTCAAAAATATCAACACCACCTAACTGATATATCGGGAATCATAGTATATAAAGGACCGGGTTCGTTTACGGGGCTGCGTATAGGGTTAACGGTTGCGAACGGATTGGCATATGCACATTATATACCCATTACGGGAACCACGGGAGAGAACTGGATCGATGAAGGCCTCGATGAGCTGCCCGATACGGACCCTGGCGGCCAAGTATTGCCTGAATATGGGGGCGAAGCTAATATTACAAGTCCGCGTAAATAATATATTTTTGGAAGAATCAAACACCACCGCACAGGAATTAAAAGTTTATAAAAGCATAAGCACTTGCATTTTGTCAAACACTGGTGTACTAAAAGGTATGGTCTTTTTGTAAGAACATAGAAGACCATTTAAGTAAATACGACTTAAGGTGTACTACTGTGGAGTTTTGTTATGGGTGCAATTGACGGACAATTGGAACGACCCGATTCTCAGCCGGAGGACGAGACCGAAGGAGTTGAAGAGGTAGTAGTCAACGCTGAACGTATTGCCAAGGATGCGTTCAAGCGGCTAGAGTGGCCGGAACCCCAGGTGCCGACGGAAGCTGAACAAGTACTAAAGAGCACCGAAAGCATTGTTGATGCTGAATTCGACCGTTTAACGCAGGCGGAACAGCCGGAGTTACTGATAAAGAATTCCGCTTACTCAAAACTGGCTGCCTACGAATCGGTAGAGGATTTCGAGCAGGATATCAATAACTTCCTGATGTTTTTCCAAGGCGGGATTGGCGAGTTCTATCGGTTACGGCCGTGTTGGGGGCGGTTTGAGTTTCTTCACCAGGAACTGGCGGAATCGCTCTGCACTACATTGGCGAACTACGAAGGCGATTTCTATAATTTGCCGAGGGAAACAAAAGAGCAGGTCTTCGAAGCCTACTCGAAAATGGCGGAGCTGGTAGATGAACGCGATCCGCATGTACTACGTATACTAGGTAGTGATGAAAATGAAAACGGTGAGGTAGATCCGTATTACCTTAACCGATAAATTGATTTTCCTTTTTGTGCATCGTATAGTAGGGGGTAGATATTAATAGATAATTTTGATAATGATACTACCGTTGATACTGGATGTAGATTCTTTTCCGACTTCTGATTAAAGACGATATCTCGGTTAAATTTCTCTCAATACGTCCAGCTCCTGGTAGGAAAGGAAGTAGACATGGAAGCAGCTATTGTGCTAACTGCCGCGTTGGTGGGGGGTGGCGTTGGCTATGCAACAAAAACCATCCACACCAAGCGCGTGCTTGGGAATGCCGAGGAAAATGTAAAAAAACGGCTTAATGAAGCTGAAGAAGAAAGTAAAGACATTCTTCTCAAAGCCAAAGAAGAAGCCGCCCGGGTAACCGAGGAGAACAAAAAGGAAGAAAAAGAGCGTCGCCAGGAGCTTGCTGATACGGAAAAACACTTGATTAAGCGGGAAAATAATCTCGATAAAAAACTGGACGATCTGGATAAACGTACGGAAAAACTCCGGCAACAGGAAAACGAGATTGAAGAATTTAAAAACGAACTTGCTGAAATCCGGCAGAAAAGCCAGGATAACCTGGAAAAAATTGCCAAGATGAACAAGGACGAGGCAGCTGAGCGCCTCATGAAAATGACCGAGAAAGATATCAAAGGGGATATGACCGAACTCATTGAAAAATTAAAAAACGATGCCAAAGAATCAGCTGAGGAAGATGCGCGGACATTGCTCGTTTCTGCTATGGAGCGCCTTGCCAGCGACGTGACGGTAGAAAAAACGGTGACTTCGGTAGATTTGCCCAACGATGAAATGAAAGGCCGGATTATCGGCAAGGAGGGACGGAATATCCAGGCACTGGAACGCGCCACCGGAGTGGATATCTTGGTGGATGATACGCCGGGGGTAGTCGTGCTTTCCAGTTTCGATCCGATCCGGCGGCAAGTCGCCCGCGCAGCACTGGAAAAACTCATGAAAGACGGTAGAATCCAGCCCGGCAGGATTGAAGAAGTAGTCCAAAAAGCCCAAAAAGAAATTGACAAGGAAGTAATGCAGGCAGGCGCGGACGCGGCTCGTGAGGTCGGCGTGGTCGGTATGCCCAAGGAAGTACAGCGTCTAGTTGGCGAATTAAAATTCCGGACGTCATACGGCCAGAACGTACTGAAGCATTCGACGGAAATGGCACACATTGCCGGTATGATCGCCGAAGAAATCGGCGCCAACGTACGGGTATGCAAATACGCGGCGCTTATCCACGATATGGGGAAGGCGCTGACGCATAAGATGGAAGGTAAGCATCACCATATCTCGGGTGAAATGGCTCGTAAGTATGGCCTGGACGAAGCTATCGCCCACGCGGCGGAAGCTCACCATGATGATGTCGAAGCAACTACGACCGAAGCGATGGTCATCCGTGCCGTAGACGCTATAAGCGCTTCCCGACCCGGCGCCCG
>CAZXAD010000005.1:0-18190 GCA_964638825.1 uncultured Candidatus Saccharibacteria bacterium | reverse complement strand
TGTTTGCTATCAAGAAATGAAATAGGTGCTATTTGCCAAGATACATTTTCCTGATTTTGGTTTTTCTTCGTTCTTGCCTGGTGAGCGCGGCTACGCGTCGTTGTTTTCGGGATGGAGGTTTTTCATGATACTGTTTCCGTCGCGCCATTGATAATGTGCCGGACTGCTGCACCTTACGATTAAACCTGCGGAGCATGTTTTCGAGATTTTCCTGGTCGTCTTTGCGTGATACTTGCGTCATAACAGTGGAAATTGTACGGCATCTGTAGTTTGAATGCAACAACAAGACAGGGTTAAGGGTAAAGGGCTAAGGGCAGAAAGTAATAGAAATTGGAAATTGGAAATTAGGTAAAAGATTCGTGACTCATTATTCTTAACTCTTAATTCAATTTCCCTTGTTCCTTGTTCCTTGTTCCTTTTTTCTACCCTTAACCCTGCTTACTGCCACCGTGCTTCTACCAGTCGCTCGGGCTCTCTTTTGGCAGACTGGCAATCCGCTTTATGTACCGTGATGCCGAGACTCCGGGTTATGTAGCCGACGGACGGATCGCTGGGACGCGGTTTACAGCAGGAAGCGATACGGTATTGTACTCCTGACATGCCGGCAATGAGCACCGAACGGGAAGAAGCTGAATTCACGGATCTTGATCTCTTTCTTTTGTCGCTCCTTTGCTTTTTTTCAGAAGGAGTCATGATTCGAAGCACCGTCTCAGGATGGAGATACCCTGCACCGACTGCTACGATCAAATCGTCCATTTTGGCATATTGATACTGTTGGCGTACCATTTCCAATTCCTTCGGTAATTCGCCGCCAAAAACATCGAGCAATTTTTGTTTGCCGTCTTCGTAATGTCGGTTGCGTTCCACGCGTTTTAACCATTTTCGAATCCTATTCCGCGCTTTTGGACTTTGCACCATGTGCAGCCAATCACGTCTCGGCCGTATTTCTTTGCCGGTTATTATTTCTACCGTATCTCCAGGGGACAATCGGGAGTTGAGCTTTGCTATTTTCCCATTTACCCGCGCTCCCTTGGTTCGCAAACCGACATTGGTGTGGACAGCAAACGCGAAGTCCAGCGGCGTAGCTTCAAAAGGGACGGCATATACATCGCCAGCTGGAGAGAATACATAGGTAACGGATTGCTTTTGTTCTTCGCTCGCGGCCGCGGCTTCTCCTTGTAGATAGTGTTTGGTGTCTTTATGCAAATCGTATCGCCAGTGCGCTGCCGTACCGTGTTCGGCTTCTTCATCCATTTCCTGAGTACGTATTTGGACCTCCACCGTTTTTTTACCCCAAAAGATACACGTATGCAGCGACCGATACCCATTCGGTTTCGGTCGCTTAATATAATCTTTCAATCGATCCAGGTCCGGGGTAAACACGGAATGGAGTACATCAAGCACTTGGTAGCACTCGGTTTCATTCGACACGATTATCCGTACAGCCAGTAAGTCATGGACATGGGAAATAGATCCGGCTTTGTGTAACTTTTTATACAAGCTATACGGTTTTTTGCTCCGCCCGCTGATATCTAACGGGGTGATTCCCGTTTCTTCTAAATGATGGGTGAAAATTTGTTTTAAATGCAGTGCTTCCTTATCGCGGTCGGCTTTATTGCGGCGGAGTAACTTAACCGCCATTTCATACTGCTGAGGATACAGGATGCGGAACGCCTCGTTTTCCAGTTCATGTTTTACCGATTGCAAATTTAATTTATTGGCAAGCGGCGCGTGCACCGCCAATACCATAGCCGCCAATTCCTTGTTTTGGTTATCAAGCAAACGCTGGTGGACATCTTGCAAGTACGCGGTAAGTTCTGAAGCCGGCTCACTGGATAGCAATTCCTGCATGTTTTTCGCGGTAGAAGAAAAGGGATTGTATTTGGCTTCCCAATCGCGTAAACGTTTCATGCGAGCTCCTTGATACGTAATTGCGGTTTTGTCCGTCCCCGGTACGTATTCATGTCCAGTTCAAACCATGCTTCTACAGTGTCGCCCAAGTGAGCTTGCCGATCCCCCATGCCAAACGCGATGGCTTCGTGGTCGATTTTGCCGTCCGATAGCAATAATTTCAGATGCTCTTGCTTGCCGCCGACCGCGTACCCGTTTTTTACCTGCAACCCAGTAGCATAAAACACCGGCCGCGGATTTCCTTTGCCGAACGGGGCTAACTGCTGAATCTCTCGGTACGTATTCTCATTCATATCCGTTAAATGCGGCATTTCCACATCAACTACCGGCCGGCTGTTTAGTGTACCGTATTGATGGTAACGATAATATTCATTCAATATTTCCCGCAGCCTGATTATAGAGTCAGTTTTAAGCGTACACCCTGCTGCTACATGGTGTCCGCCATATTTTTCCAATACCTCATCGGCAGCCCGCAATGCCGATACCATATTGAATGTTCCCAATGAACGAGCGGAACCTTTTGCTATATCAGCATTTTCCTGCAGGATAATCGTCGGTTTGCTATACCGCTCCATGATTTTAGCCGCGACGATGCCAGCAATACCATGGTTCCATTCCGGATGCGATAAAACGAGTACCGGATCCTCCTGGTATTCTTCGGCTTGCGCAATCGCCATTGTAAGAATCTCTTCTTGTTGTTTCCGCCGCTCGGTATTTAAACTATCCAAATACTCAGCAGCGGTCGCGGCGGTACGCCTGTCGTTGGTCGTAAACACCTCTAGAGCGCGGCGAGCATGTTCCAATCGGCCGGCCGCATTCAAGCGCGGGCCCAATACAAAACCGAAATGATAGGTATCGACATCGGCCGGGTTAATTCCGGCCACCTGGGCCAATGCTTGCAAGCCCAGACGTGGTGTCTGCCGGAATACCCGTAATCCATATGACACAAGAACCCGGTTTTCATCGACCAAATCCACCACATCGCACACTGTTCCGAGCGCCACTAAATCCAACAGCCATTTTTCCCGGCCCTCGGACAATAAGGACGTCATCGATTGGATTCCCTGCATAAGCTTGAAGGCGACGCCGACACCGGCCAGATCATAAAACGGATAAGAACTATCAGGCCGTTTCGGATTAATTACCGCGGTGGCCGGCGGTAATTCACTACCCCGCGGACCGGTTTCATGGTGGTCAGTAACGATAACATCCAACCCGGCGCCAGCCGCCCACGAGATCGGCTCATGTGACACGCTTCCGCAATCCACCGTAATAACAAGACCGGTTCCGTTTTCCCATAATTGTTTCAACGCTTCCGTATTGATGCCATACCCTTCTTCGAAACGATCAGGAATGTACGCCTCGACTTCCGCCCCTATAGCGGTTAATCCATCGAGCAATAACGCGGTGGCGCTGAGTCCATCGATGTCATAATCGCCATAAATCGTTATCTTTTCTCTGGCTTCCACCGCACGGGTAATACGCTGGACCGCTACTTCCATATCCGGTAGTTGCAGCGGGTCATGTAAATGTTTACCGTAATCAGGATGCAAGAACCGTTCCTGATGGGATTTGGTGGTATATCCGCGGTTTTTGAGAATTTGTTCAACTAGTGCTGACATATTAATCAGTATATAGGTTTTAGTCTTTAGGTTTTAGGGTAGGAGTAAATATTTTTAAATTTCGTACTGCAGTCTATAACCTAACACCTACTTGTGGTGTTGGCTTTTGAGTACCATGTTCTGGAGTTCCTTGAAAAGCGGAAACTCCTGATTGGCACTATATATTTTGGTATTTGCCCGTTTCCGTGACTTCAAAAAACCGACGGTTTCCAACTTCTGCAATTCACGTTGGATATTACCTGCATCTTCTTTGATAAGTTTCGACATTCCCCGTATATGGGTTTGGAAATCCGGGTATTTGGAAAACAAAATTATGATTTTCCGGCGGGTTTTGGAAGTAATGAATACGTCAAGCATGGAATGTCCTTCTCGTCTTAGTAATATACATTCTTATAATATGTTCTCGGCCGCTTATAGTTGTCATTTTAACAACATAGCCTATTAGTAGTGTAATATACCGTGAGTCGATTGTAAACAAATATTTTAGGCACTTATTAAAAACTTTCGGACATGAAACTACTCAGTTGCTTGGCTTCGACGATTATGCCACGTCACCATTAATGGAGCGGCAATAAATATGGATGAATACGTACCCGATACCATACCGAGCAAAAGCGCCAAAACGAAATTAACCGTCGAACCGCCTCCGAACAAAAAGAGGGCTAGTAATACCAATACTGTAGTAATTGACGTATTCAGCGAACGCCCCATTACTTCATTGACGCTATTGTTCACGATTTCTTCAAACGTACCTTTCTGGCGTAGTAAATTCTCACGAAGCCGGTCGAATACTACGATCGTGTCGTGTACGGAAAAACCGATTACGGTTAGTACGGCGGTCACAATAAACGCATCGACCTCTATGCCGAACAAAACCCCGAGCAACGAGAACAATCCCAACACGAATAACGCGTCATGCAGTAACGCCACGATCGCCATCATTCCGAAACGAAACGGATACTCCACTTTACGGAAAGAAAATGCCACATACAATGTTATGGCCAGCGAGACCGCTATCAAACTGATAAGCGAATTGATGGCAAGATCGCGGCTAATGCTCGGCCCGATCCGATTAAACCGTTTTACGGTAATGTTATCTTTCTCGGCGAGCGCGGCCTCAATATCAATATTTTCAGTATAGCGAATCTGATACCCTTCATCAGTTCCGGTGATAGCGGGGTCGCTCACTCCTTCTTCTTCCACGATTTGCTGGATTTTTTGCTCTGGAGCATCAGTAACGATACTGATTTCAGATCCGCCGGTAAAATCCATCCCCAGCTCCAAGCCGAATACGGCTAACAGAATCACGCCAGGGATGAGGATGGCTGCTGAAATCATGTACCAGAGTTTACGTCTTCCGATAATATTCATCAGATCTTTTCTCCTTTGCGCGTACGGGCAACGCCTCGTAATAACGTCCGGGTCACTATGGAAACACTGGCCACATTAATCGTAATCCCGACCGCCAGCACGAGAGCAAATCCCTGTATAGAGGTTTCCCCGAACCGACTGGCCAAATAATACAAAATGACGCTGATAATTAACGTGGCTATTGAAGCATCGCGAATACTGCTCCACGCATGGTCGAAGCCGGATTCTACTGCTTTTATAGGGCTCATGCCGGCTTTCCGTTCTTCTCTTAAGCGTTCCAAAACCAGGATATTCGCATCCGAGGCCACGGCGATACTCATAATAAACCCGGCGATACCTGCTAGCGTCAGTACGATCGTATACCCGCCGAACATCGGCAACGCTGAAAGCTTGAACACGGATACGGTAGTAGCGGTATAGACGATCATAGCTACTACGGCTACCGCGCCTCCTACGCGGTAGACTGCCAGTAAAAACAAGACTAATGATAATAAGCCGATAATCCCTGCTATCACACTGGCGGATACGGCTTCTTCTCCCAGTGTTGGCCCGATAGTTTCCTGGGCAACCAATTCAATCGGCACCGGAAGCGCGCCGGCATTTAACAAAGTAGCAATCTCTTCGGCTTCCTGGACAGACTCCATGCCGGTCAGGCTTGATTGGCCGGTCAGAATGGGTTGGGATACCGAGCCCGGCCCGAATACCGGTTGTCCGTCCAGCAGTATTAGCAGCTGCGTCCCCTGGTTGTAGATACGGGTCGTTAATTCGCCTAATTTGTCTGTCGATTCACCGGACTCAAACTCAAGATTTACCACCGGTTGGTTGACCTGGTTAAACCCGGGATTGGCTTCGGCTACGTCCTCGCCGCTTAACTCTGTCGGCTTTAATTGTCGCTGTTGGCTTTCAGCTTGAGGGTCGACTTCGAAGAATTCCAGACGGGCGGTTTTCCCGATCCGGTCGATTGCCTCCTGGGGGTCTTCGACATCCGGCAAACGCACGACGATCCGGTTGTTGCTGGCGATCTGCACTATTGCTTCGCTGGTACCGCCAGGATTGACCCGTTGCTGGATGACGGCCGTTAATTGATCGAGGGCCTCTTCGGGATCTTTTTCCTCCGGTATTTGCGCTTCATATACTAAGGATACGCCTCCCTGCAGATCCACGCCCCGCTGAACGCTCAATTCACGATCAACGCCAAAAAACTGCAAAACCTGGCCTTCGCGCGGATATGCCAATATTCCTACCACGAGGGCGAACAGTGCTAATGCCAATAACTGCCATCGTAATTTTTTACTCATTTTTGCTCGCAGATTTCTCTCCCATTAACGTTTTTAACTCTTGAATGTCCGGCACCGTATTATCCTCGAAATAGTGATCTGTATCAAGGTATGGTTCCAGCACATCCAATATTTTCATTTCGTCGGCTTGTATATGCAACCTATCTACTGCCGGAACGGATACATTGGGTGCCGCCGCGATAATTTTTTTCGTTTTTATTGTTTTCAAATAGTGTTTGGCTGCTTCAAAGGATAATCCGTTTCTAAATCCGTCGCTCACGATTATAACATGGCAATTATGAAACATATCGGGCTCGATAAACCCCTCTCCGCTCATAGCTCTCGTGAGTTTGTGTAATTTTTGCATTTTCTGATTTTCCAGATATGTACGCATTTCAGTAAGGATTTCAGTGAGCAGTCCGGTCGGCATCATTTTGTTATAGGTGAAATGTCCGTCCTGATCAATCAAACCGATCGTGTCAGTTTTTGCTACGCCGGGCATTCCTACCGGCTCGGTTAACAGTAAACTCATGGAAGTATGTAATTTTCGGGCAATTTCTCTCCCTACTATTACTCCGCCGGGGGATACTGCCAGTACCGCCATATGTTTCTTTCGGTGCGAACCCGTGAATGAATCAGCCAATAATCTCCCCGCTTCCTTGCGATCATGGAAGTACATTGCCTCTACCTTTACTCTTTTTTGTTGTTTATTAACGCCATATGTGTCCAGTGTAGCGTTAAAATTTCCATCAATCCATAGCAGAAATGGAGGGTTAAGCGTCAAGGATGAAGGGTAAAGGATAGAAAGCGAAGCAAGAATTAAGTTTACCCTTTACCCTTGACACTCGACGCTCAACCCTTGACCTTTAACCCTTCCGCATTCTCTTACCCTGTATAATGGCAAATGATATGTCGCATACATTCGTCGAGGTAATAGTTTCAGGAGTACGAGGTACGTCTACGTTGACGTATCATACGTCTTCCCGTGTTGAGCGCGGGCAAATCGTAAAAGTGTCTGTCGGCGCGAAGGAAATATTCGGTGTCGTGCAACAGGCAGTCACGGAACCTTCGGTAAAAACTAAGCCGATTTCTCGCATATTAAATGACATTCCGCCGCTCCCTCCCTATGTTCTCGACACTATCGACTGGATGAGTCGGTATTATGCCATAGACGCAGGCAATGCTCTTCGTTTATTTATGCCTGCCCGGCCCGATATTCCGCCAAAGAAAAAACTCGCTCACGAGTACCTAAACACACCAGTACCGAATCATACCCTCACTGAAGACCAGCAAACGGTTTTAAAAAAAATCAGCCAATCCTCGCATCATCATTGGTTGCTGCACGGAGTCACCGGTTCGGGGAAGACGGCATTTTATATCGCGTTATGCCAGCAGATGCTCGATTCAGGGAAATCCGTCATTGTACTCGTGCCGGAAATTACATTGGCCACGCAGATTATCGCCGAATTTGAAAAGGTGTTTCAGGAAAAAGCAGTCATTACCCATTCCCATATGTCGGTATCGCAGCGGCGAGCGGTATGGCGCCACGCCCGTACAAGCGAGGAGCCTATGGTAATTATAGGCCCCCGTTCCGCTCTTTTCACTCCTCGCTCGGATTTGGGCGCGATCATTATCGACGAATGTCATGAAACCAGCTACAAACAGGAGCAGACCCCTCATTACCATGCCCGTGATGTCGCTACCTATATCGTGAGCAGCTTAAAAGCAAAATTGGTCCTCGGCAGCGCTACGCCAAGTGCACACGATATGTACCTGCACCAACAACACAAATTACAAATGGCCACCCTTCCCTCACCCATACACGACAATACGCGCGAGGTAGAAATTATCGATATGCGCAACCAAAAATCAATTCTATCCCCTCATCTTGTCCGCAGTATCGATGATACGCTCCGTAATAACCAGCAAGTAATGTTGTTTATTAACCGCCGCGGCAGTGCCAGCCAGGTTGTATGCACTTCGTGTGGCTGGGTGGCCGTGTGCCCGGAATGTGACATTCCCCAAACATGGCACGGTGACAGCGGACGATTGCGATGCCATTGGTGCGGTACTCACTCACAATTGCCGGGGGCATGCCCGGAATGCTCCGGCTTGCATTGGCGTTTCTTGGGAATCGGCACCAAACGGATAGAAACTGAGATTCGCGAACGCTTCCCGCACGCTTCCATAGCGCGCCTGGATAAAGATAGTTACTCCGCCCACACCATGGCCGAAACCATGCGGCAATTACGGAGCGGAGAGATTGATATCGTTATCGGAACCCAAATGATTGCCAAAGGGCTGGATCTTCCCTTTTTGACACTGGTGGGTGTCGTGTTGGCTGATACCATGCTCCATATTCCTGACATGGGTTCCAATGAACGAACGTACCAGCTACTGCACCAGATTATCGGACGTGCCGGACGTAGCCCTGACAGCCCGAGCAAGGTACTCATTCAAACATACAACCCCGAACATCACGCTATCACCACGGCAGCTCGTCAGGAGTTCGATACATTCATTGAAACCGAGCTCTCAGACCGCCGTGAACTGCGGTATCCACCCTACTATTATGTATTAAAGCTCACATGTAAACGAAAAACCGCTGCTGGAGCTAAGAAGGCGGCCCGACAACTGGTTGAACGCCTTAACTCTGCTCAGGAAGATACGTTAAGCATACGCGGACCCGCGCCTGCATGGCGGGAACGGATCGGGAATTTCTATTATTGGCACCTTATTGTCACTTCCACGGATAGAGATCAATTGCTTGATATTATGAAAAACCTCCCCGGCAACTGGAGATCTGACATCGATCCGGTGGATTTGCTATAAGAGAATATTCCTCGTATGCAACTGGTGTATACAGCCTTTTGTTAAATGTTATATTTATGTATTTTTCTGATCGTAATTCATAATTCATGATTCTTAATTCTCATTCCTAACGTGTATACTATAAACCAATGCAGAAAGACAAAATTATCGCCGTTCCCGATCAACAGCTGCGCCAACGGGCTCGCCGTGTGGGAGTTATCACCGATGAAGTTAAGCAAACAATCGAAACCATGGAAGCCGCCGCTTTGGATTGGGAAAAGAGCCGTAATAATGAAGTTGGTGTAGCATTGGCAGCTCCTCAAATCGGAGTTCTTGAGCGCATCGTGATTGTGCGCAGCCAACCAGACAACAAAGACAGCCAGGAATTCGAAGTGCTCATTAATCCCGAAATCGTGAAATACGAAAATGAGTATTCAGCAGCACCCGAAGGATGTCTGAGCGTTCCGGATATATACGGCATGGTACCCCGATATGAGATCATCCGTATTTCCGCCATGGATATGGAAGGCCAAACCTTTCGAATGAAAGCAAAAGGGTTCCTGGCCCGGGTACTCCAGCATGAAATTGACCATTTGCACGGAAAACTGTTCGTGGATAAAGTAGAAAATAACGCATTTTATAAGATTATGGATAATGGACAACTCAAACCTATCACCCAGGAAGAGCTCGATTCCGCTCGCGTTCTTTGGCACTGCTGATTTTAGCGCTCCCTCGCTAGAAACACTGCTAAAAGACGGCTACGATGTAACTTTGGTCGTAACGAAACCAGATACTACGGGAAAACGCGGCAAAGAGCAAAAACCGCCGCACGTAAAAAAAATCGCCCAGGATTATGGCATTCCGGTGATACAACCGGAATCAAAAGAACAGCTTTCTCGAGCGATCAGCCAATACCCGGGCATACGCCACGGAGTAGTGGTCGCGTACGGCATGATAATACCGGACACGGTATTAGATCATTTCAGTAGAGGACTGGTCAACGTACACGCCTCATTACTACCCCGATGGCGCGGCCCGTCTCCCATTGAAGCAGCTATCCTGCATGGTGATAGTCAAACCGGCATCAGTTTAATGCGATTAGTGCCTGCCATGGACGCCGGACCCGTGTACGTCAATGACCCTGTCGAACTCGATGGCACGGAAACACGTCCGTGGCTGATGCGGCACCTGGCACAATTAGGAGCAACGACGCTGCATTCTTATTTGGATGGAATTATAGACGGCACGCTTACTCCTGCCGATCAAGATGAAGCCCAAGCCACATACTCAAAATTACTTCGAAAATCCGACGGAGAAATCGATTGGCATCAACCGGCTGAAGCCATTGAACGTCATATCAGGGCATTCCTGGGATGGCCCGGCAGTTTTACCACTATCGATGACACGTATATAACAATTGAGGCGGCAGACATTATCGAAGGTGCCGGAGAACCAGGAAAACCGGACGTCATCGATAATTCGCTGGTAATATACGCCTCGGAAAACGCCCTGCGAATCACTCAACTAAAGCCAAGCGGCAAGAAAACGATGACCGGCCAAGATTTTGTCCGCGGATATTTAAAACAATAAAAAAGCACACGTTTAATCAGGATTGCGAAACAGTAGCTCAAGTCATAGAATCTCCTCGGTGCTTTTCCCTCTCTTTCCAGGGCCGTACCCTGGAAAAGTGTTTTTAATCTGCTCAAGCGCTGTATACGTTATACGGAATACAGAATACGAACTATTGGCTTTGTTCCGGCGACTGTTCCTGTTCACCAGAGGAAGACTGCTGTTTTTGGACCACGTCCCGAATAGTATCGGATTGTTGCTTTAATTCTTCTTTTAATTTTTGCAGCTCTTCTTTTACTACATTAGGGTAATCCGGAAAATTTTTCTCCAGCCATGCCATAGCACCCTTTTCATCTTCTTTTTGTATGTAATCCGTATCGAACTCTTCCTTTTGTTCTTCGCTCATTTTTTCCGCCAAGCGAGTGCCCACCCGTAACTCCAGTTGCTCGTGTATCTGGCTTACTAATAAGCTTTTTTCTTCCATTGGCAGGTCGCCAAGGCCTACTTCTTTTAATAAATCATTGTCGATGCGCAACATATGCTTGTTTTATCCTTATAATAAAAAGTGTAGCACAGTTGTTTTAAGGGTTATAGGGTGAGAAGGTTGTGGATTAGAAAAGAAAAAAAGAAAAAGGGAAAAGGTAAAAAGGAGTACGGAAGAAACACTTGTGTACGTACAGTAACACCTAAACTCAAACCGTTGTACGCCTGAATTCAACTCCCTAGTCCTGGTTTCATATCTACGAGCTGTTCCTCCCCGTTTTCCTTTTCCCATTTTCCTTTTTCTTGGTCATAGTTTTCGCAGCGTGTCATTAATCGCTTGGGCGTGTTCGCCGCGCGCATCAAGTTTGAGCACTATCTCCGGAACCCGGCGTATTTTGACATCACCCGCTACCCGGGTACGGATCTTACCGGTAGCTTTGTTGGCCTCGGTGAACAAAGCTTCGCGCCTGGAATCGTTAAAAATGGAAACCCACACCGTAGCCGTGTGCAAATCGGGAGTAATATCTACATCGGTAACGGTCACGTATTCGCCGGGTAGTTGTTGATGCAAAACCTGCGCCGCGCTTTTATGGATACTGGCTGCCAATCGTTCTGCCCGTTGTTGCATACTATTTAGTGTATACGGTATTCGGTATTCAGTATACAGGATGTCTTCTTCCTGTCCGCAGACTAAATACTGCGCTTCTTCGTTTCCCGTGACACAAATTCTAATATATCGCCTTCATTTATTTTTACTTTGTGTTTAGTCGCGATATTCAATCCGCACATCTCACCTTGTGCTACTTCTTTCACTGATTGTTGTTCGCGTTGTAAGCTTTGGACAGTACCAACATCTTCCCCTTCTTGGAAACGAACATACAATCCAGGAGTAATTTTCCCGGTTTTTACCTGTCCGCCGCATATAAGCTCCTTTTGAGCTACTTTGAATATACCCTGGACATCCAAAGTGCCATGTATCTCTTCTATTACTTCCGGTTCTAATGTTGAGCTCATTTCTTCCCGCATATCATCAATGAGTTCGTAAATGACAGTGTACATACGGGTCTGAATTCCGGCTCGTTGCGCTAATTGTTTGATCCGGTTAGGAATGGAGACGCCGAAACCGATTATTCGTGCTCCGGTCGATTCCGCCAAGGTAATATCCGATTCTGAAACCGGACCGATACCGCTTTCGACTACTTCCACGCGAACTTCGTCAGTCTTCAAACCTTCCAGGCTTTGCGTGATAGCATTCAGGCTGCCTTCTACGTCAGCCTTGATTATTACGGGGATAGTCTGTGCCTGGCCTGCCTGCATGGCCGCCGTTAGTGCTTCGGCTTGGGTGATACCGCTTTTTCCGACCTCACTCTGCTGAGCACGCCCGGCAGCAGCCCGGGCTGATTTTTCATTTTCATACTCCTTTACGAATGCTGCTACCCGTGGCGTATCTTTCCATCCGGTTACCGCAACCGGAGTAGATGGGCCAGCGCTCTGCAGACGTTGCCCCGTAAAATCTTCTACGCTGCGGACTTTCCCGTACACATCATCCGCCACCAGAAAATCACCCATGTGCAACTCACCGTGTTGTACTAACACCGTGGCAGTTACTCCTTGACCACTGAATATACGGGATTCGATAACCACCCCTTCCATCGGACCGTCATATCGAGCCCGGATATCTTCCATATCGGCTACTAGTAACACCATGTCCAGCAATTTATCGAGATTCTGTTGTTGCTCGGCGGATATTTCCACTACTACCGTTTCACCTCCCCATTCTTCGGGGATCAAATTTTCTTCGGCCAATTGTTGTTTTACCCGATTGCTATCCGCACCCGGTTTATCAATCTTATTAATCGCGACTACCATGCGCACTCCCGCATCATGAGCAAATCGGATAGCCTCTTTGGTTTGCGGCTTAATTCCGTCATCCGCCGCTATAACAATGATGGCCACATCCGTTAATCGGGCGCCATGTTCTCTTAACGCGGAAAATGCTTCATGTCCCGGAGTATCTAAAAAAGTTATCAAGCGGTCATTGTGTTGGAGTTGATACGCGCTGATATGCTGGGTAATGCCGCCCGCTTCTCCGCCCGCAGTATTACTTTTCCGCAACGCATCGAGCAACGTTGTTTTTCCATGATCGACATGCCCCATAACGGTTACTATGGGCGGACGTGCTTCGCCTTCACCTTCTTCGAGCACGGTAGCTTGTTCATTGCGAGCATGCGGTGCTTCTTCGCTCTCAGTATCAGTAGCTGACGTTACCTCGACACCGAGATCTCCCGCCACAATGGCCGCAGTTTCAAAATCAATAGTATCGTTAATGGTTGCCATAACGCCGTTCTTCATAAGTTCGGCTATGACGTCGGTTACTTTCATATCCAACGTTTTGGCAAATTCATCCACGGTAATCGGGGTTTCGATTGCTACTTGCTTATCCATATTAATCCTTTGGTTGTATTCTTCAGATACTATCAATCACACATATAGTGCGCACATGTTGCAGGTGGCTCTACGTAGTTTTTACGCCCGTGTATACGTTATTTGTCAGCCACGCTCAAAGATATTTTGCGCACTTGGGTGTCTATATCGATTATACGGAATTTTCGCGTTTCGCCAACCGTAAAGTGGTCATTCGGGTCCGCATCCTCACCAAGCTCGGATACGTGTACTAACGCCTCGATGGCCGGCGCGATCTGGATAAACGCACCGAATGGAGTTACCCGGGTAATTTTTCCTTCTACCTCGTCTCCTACATTGTATTCCTTTATTTGTTTCAGCCACGGATCTTCAGTAAGTTGTTTCATGGATAGACTCAGTTTATCCCCGTCAATGGCGATAACCTTGGCCTGTACTTCCTGTCCGGTTTCAACATAATCGGCCGGGTTGCTTACCCGATCCCAGGAGATTTCCGAAATATGCACCAGTCCTTCAATGCCGTCTACGGTAACGAAAATACCGAAATCTACTGTTCCGGTCACTGTTCCGGTGACTACATCGCCGACTGATAGTTTCTGGAGTTGCTCTTTCGTCTCTTCGCGTTTGGCCACTTTTTCTGAGAGTATCAACTTGTTCTCTTCTCGGTTAATATCGAGCACGCTGACTTTCAACGGCTGTTTTATCAGTTCATTCAGCTTTTGCAGAATCTGATCTTTGTCAGCGTTGTTGACTCGCGGGTAATTTTTGGCTGAAAGCTGGGATACCGGCAAAAACCCGCGTACCCCTTCTGCCTCAACCAATAGACCGCCGCGGTTCGCATCGTACGGACGAACTTCAAACATTTCTCCACTTTCGTGGAGTCTTTCTAATACGTCCCATCCTTTTTCTTTGGCTACCTTCTTTAAGCTCAAAATAGTAAACCCATACTCAGAATCTGGCAGCACGACACACGTGTCTACTGCATCACCTTCGGTCAGGCTATGATTACGACCCAGTTCTTTACGCGGGATAAGCCCGAGCCCGTGGGGGCCAAGGTCGACCCATACCTCATTTTTATGCGCCGTTACTACTTTTCCATCCACTACATCTCCTGCCTCCAGGAGTTGTGGCGGATTTTCTTCTAATAATTTGTCCATGGAAATTGCAGACATGCAGCAATGTCCTCCTTTTCTGATAGTCGATTTCCCACTAATATACCGTTCGCGCTTCTCCGCGATCCGTGTACATCACTTCCAAAGGGATTCCTTACATTTATAAAGAAAAAATATTCTCCTGTAAACCCCAAGGTTGTTTGTTACTTTCTTTTATCAATAAAACTTGTGTTACCTTTTTGGTCAGCCAAACATCCAATGGTTACATTTTTGATTGTCGGTAAAAATAAACCGGTAAATCATGATTTACCGGTTTATGGAGCGATAAAAATAGGTTTTTAGGTATTTTTGACGTAAAATTATTTAAAAAGGAGCCAAGATAATCTTGGCTCCTCATTCATTGATTTTGGTGGCCGTTTTTAACTATTCTTTGCGGTGTTCTTCAAGATCGCTGCGGCTGCGATGGTATAAATATCCGCCTGCACCCAATAGTAGTGCCGCGGCTGCCGAGGTAACCGGGCCGGTATCAGCCAATTGTGATGGCATTGATCCGCCTTCGTCTTCATTGGTGTCACCGCCCGTTTGCGCTACTTCTCCATCACTTTCAGTACCTTCTCCGTTTGAACCGTCTTCCGTAGGTTCAGCAGCAGCTTCCCCGCCGCCATTTGTTTCGCCATCTTCTTGTTCAGCTCCATTCTCCCCTGTTTCATCAGCACCACCCTCTTGCTGTTGTTCCTGCTGCGTGGCATCTCCGTTACCTGGCTCTTCGGCTACTTCGTCGGTATCACCCAACGCGAATGTAGCCGCGACAAGAACCGCGATTACTATTAACCCGAGTGCCAGCAATACGCTGCGGTTCATATTGTTGAAAAAATCCGTGACTTTTGAAAAACGTGCCATATATTCTCCTTGCGCCTTCACTTTTATTGTTGCATTCGATTATAATATGCCATGCATACGATAGCAATACCATAAACTTGTCAATCAATAAAAAACTATCTAGAATTTACTTTGCCTTATTTATTAAAGGGCTTTCATGTTAAAAAATAAAAATGAACAGCTGGAGTGCACTTACCGGGGCTCGAGAGTGCCAGTACTTATAGTGCTGGCTTGGCAATAAGCTTACCTCCTTAGATGGCCTAATCGTGCCCCGGTAAGTGCAAGAAAATATGGATAATAAAGAGCACGGACACACCAGCCGGCGGAAGAACCAGTAATACTCAAGCGAGTACTCGGAGTGAATTATTGCCGTAATTCATGGTTCATGGATCATTATTCAAAAAACGCTTGATACTTACCTCGTTTTACGTGATACTTGGTGTATGTATATGGGAGTCGATATTGGCGCTACTAAAACATTGATCGCGACACAGGATTCTCATGGTGATTTTATTGAACAAAAAAAGTTTTCAACCCCTTCCGACTTCGATACATTTATTGAACGCCTGCAAAACTCCTTGCAAGATTGTATACAAAACCAGACAGCTAAAAGCCTGGTGGTGGCAGCGCCGGGAACCGTGCGTAATAATATGTTACATGCCGGGGGTAATATTTCCTGGCATGACAAAGATATACTGCATCATGTCCGTAAAGTATGCGGCGACATTCCTGCTGAACTTATTAACGATGCTGCTGCAGCTGGATTATACGAAGCCCGCCATGGCAACGGACGGAACCGTAATGTCGTGCTCTATCTCACCATTAGTACCGGCATTGGCACGAGCATCATCGTAAATGAACAACTCATCGGTAATTTCGCTAATAGCGAAGGTGGGCATATGTTGGTTGATTCCCGCAGCGAAACTACGTTCGAAAACATTGCCAGCGGGAGTGCGTTCGTTGAGAAATATGGACATCAGGGCAAGGATGAAACCGATGTTAAGATTTGGCACGAATATGGTGAAGCAGTCGCTACCGGGCTGTTTTCAATGATCGCCCTTACTCGCCCGACGATCGCGGTCATCGGCGGGAGCATGGGCGAACATTTCCATAAATACGAAGAATCATTACGAGAACGAATTACTGTATTGGCCAATGGATTATTCGATATTCCGGCTATAACAGCCGCCAATAAGCCGGCAACCGGAGTTGCTCATGGATGTGTTGAGAGAGCGAGGGAGATTGCCGATGCATGAAATCATGTCCCACTATCCCGGTCTGAATTTCATTAAAAGTTCGCAGTTCGTGTGGTCGCCTGCCCATCGGGCGGTGTACTACCCTGAGGAAGATGAAACACAAGAGGAGCAAGGGCAACTCGCCTTACTCCATGAAATCGGCCACGCCGAGTTGGGTCATAAAACCTATCATTCGGATATTCATCTGCTCGGGATGGAGGTTGACGCCTGGAAATACGCCCGAACAAAAGCACCGGCATTCGGGATTACGATAGATGAGGAACACATAGACCGGTGTCTGGAAAGTTACCGGATTTGGGTGCATAAACGTTCGCTCTGCCCGCGGTGCCAATTCCACGGAATCCAGACCGCACCGACACGATACCGCTGTTTTATGTGCCGCCGAACCTGGCGGGTTTCACGTAATTTAACTTTGCACCCCCACCGAATGGATTGCCAACAATTAGGAAGGCAGCAATAAAAATAAAGAATTAGTCCGCCGGCTGGCGGATTGAAATTAGAAATTAGGTTTTTGCTCTTCCTGATACACAGGGTATTTTCATAAAAAAATGGACGGTTATGCTTCAAACCGTCCATTATAAAAAAGCTGTTTGTTTAACGCTTAAACGTTAGCTTTCTTTTTGGCTTTACCGCGTCGGCTTACCCGGCCGCCTCTGCGGCCGGCTTCACGGGCACGTTCACGGTCAGCCGCGAAGCCGCCTCCGCGACTTCGTTTGCCGCCTTGGGCGCCAATCCGCTGGTAAAAGTCAGATCCATGGCGTTCTCTATTCGTGTTTCTTGCACGATAACCGCCTTTTGTGGTTCCAGCCATTATGCACTCCTTTCTCACCCGTCTCTCTACCATGAAACTATGGTACTTATTCGAGTGTTATTCATTAACTCTCCACGTGTCGCTTATTATTATATTACCATAAGTATAAATAACTGTCAAACATATCCATTATTCCCCTGTATTAGAATAGATTTACTCTGTAAATAGCATATTGTGCGACATTAGAGTTTCCGCATATTTTTTGATATATTGCTCATGCTTATCGTTCATTAAAATAAGGTAATTACCCCTGTATCGATGTCGGCAAACTCTTTTTATTCTTGTGTTGATTCGATAACAAAGTAATTAAAGATGTATTTTGTATTCGACTCAAGTTTCTGGTCAGAATGGATAGCGAATGATTCCCCGCTTATGCTAGCAAAACGTACATAGATATTACTATTACCGGCCGCGCTATTACCAGGAGTCAGAAGTACCCTCGGTTTCTCATGTTCGAATGTTTCCGCGAAAGTGACTGCGGCGACTTCACCTTTTCCGCTTTGGTCCCCTGTTTCAATGGTGACCGTTCCTGCCGTATCGGTGCCATCGATAGTAATCTCGGTCGGAGCAGTTTGGTTAGTCGTACTCTGCTTAAACGCCTTGCCGACGGCAATGTCCGGCTGGTCGCCGCGGGAGACGATGTGCCCGCCCACAGTTATGTCGGTTT
>CAZXAD010000004.1:3933-19030 GCA_964638825.1 uncultured Candidatus Saccharibacteria bacterium | reverse complement strand
AGGATGATGGCTCGTGCGAGTTCGAGAATGGCAGCCGCACGAGCGGAAGCGGATCATCCTTCTCGGTGTATGTGAGTCCTGGCCAACAGATTTATACTCATTTCATATTCGAAGCGGGCGCGGAGCTTGTAACGAATACTACGAGCCCCCATCGGGTAGCAACACCGGGAGACTCAGTTTCCATTGGTGCATATGTTAAAAACGTCGGTGAAGGTGAAAGCGACCCCGTTCAATTACGGGTAGCGGCTGTGAGCGGCACTAATAGAATATCACCGAATAGAGAAGAAACGGATGTGGGCATCTTAGGTCCTGATGACCGAGAAGACAGATCATTCAGTTTCGATGTCAGCGACAATGCCCAGGAAGGGGATAAAATATGTTTCAAATCCAGGGCACGTGAATCGGGAGAGTCATGGGTAAGCGGTAACCGTGAAGCATGCGTGGGCGTAGTGCGCAATTTTGATATGCGCACTCAAACTCATGCCCCGAATGGCCCGGAAGATGAATTAACCGGACCGTTCAGGGTAACGGGAATAATTGAAAACCTTCGCCGGAGAGCTCGAGACGGTATGTCGACCCATGGACATAATTATATTGAGGCCAGTATATCCGTGAAATCCGGGAAGAATTACGTAAAGCCGCTGTATAACGGGTCGAGCCAGAAAGCCGGGGAGCCGACGAGAAAGCAGTCATATAAACTGACATGGGAATATTCGGGGAATGGTAATGAATTTTTCCATCCGCAACAGACTCCAGACCGCGATATAGTCCGTGCCTGGACAGAGGTAAAGAAAAATAGGGTAAAAGGTGAAAAACAAGTGTGTTTCGAGGTAAGAGCCGTGCCGCGGTACCGGCATAAAACTATCTTCCAAAATTACAGCGGGTGGGGAGGTATTGATACTGGAAGCAGTTATGCCAGTGTTGATTGTACCGAGTTGTGGGAGGTGCGTGCACCGTACGTTACTACTGAAGACGGGGACGTACACGGCGGGTCCGTGGCTGTCGACCCCGAAACGGCCAACCAGCAATGCCAGAATGATAATGCCAATGTAGAAGGCCGGACTACGGGCGGGTCTACAATCGGGTCCAAGAGCACCTACGCCGTATCGGCCACCGGCCTTATCAGAAACTTCGGTTCTAATAACAGCACCAACGATGGGAGGTTAAAATTTGGCAATCAACCACCTTCTGGCAATTACCAGGCCATTTGCCGTCCGGATCTGACCAATATGGAGTATTATCAGAATCTCGGGTACGAAATTGTGCAGGATAACCGGCTTAATATCCGTAATATTATCAATCAAATAAATAATGAAACAGGTAAGTATAGTAACGGGGATGAGTTCGTAGTACGGCTCACGCACCCAAACCCGAGAGTCCAAGGAAACAATGTAACGCTGGACAGAGGGAAGCGCGCCACTTTCGTCACTGAAAACCGTGGCTTTGATATCCGCAGCGATGTAAGGATGGAAGGAGGGTCGCGGAACAATGTTAGCGACATACCGGCGCTGGCTATCGTGGCCGGTGGTGATATAGACATCTATAAGGACGTCGGGAATATCCATGCCTACATCAGTAGTAACGGCACTGTCGATACTTGCGGGAATGTTTCGCGTATTGATTTGAAGAATAGAGCTCCCAGATGTGAAGACTGGCTCAGGATCCGTGGCGCGTTAATAGCCAATGAAATCGAGTTCCGCCGCACCTCCGGTGATGTGGGCAACAGCGGGCCGGCGGAAATCATCGTGTACGCGCCGGAACTGTACCTGTCGCCGCCGCCGGGTGTTATGGGTATAACTAACAACATTTTCTTCGGTCGTCCGCTTTGGGAGCGACTGCCATTCTTTTAAATTAGGGGTTCACAATACTAACATGCTTATGCTAATATCTGCTACAGGATGAAAATATGAAAACGAAACTGTTAGACAAAGACACAAACTTCTTTGGGCTGGACATCGGTACTACTGCCATTCGGTGCGTACAACTGAAAAAAGACAGTCAGGGTGCGCACAAACTCGTTACCTATGGCGAAGTAGGTATCGAGGAAAAAATTTCCAAAAGCGAATCAAAACAAGACAGGGAAAAAGTAGCGAATACCATCAAACAACTGCTCAAAGACGCGCGCGTGAGCACCAGTAATGTGGTGGCCGGGCTGCCGAGCCAGAAAGTATTCACTTCGATTATCTCGATTCCGAGCGTGGAAGAAAAGGAGTTACCCGAAGCGATCCGTTATCAGGCAGATCAATATATCCCCATGCCGGTTGAAGAAGCGCAACTTGATTGGGCGGTACTCAATCACGATGAAAACCAGAAAAAAATGGACATATTGTTAGTTGCTACGCAAAAAAAGAATACCGAGGACCTTCTGTATTTGTTGGAAAGTATAAATCTCGATGTCCAGGCCATAGAACCGGACGCGATTGCTTCAACCAGATCGCTTGTGGGCGGAGCAAGCAATAGCGTGGTTGCGCTTATGGATGTCGGAGCTAACTCGTCCGATCTCGCTGTAGCGTATAAACGGAGTCCATGGGTAATGCGGAACGCTCCCGTTGGCGGGAATACGCTTATCAAGGTTGCTTCACAAAATCTAAACGTCGATTTTGAACAAGCCGGGCAGTTCGTACGCAAATTCGGTATGACCAAAACCAAACTGGAAGGCCAGGTGTATAACGCGCTTAAACCCAGCGTTGATTCTGTGGTGGAAGAAGTGTCTAAATCCATCCAATTCTTCAATTCCCGGTATAGAAACGAACAAGTCGAAAAAGTGGTACTGACGGGCGGCGTATCCGGATGGCCGGACTTCCCGGTATATATAGCCGATAACTTGAACTTGCCGGTAGAAATTGGCAACTCATGGATCAATGTAAGTTATCCCGCGAATCAGCAAAATGCATTAATGGACATATCGACTCGCTTCGCAGTAGCGAGCGGTTTGGCGCAGAGGTAAGAGATTATGGCGGATTTACAACGAATAAACTTAATACCGGATATCAAAAAGGAGCGGATCAAGCAACAACGCAAGGAGCAGCTTACCCGTCTGGTAGCATGGGGGGTTATTGGTGGAATGGGCGCCTTAACATTGCTGATGGTGAGTGCCGCGGTATTCCAATGGCGGAGTCTTGTAAGCACCCAGGAGAGCATTGAACGAGAGCAAGCAGCTATTGAATCTATTGAAAACAAGGATGAACTGGTAGGCATGCAGACAGCCCTTGAAGAGTTACCCGAATTGAGCAGGCAAAAAGTGTTTGTATCGCAACTGCCGAATATTATGGAAAATGTAGTACCGAATAATGTCACCCTGACATTTATGGGGTATAGTACGGGCGGCGATATAGAATTAACGGGTAAAACGGACAGTTATCGCAGTCTCTATACTTTCGTTGATGCCTTGGAGAACGTGGAAGGCACTCCGTCCATAAACGGCGAAGAAGGGGAAAGTTCTCAATTCTTTACCAACGTGGAATATCAGGAGAGCACAGGAGGCGAGGAAATTACCTTTTCCGTATCAGCTACTTTGGATGAATCTTTTATAGCGCTGAGTGGGAATTCCCTGGGCGGGGTAGATGATGGACTAGACGATCTAGGCGAAATAGATGAGGTAGAGAATGAATAAACAGGATTACAAAAAGGCAATCAAAAATCACGGAACGACGGTGCTTGTGATAATAGCCGCTTTGGTATTTTCAGTATCAGTAGTAGCGATTAAAAAATCATATGATAATTTTACTGAGTACCGCGAGATTAATCAGCACGAAACACAGGTTCTGGAAACACTTGAGACCAATCGAGAAAATCTGGAACACTTGCAAACCAGGGCGCAGGAATTGGAAGAAGAAGGGGTGCCTCGTGAGGCAGTGGTCTCCTTGGTGCCGCTCCAGTATTATCCAGTAGCTGATTTTGCCACGCTTGAACAGTTGACCGATATCAGTAGCATCAGCATGGAAAACATACGAGTAAGCGAGTCAACGGAAGTTGCGGCAGTTACAGATAGACTAACCCCTTACCAGGTTACGATTACGGTGGCGGGTAGCTACAATGAATTAAAGGATTTTTACACCAATATAGAGGAATCAGCGCAACCCATGATCGTTAACGAAATTGATATTAATTCTGAGGCCGGCGGAGTCGGAACAGATGGTGGAGGATCTATAACATCACAGGTGAAAATCATATTGCACCACCAAGGTGGAAACGAGACTGCCGGAGACGAATTCGAAAGTAGTGTACCTGGAGAAGGAGCCCCCGGGGGAGGTATTCCCGGTGAAGAAGGGGAGGTATTGGAATGAGAAAACAAGATTTAGCAGCAGTCGTTGTATTGGCTATCGTGTTAAGCATGATAGGGGTATTCGCAGTCAATAGTTTCACTTCATCACCCAGTGAAAAGTATACAAAAACTGAAGAACCCGATCAGATACCAGAAGGTTTCAGCGAAGAAGGATTGGAGTATATGCGAGACGGTGATTTGTTTGACTTTACGGTTACGGTCAATGGGGCTGATGCGAGTAAAAACCAAACGCCGTTTGGTAACTAAAATGGCGGTAAGGCTGAATGAAGAGAAACATCTTTCAGCCACCACCGTTAAACGGATTGTATTATGAAGACGTATAATTATATTGCGAGAGACCAGAACGCCGAGGTAGTAAAAGCCGAAGTACAAGCGGAAAGCGAAACCGCGGCAGCTAGGCTGTTACAGGAACAGCAACTCCTGCCGGTTTCCATAACTCTCCAGGAAGAGAGCGGCCTGGAGCAGTTAATGGCAAAATTCACCAAGCGTATTAAAACCAAGGATAAGATATTATTCACCCGTCAGTTATCAACCTTGATAAGTGCCGGGATGCCATTAGTACAATCACTCAAAGCAGTAGTTAACCAAATTCAAAACAAAGCATTACAGGAAGTAGTACAGGATGTCATAACTCAAGTACAGGGAGGGAAACCGTTTTCAGAAGCCTTATCGGGCTACCCGAAAGTGTTTAACAACACTTATGTTAACTTAGTAGCTGCCGGCGAAACTTCCGGCACTTTAGATGAGGCGTTAGAACGGCTTGCCAATCAGCAGGAAAAGGACGCGGCTATCATATCGAAGGTGCGCGGTGCCATGATATATCCGGCCATCGTACTAGTGGTAATCGTTGCAGTGATGATTTTCCTTTTGGTCAGCGTGATACCCGAAGTAGAGGCGCTATACAAGGATCTCGGTGAAGAATTGCCGTTTCTGACTAAAATACTGGTCGCGGTAGCATCATTTATAACCAACTACTGGTACCTGACGATCATTTTCATAGGTTTGGGCGTATACGCTTTGATCCGCTACTTGCGTACTACGCATGGCCGCCGGGTGCGCGATAAAGTGTTGATGAGAATACCTCTATTCGGACCGATTTTCATGAAGTTATATATGGCACGGTTTTCGCGTACATCAAGTACGCTTTTAGAAACCGGGGTGCAAATGCTCGAATCCCTCGACATTACCGCCAGGGCGATAAACAATGTGTACGTAGCGGATTCTATTGACGAAGCATCCAAAAAAGTAAAAAACGGTAAGGCGCTGTCGACATCACTTGAAGGCGACCCGAATTTCCTCCCGTTAGTGCCGCAAATGATCCGTATCGGGGAAGATTCAGGATCTATTGCTACGATGCTGGGCAAAATCGCGACGTATTATGAAGATGAGCTTGATCAACAAGTGAAGAATATTTCCACCGTAATAGAGCCGGCGCTGATGATCGTCATGGGTGTCTTGGCTGGTGTTATTATTGCGGCAATTCTGCTGCCAATTTACGGACTGGTAGGGCAAAGCTTTTAATGCAGGGATTGACTTTCCACATCCTGATTTATACTATATAAAATAAGCATAGGCACTATAAGGAGGTAATAATAAAATGAGACATCTATTAAAAAACATAGAAAGCACACGTGGCTTCACCATCATCGAAGTCGTCATCGTATTGGCCATCGCCGGTTTGATTTTCGCGGTAGTATTCGTTGCCGTGCCGCAGCTGCAAGCTGCTCAGAGAGATAGCGCTCGGCAAGATGCCTTCGGCCGCTTCGAAGCAGCCGTGAACCAATGGTCAGGACGCCACGCTGGTGATGTCCCCACCCGGAGTGAAGTCGACAACGAGATCATAGGCAATTATCTTGAAGACTTTGCTGATCCAATTGGAGATGATTATAACCGAACCAATGCTAGCAGTGTACGTAGTAACGGTGTTGAAAACGGTTTATTCTGGTATGCAACCGGATATATATGCCGTTCCCATCCCAATTATGGGAACTGGGTAACCAGGCGCGGTGCAGGTGAGCGAAACTGGGCTGTGATGTATAAGGTTGAACAGGGCGGCCCTATTCTTTGCCGAGACAATAGCTAAATAGCGAGATAAGTACGGCTAATTTAGTTGGCCGTGACTCCACTTTGCTGCTAAACCGCTCCTTCTAGGTCACGCGTGTAGAAACTAACCCAAAGTTTTATTTGTCATGTGAGAAAAAATGCACAGAGACAATGGGTGTCAGCATAGTTTATAACAGTCGATTCCAAACCCCTTATGGTATAATGCGACCAATGCGAATACGTCAAAAACAAACAGGTTTCACCCTCATCGAGGTAATCATGGTGCTAGCTATTGCAAGCTTGATTTTCATGGTCGTCTTCATTGCAATACCGCAGCTACAGGCCTCCCACCGCGATAGTATCCGAGAAGATACAATGAATCGATTCAAGATAGCCATAACCAAATATCAGTCTGCTCACAGTGGGGCACTCCCTGAGTTGGCCGAAGTAAAAAGCGAGCTCATTCCAAACTATATGAATGGCGATTTCGCTGATCCGATCGGTGGCGAATATACGGTTATACAAACAAAACAACATAACCGGCTTAGTTATGTGGATGCCGTTGTTAGTTATATGAAAGGCTGGCGGTGTCGTCATGATGGAACCGGGCTCATTAAAAAGGGTGGTACAAGAGACTATGCGCTTATGTACAAACCCGAGCAAGGTGACCCTCAGTGTCGTGACAACCAATAACGAAAATAAGAAATCGGGAGTCAGAAATCTCAGAAGACGGAAATCCGATCTCCAAGCTCCGACATCCGACCTCTGGTCTGTTAAACCCCTTATGGTATAATGTGCGCAATGCGTGTAAATCAAAACCAAAAAGGGTTTACTATTCTGGAAGTATTAATCGTGATAGCGATTTCTGCCGCTCTGGCATCTACCATTATCGTGTGGCAAGGCACGTTTACTGAAAACACACGGTTTACGGAGGGAATGGATACGCTTAACTCACAATTAAATCAAACCCGGCGGGAAGTATATTCTGTAGTTAATGAAAATACGGACCTGGATTGTCATGGGAATACTAATAACACCGCCGGTGCTAATAAAGATTGCGTGATTTTCGGTAAAGCCGTGGTGTTTAACGACGGAAGCAGCCAAGCTGATGTCAAAACATTGGTGGCAATGGTTGATGGTGACGACTTTACGGATTTAGAAGTTGACTCCTTGCGCGAGATAGGAGACTTAGAGCGTACCATGAATATAGAATGGGGAATTGAGTTTAGGGGGGCACAACGTGGCAATACGTCAGTTCGTGCCATTACCTTTGCGCGTGATTTCAGGACGGGAGACATGCAGACGTATACTTTGTCCGGCGGTGTATCAAACTGGAATAATTATACTCCGGATAAACGCAGCGAAGCCACGTTCAGATTCGAAAGCCCTGAAGGAAGTGCCGGGAGGATACATGTTAATGAAACACCAAACTCGCTGCGGAGGAGCTTCGACTGATGAAAAATTGGCGGCTTAATTTCCGGAACAACCAACGCGGCGACACCATTATCGAGGTATTGATCGCTATCACGATTTTGTCAGCCACTTTGTTTAGTGCGTACGCTCTTGCGAATCAAACGGCGAAACTCGGGTTGTCAGCCCGGGAGCAAGATCAATCTACTCAATTACTACAGCATCAGGCCGAAGGACTGCGCCATATGCGGGATAATGCCGAAAGCTGGCAGGACTTTACTGAAGCTGTGGATCAATATGATGAATTTCATGTCCGGATCAATGGCAGTGCTGATGAGTGGCAGGTCAGGAACGGAAGAGGTAATGGCGAAGATATTCTCGACGATTCATTTTCTTTGTTTACCACATGGTCCGAAGTGGTTTCTTCAGGCAGCGAGGATGATCGACGGGATATAGTAATACACGTGGAATGGGAAACGGTGAATGGGCAGAAACAAACATCTACCACTGATATCGTCCTGGTAAATACCGATTCATTGGCGCCGCCGCCGCGTCTGGAACCCAGCGTTACGTGCAATAACCTCCACGCGAACCCCGATAGCGGCACTACACCGCTACATGTAAACTTTAGTGTTAACTACGATGTGGAGGATACTTCGGTCACTAATTTTAGGTTCAATTTCGGTGATGGTAGAGGAAGAACAAGCAATAATAACCAAACAAACCATACGTATACCAGTTCCGGATCTTACATTGCCGGCGTGCAAATTAATACCGAAGACGGAGAAACAGACAGTTGCCATGCATCAGTTGATGTAGCTGCAAAATCCAGAACGTTTACCTACACTGGTTCCCTCCAGCATTACAAGGTTCCCTCCGGTGTTAATGAGATACGAGTAGATGCGTATGGAGCTCAAGGCGGACATACCCCTGGTGGTTCAGGTGGTGGCAGGGGCGGCCGTACGCGAACCGCTATTTCTGTGACACCCGGAGAGACATTGAAAATTTATGTTGGCGGAAGAGGTGGTCGGGCTAGAAATAATGCTGGAGCATCTGGCGGCAATGGCGGATACCCGAACGGCGGCAATGGGGGCAACGGCGGAGCAACTACCGGCTCCGGAGCCGGTGGCGGCGGTTCATCCGAAGTTCACCGAAGCCATACGAGATTAGTGGTGGCTGCCGGTGGCGGCGGACCTACGCGTTACTCGTGCAGTAAGGGCGGTGATGGTGGCCCGGTAGGGGAAGATGGCCAGAGCGATGGAAGCGGATGGGGTGAAGCTGAAGGCGGCGGCGGTGCTACTCAGAGTAGTGGCGGTGCCGGTGGCTCCGGAAGCGGATTTACAGGTGACGGAGGATACGGGGGTTGGAATATAGGCGGCTATGGCGGTAGTACCAGCGGCGGCGGTGGTGGTGGTGGCGGCGGTGGCTACTACGGCGGCGGTGGCGGCGGCTCGGCACCGTACACGTGTGCCGGCGGCGGTGGCGGTGGGTCTTCGTTTACCTCCGGTTATAGCACTCTATTCCAGACCGGAGTCAAGAATGGTCATGGTCGTATTGAAATCACGCCGTTATAGTATCATGGAAAATAGGAAATATATGCGGAAATTCTTTTTAGCAAATAATAAATTTACGTTAAACCGGCTCAAGGGTAATTCTGACGGCTTTACGGCCGTTGAATTCTTAATCGCTATG
This sequence comes from uncultured Candidatus Saccharibacteria bacterium, assembly GCA_964638825.1. Lineage (GTDB taxonomy): Bacteria > Patescibacteriota > Saccharimonadia > QS-5-54-17 > QS-5-54-17 > CAZXAD01. The sequence goes on along the minus strand of CAZXAD010000004.1, from coordinate 9,600 downwards.
GCGGTGTTTTCGTTCGTGCTTACGCTCAGCACCATCGGATTTATTCAGATTAGCCAAATGTACCAGCAAGGAGTGGCCAGGCAAAAAGCTCAGGACGCGACAAGACACATCCAAGCTGATATTACCCGTACAATACACGGGTCGGATCATATCCAGGTTGCCGGCAGTGGCGGTTCAACGATTATATGTTCAGGAAATTACCGATTTTTCACACGCGAAAACGCTGAAGATAATACGGTATTGTATAAGCAAGCTATTAATACTGACGCCAATCCCAGCGGATCTTGCCTCCCTAATGGGGGGCTCAGTCTTGCAAATGCCTCCCAGTTGGTCAGTAACGAATTAGTAGTCCTGAATTTTGATGTTACGCCGTTCAATGCGTTTGATGATGACAGTGGCTACCGTTCCGCTCAGATCGTCCTTCGCGTAGGCACGGAAGCCACCCAGGATTTGATCGAAAACGGAGAAAGCTGCGATCCTTCACAGGCAGGTTCGCATTTCTGTGCGGTATCAGAACAGGTAACAATCGTAACAGCCAGGGAGGCGCCATGATGCATCCGAACGATAATCGAGGATTAGTATCATTTTTAGTTGTTATGTTTGTCAGCGTACTGCTGGTCATGATTACGGCCGCGTTCGTACAAATCATGACCGGGGAGTTACGCCAGGCGACTGACAACGAACTTTCCAAGCGGGCGTTTTATGCGGCCGAAGCTGGAATTGAGGAAAGCTTGCTTGATATACGGAACGGCATTGAGAACGGGGACGTATCCGATGTTGAACAAAATACGTGCGAGCAAGGCGAGTTCGGTGATGGTACTACCGGTTTTTCCTGTCGTCTGGTAACATTCGAGCCCAATATTCTCGAAGGCAGCCTCAATCCGGACACGTCACGGCAATTTAATTTGGCAGGGGTCACCCATGACACCGTTCGTGTTCAATGGCATGAAAGAGAAAGAGATTATCCTGATAACGGACAGAACGATTTTGATATACGCGATAATAACCCGCCGGCGGTTAATTGGCCGTCTGATACGCCGCCCATCATGCGGGTAGAAGTTATTTCCTATCCTGATGAGTCGTTCCAGAATAATGATGTTGAGCAACGCGTCGTTTTCTTGCGGCCGGAGAACGGAACATTTCCGGGGGCTACCAGCCAAGTGAAACTGAACAATATCAATAGAGGCGAGGGTATGCGGAAAGCCTTCTGCAACCGTAATGCCGCCAATTATGCCTGTAAATTTGCCATCACGGGGATGGATGAAACCAATGCCGATAATCATGTTGTACGCATAAAACCGTTTTACAATGCCACTCATTACGCAATCGAGGCGCTTGGCGGGGGCGCGAACGGTAATAGTGTTCCTATACCCGGCAATATGGCCGTTATCGATGTTACCGGGTATGCCAACGATGTCTATCGACGGCTGCAAGCCCAAATCCCACTGGAAAGCGTAGAAACTTCCGGCCAGGATTACGTGTTGCTGGCGGACGAAGGCGTATGCAAGATCATGCGGATCTCAAAAATTGACAAGAAGGCAAGCAATAACGATGGATGCCGGCCATAATTAATTTTTATGGGCAGAGCGTGCTGGATAACGCCCCGCCAGACGGATTGTGAAATACAGAGGTCAGGGCCCTTATAATTATTGCACATATACCGCTTACGGTTTATAGTAAATGTGAATGGCAGCTTTAGATAAAAATACAAACTATTTCGGGCTCGATATTGGAACTACGGGTGTCCGGCTTGTGCAGTTGCAGCAAGGCAGTGATACTCCCAGCTTAGTGACGTACGGGGATATGCTCATGCCGGCTGATCTTTCCGGTAGTGATTCCGGGGCGGACCAGGATAAACTGGCCGATATCATCCGGCAATTAAAGAACGAAACGGGAACGACTGCCGACCAAGTAGTGACGGCACTTCCTTCAAGCGAGGCATTTACCACAGTCATTACCACTCCGAAACTGAAACAAAATGAGCTTCAAGAATTTATACACCAGCGGGTAGATGAGTATATACCTATGCCGGCGAAAGACGCGAGATTGGACTGGCATATCATCGACTCGAATAAAAACGAAAATGAAATGGCAGTATTATTGGTAGCCGCACCGAAAAGTACCGTAAATAAGTATATATCAATCATAGAAAAGGCAGGCCTTAACTTGTTAGCGCTTGAAATCAACGCTTTAGCGGTTGCCCGGAGTGTGGTGAGTACGGCGGATGTGCCAGTAGTAGTAATCGACTGGGGAAGTACTACTGCTGAAATAACGATTATTTGGCAACGAATTCCACATGTAGTAAAAACGGTGAACGTAGGCGGCGAAACATTGATTCATTCGGTGGAACAAAACCTTAATGTGGATACTGAGCAAGCACAACAATTTCTGCAGAAATTCGGTATGGCGGAAACCAAACTGGAAGGACAAGTACGAAAAGCAATGCAAGAACCGGTTGATAGCGTTATGAAAGAAACATCCGCGCTGATAGAGCAGTTTACCTCGCAAAGTGAAGACGCGCAATTGGAAAAGGTAATACTGACCGGTGGTCCTACCGCGTTACCCGAATTACCGGCATATATTGCCAATTCTCTTAATCTCCCGGCGGAGATTGCCAATCCGTGGGTGAATGTAAGCTATTCAGCCAACCAACATGAAACACTTATGGACAATTCCTTGCATTTTGCGGTAGCGGTCGGATTGGCGCAACGGGCGTTTGTATGAAATCACCAGGAGTTATATAGTACGAATAACTAGTACAGGAAGAGGGTAGTAAAGTGTTAGTCGGTGAATCGCAAAATACATTCGAGCGGCTGTTAGTAGAAGAGGGGTATTTATCAGAAGACCAGCTCCAGAATTTGCGCCAGGAATCCGCTAAACAAAATAAGTCCATCATCAATCTGATATCCGAGCACAATCTCGTTGACAGGGAAAACGTAGTCAAAACGGTAGCCAAAGCGGAAAATGTTCCTTACGCCAACCTGCAAGGGTTCAAAGTAGATTCCGAAACGCTTAATCTCATACCAAAAGACCTCGCCAAGCAAAACCAAGTCGTACCGATCGGAATGATGAACGGTAAACTGGCCGTCGGTATGATAGACCCGACCAATTTGCAGGCGGTTGATTTTATTACCCGTCGGATCGGGCGGTCGATCATCCCGCACAGGGTTTCATCACAAAGCATCAATACGGTATTAAGCCAGTACGCGGCCGATGTCTCCAAAGAGGTATCTTCAGCGGTTGGTTCCGCCGAAAAATTTGCGGAGTCAGAAAAGCAGACAGGACAGCAGCAGAGTCCTGATCAAGTCAAAAACCTGGTACAGGACGCGCCGATTACCCGGGCGCTCAACACCATCCTGGATTATGCGGCACAGCTCGGTGCATCTGATATCCACATCGAGCCGCGCCCGGAAAACGTCAAAGTCAGGTACCGCATTGACGGGATTCTGAACGAAATTATGACTCTTCCCAAAGAAGTGGAAGCGGCATTGGTGTCACGGGTGAAGATTCTTGCCAATCTCAAAATTGATGAACACCGGAAACCCCAGGATGGGGAATTCCAGATGCAATATCAGGACCGGGATATTGACTTGCGTATTGCTATTGCGCCGATAGTCTGGGGCGAGCAAGTCGTAATCCGTTTGCTCGATAAAGATTCGAGTTTGCTTGATATAAATTCGCTCGGGTACATGGGGCGGGCGAACCGCTTAATCCAGGAAGGATTGAAAAAATCCCATGGTATGACTCTTTCTACGGGGCCAACCGGATCAGGAAAATCAACGACGCTTTACGCTGCCATTAATACTATACGCGATGAATCGATTAATATCGTCACATTGGAAGATCCGGTGGAATACAAAATGGGCGGCATTAATCAAATTCAGATAAACAGCCAGATAGGTTTAACGTTCGCTAGCGGGTTGCGTTCGGTTTTGCGCCAGGATCCGGATGTGGTGATGGTCGGCGAAGTCCGTGACGGAGAGACCGCAGATCTGGCGGTTCAGGCCGCGCTGACCGGCCACATCGTACTCACTACATTGCACACCAACTCGGCTTCGGGCGTATTGCCGCGATTGATCGATATGGGAGTCGAGCCGTTTTTGATCGGTTCGGTTATCAATACGGTAATCGGCCAACGATTAGTGCGCCGGGTATGCGATAAATGCATCAAGGAGCGCAAATCAACGGAGGCGGAAACGGAATCCATCAAAAAAACGCTCCAAGACGTGTTACCCGAAGCAGGAGAGGCCAGCCAGGAACTAAAGGAAGATATCGGGTATGAGACCTTGCCTAATTTAAGCCAAAGCGCTTATACTTTGTATGTAGGTGAAGGGTGTAATGAATGTAATGAGGGGTACAAAGGACGTACGGGAATTTTCGAAGTATTTAATATTACCCGTGATATGGAGAAAATTCTGGTTGGCGGCACTACCAGCGGCCAAGTACAGGAGCAGGCGAAGAAGGATGGCATGATTACTATGAAAGAAGACGGATACTTAAAGGCATTAAACGGCGTTACCACACTTGAAGAAGTAGTGCGGGTCGCATCGGACTCATAAGGAGGTAGTCAATGGAGAATCAGAGCAGCCAGGATAATCAAAGCAATCTGAAAATAGAAAATTTGTTACAGGAAGTAATTAATAAAGAAGCTTCAGATCTTCACTTACAAGTAGGACTGCAACCAATATTGCGCGTGGACGGTGCGTTAACTCCTACGCATAATACTCCGGTTTTAACCGAGGAGATGGTAGAAAATTTGGTATATTCAATCGTTGATGACGAACAAAAACAAATCCTGGAAAAGGATAAGGAGCTGGATTTCTCCTTCGCGTTCGGTGAACTGGGCCGTTTCCGTGTGAACGCCTATCATGAGCGGGGGAATCTGGCTGCTGCCCTACGGTTAATACCCAGTGAAATACGTACTATTGACGAGCTTGGCCTGCCGAAAGTCATGAATAAATTTACCGAGTATCCGCGGGGGTTAGTGTTGGTGACCGGCCCCACAGGGTCAGGAAAGTCCACTACTCTGGCTGCTATGATCGATAAGATCAACTCTGAGCGGGCAGTGCACGTCATTACCATTGAAGATCCGATCGAGTATACGCATCAAAACAAAAAGGCGGTAATAGCTCAAAGAGAAGTGCATTACGATACGTATTCATTCGCTACCTCGCTCCGTTCTACTTTGCGCCAGGACCCGGACGTAGTACTGATCGGCGAGATGCGCGACTTGGAAACCATTGCGGCGGCTATCACCATTGCTGAAACCGGCCACTTGGTATTTGCGACCCTGCACACCAATTCCGCTGCCCAGAGCGTGGACCGCATGGTGGACGTATTCCCGCCCCACCAGCAACAGCAGATACGAGTGCAGCTGGCTTCGATGATCCAAGGAATTTGCGCCCAGCGGCTGATTCCCGCAATAGGCGGCGGCCGTATTCCCGCCTCAGAAGTAATGGTGGCCAACTCGGCAGTCCGCAACATTATACGTGAAGGCAAGACGCACCAACTCGAGTCGGTGATCCAGACCGGTTCCGAACAGGGGATGCAGTCCATGGATAAAACGCTGGTTGATATGATACGCAGCGGAAAAATAACGTATGAAGAAGCGAAAAATTACGCAGTCGATCTAGAGGAAGTCGATCGCTTGATGCGCAGCTAATATGG
>CAZXAD010000004.1:0-3833 GCA_964638825.1 uncultured Candidatus Saccharibacteria bacterium | reverse complement strand
AACCCTTTACCCTTTACCCTGTGTGGCCGTATACTGAGGCGTAATGTATGTACTCTTCTATGTGTTTATCGGCGTGTTTGGTCTTATCATAGGGAGTTTTCTTAATGCGTATGTATGGCGCGTTTATAATAAAGCAACGCATAACTCTCAGGAGAGCTCTTCCACTCCAATTCCAAATTCCGTACTACAAGGCCGATCGGCTTGCCCCGATTGCGGGCATACGTTGCACGGGAAAGATCTGATACCAGTTATTAGTTGGCTGTGGCTCCGTGGCAGGTGCCGCTATTGTAATCACACCATTTCCTGGCAATATCCCGCTGTAGAGATTGCGACCGCCCTTTTGTTTATCTTGAGCGTGTGGTGGTGGCCGTTTGCGCTTGGATCCGTACTTTCATGGCTACAATTAGGAGCGTGGCTCGGCATCACTGCTTTGATAATCGCGTTAAGCGCTTATGATTTGCGATGGTACATTTTGCCGGATGTGATGCTATGGCCGTTAATGGGGCTAATAGTGGTATGGCATACGCTGGCTGCTCTTAGCGGTGCGCCGCTACAACAATGGCTTGTCGGTCCTGTGATCGGAGGGGCGGGCGCGTTTTTGTTTTTCTATGCACTGTATATTGCCGGCCGTGGCCAGTGGATGGGCGGGGGAGACGTGAAATTGGTATTCGTTCTCGGATTATTAGTCGGTGGTATTTCAACGGTGGTCGGGCTGTTTATCGGGTTTTTGAGCGCGGCAATGGTTGGTATGGTTTTGATAGCATCCAAACGTAAAGGACGGCGCGATATGGTGCCGTTCGGCCCGTTTCTACTACTCGGTTTTTGGCTGGCGTTTTTCTTTGGCGAATCGATAGCTGATTGGTATGTTGATTTGATTACCGTGGCGTAGAACCGTTAAGTTTAAATCCTAAATCCTAATCCGCCAACTGGCGGACTAAACTCTAAACAAATCCCAATATTTAAATTCAAATAATCCAAACCGTTTAGAATTTATGTCATTCGAATTTAATAATTGTTCAGTGCTTAGTATTTCGTGTTTATCATATTTGCGTGTTACTTCATTCTTTCCCATGAAAGCGTTCATGTACCTTTTTCAGTTGAGGGTCGGTGACATGGGTGTAAATCTGGGTGGTGGAAATGTCGCTGTGCCCCAGTAACGACTGGACGCTGCGCATATCGGCGCCATTGCGGAGTAAATCGGTAGCAAAACTATGGCGCAGCACATGAGGGGTTACTCGCTTGGTAATACCGGCCAGCTTTCCGTATTTGGCAATGTTGCGCTGCATACTGCGGGCGGTAAGACGGGTATAGGAGCCATCATCAAGATCGTGCTGGCCTCCCCAATAGTGGATGAACAAAGGGACGTAGTTGTCCGTGCGGGTGTGCAAATACTGTTCGACCCAATCCGCCGCTTCCTGGCTGATGTAGACGGGCCGGTCTTTTTGTCCTTTGCCGCGCACCATAAATTCCCGCTTTTTAAGATTAATGTGATCGCGGTTCAAGTTCACCAGTTCCGATACCCGGAGCCCGCTGGAAAATAAAAGCTCCATAATGGCGCGGTCACGAAGCCCCGTCGGTTTGTTCACATCCGGTTGGGCGAACAAACTTTCCAGTTCTTCACGGCTTAAAAACTCCACTTTCGGCCGTTTCACGCTCGCGAGTTCGATTTTGTCGGCCGCCATGGTTTCGATGTCCCGTTTTGAAAGGTATTTTAAAAAACTACGGATGGCGGTGAGGTGATAATTCTGGGTGGTTTTTGATAATGTCTGGTCGTTTTCATCACGGAGACGGTTAAGATACAGCCGATATTTTCGTATTAGCTCCGGATCAATATCCGTTACGTTTATATCGCCGCTGTAGCCGAGAAAGCGCTGAAGGTAGTGGTCATAATTGGCCACTGTTTTCTGAGAACGGTTTTGTTCGATTTCCAAATATTCCAGAAAATCTATAATACCATCGTGTAACTTCATACTTATATTGTACGACATTGCGTGGGTAAGAGCGAAAACTGAAAAAGGAATGTTATGCATTTATGCTCCATTCCCGTTATACTGCCAGCATGTACGAAACCATACAGGCGCTTATTCTGGGGGTAATCCAAGGGGTGACAGAATTTATACCCGTATCGAGCGCCGCGCATTTGATCATTGCGGAAAAATTACTGCAGTTCGGTATTAGTGGGCTGGCATTCGACGTCATGCTGCATTTTGGCACATTACTGGCATTGCTCGTCTATTTCCGCCGCGATTTATGGGAATTCGCGCGATCGATTACAAAGGGAGGGAGAAGCTGGTGGCTGCTTTGGTATGTGCTCGTAGCTACGGTGCCGGCGGCGGTAATCGGGTTCTTTGCCTACGATTTAGTAGCGGTAGTATTTCGCTCACTGTGGATAGTGGTGGTGATGCTGGTGTTGGTGGCGTTAGTGATGTTTATCGCGGACCGGCAGCGTGGTTCGCGCGAACTATCCAGTGTGAAACTCAAGGACGCGGTGATAATCGGATTTGCTCAGGCACTGGCTTTGATACCGGGGACATCGCGTTCCGGCAGCACGATCGTAGCCGGATCGCTGCTCGGGTTTAACAACGCCGAGGCCGCCCGGTTCAGTTTTTACATGGCGATACCGATTCTTCTCGGGGCGAATCTCAGGGTGTTGGGTGAACCGGGGGTAGCTGAATCAGCGCTGAGCCAGTGGCACGTATATGCAGCCGGTCTCGCAGTAGCTTTTGTGAGCGGATATGCCGTAATCGCGTTTTTGCTTCGCTACTTGAGTACCCATAAATTGATATTATTTGCCTGGTACCGGATTGTACTCGCCTTAATTTTAATTGTAATATTAGTAGTGTAATTAGGAGTTTTCAATGGAGCCGGATCACGAAAAGCTTGAAGATTTACGCCGTGAGCGCAGTTTGGTCTTGATAAAACCCGATGCCGTTTTGCGCAAACTTGTAGGCGAGCTGCTCAATAGGTTCGAACGCAAAGGGCTGAAAGTGGTAGGATTGAAGATGGTTTGGGCGGATGAAGAACTGGCCGGACAACATTATACCGACGCGGAGGAGTGGCTCCTGAGTACTGGAACTAACACTTACAACAGTTACAAAGAAAAGGGCGTTGAGCCGTCCTTAAGTCCGCGGGAATTCGGACTGAATACCCGCCGCAAATTAATGGAACATATTACGGCCGGACCGGTTATAGCGATGGTTTTAGAGGGCGCGCATGTAATCGAAGTCGTCCGTAAAATGCGCGGTAGCACCAGCCCGCAAGCAGCAGATGTCGGTACTATCGGGTTTGATTATTCTCCTGAGTCATATGAAATGTCAGATGCGGGAGACTGGGCGATTAAAAACATTATTCACGGCAGTGATAGTCGCGAAACCGCCCAGCGCGAGATTGACATTTGGTTTTCTGAAACCGAGCTGTTTGAGTATGAAAGCGCGCTGGACCACGTACTCTATACCAAAAATTGGCAACAGCACCATAACCACCCCCAAAAAGAGGATAAAGATGCCTCATAACACAAATGTTTTTGAGGTCACTTTAACCGCCTTTATCGTTAACGACGAGAATAAGTTCCTAATACTCAAGCGTTCTCCGGATAAAAAGCGTTTTCCCGGCATGTGGACTATTCCTGGCGGCAAGCTGGAAACTGCCGACTTCACCTCCAGGCCTAAAGACACGCAAAATTATTGGTATAACGTTGCCGAGGAGGCTTTGAGAAGGGAAATACTAGAAGAAACTGGCTTGAAGGTGGATACGGGTAATATGGGGTACGTAACGTCTCTGGCTACGGTTTTCGATGACAGCAACTCCTTCGTGCAGAGTTTTCTGCTGAGTTA
>CAZXAD010000003.1:18349-23688 GCA_964638825.1 uncultured Candidatus Saccharibacteria bacterium | reverse complement strand
ATCGATGAGGCATACGATAAGAACTGCCCCGAGACCGAGGAGGTTTCGTAATGTCAATTTCTCTAGTCTTGTCGATGTTTGCCTTTGTGATTCTCGCACAAGTTATACTTTTTATCGATATGGCTGTCAACGGCGAGGGCGCTTTTAAACGTCACCTACTGTTAGTCACTGTCATATTCGTCGGACTCGGTATATACACAGGGGGACTCTCGGCCTTTGTGGTCGCATTCTTCCCGTTTGCGGCCTATTTGCAATGCAGATCGTTCGATAAGAAGTTGGCCGAACCACAAGAGGAGTTACCACCCACTACCTAGCACGTGTTGGCCTGGCTGGAGCCGTTGTTTTTTTGGGAATCGACGTCAGTCGGTACACCACCCAAAATATTTCATAAATCCAGCTTCACCTCTACGGTTGGATATCGTACTGATGAGCTCACCACCCGAGGCGGATGCAAGAGCGAAAGGTGAGGAAAATAAAACAAGTTTAAGTTATTTAATTTCTTTGCTTCCGTGACCGGGTACAGTGGCCTAGTATTCCAGGTCTCCGGCTAAAAAATGAAGGTGTAGATGAGGGATATCTTGGTGTTTACCGCAGTTAAAAACCAGCTTATAGTTCTCAATGCCTTGTTCTTTTGCAAAGCGGCTAGCCAGTAAAAACATTCCGCCTACAACTTTTCCGTCATCCTCGTTTAAGGATTTTATAGATTCTATTGGCTTTTTCGGAATAATTAAGTAGTGGATAGGTGCCTTAGGATGTTTATTATTTATAACGATGTATTTATCGTCTTCATAAAGAAATGTTGCCGGTTCTTCCCGGTCTATGATTTTTTGGAAGATATTGCTCATGTACAAATCCCTGTTAATCTCCTTTGGTGCACGTCGTGGCTGGGGTGGCAGGATTCGAACCTGCGGTCACGGTACCAAAAACCGCTGCCTTACCACTTGGCTACACCCCATCAATGTACCAAAAGTGCGTTTAAATTGTAGCAAATACCCCTGCTGTACGCCAGAGTTGAGATAGGTTAAGGATAAGGCGCTAAGAGTAGAGGGTGCTTATACAATGCATTATTTAATAAATTTTTATTTTCCAGAAACATTAATTTCTTTTCTCTTCCTCTCTACACTCTACCCTTAACCCTTCGGAACGGTTGACCCCTTCAGTTTTTCGCACCATACTGTAGGTAATGAAAAAACTCAGCGACTTAATGACAGTAAAAATCGATATCAGCAACCAAACGATATTCCGTATACTCGGGATCGCACTGTTATTCGTTATCGGCGTACAACTGGTTATTACTACCGCCCACGCGTTATTGTTGATATTTATCGCTTTCTTTCTTGCTATCGCGTTAAGTCCGCCGGTCAATTATCTCTCAGATAAAATGCCCTGGAAAAGCCGGGGGCTTGCTACGGGATTGATTTTCATCGCACTTATAACCGCTTTGACTGTACTTATCTCTTCTTTCCTGCCTCCGCTGGTGCGGCAAACGAACCAGTTGCTTGAACAAATCCCGGTGTATGTTGAAACGCTACAACAAGGAGAAGGATTCCTGTCATCCGCCGTAGAGCAGTATGAACTGCAAGGAAGGGGCAAGGAAATACAGGAAGGAATCATAAACCGTGTTTCCGGCGCGGGAGAGCCGATCGTCAATTTCCTCGGGAGGGTTTCCTCGAGCATCGTTTCTACATTAACGGTACTGGTTTTGACGTTCTTTATGTTAATCGAAGGACCGCGGTGGCTGAGACAGTTTTGGAGCATACAATCCAAAGAGCACCGGAAACGACGCAAAAAATTAGCTAAGAAAATGTACCGCGTAGTGACAGGGTTCGTGAACGGACAACTGCTGATCGCGGCTATCAACGCCGTTGCCACGGCCATCGTATTGTTGATTGTCGGCGTGCCCTACGCTCTTCCTCTGGCCGCGACGGTCGGCGTACTCGGCCTGATACCGGTTATTGGTGCTACGCTAGGGGCGATCATCGTGATTTCCGTTGGCTTGTTCCAATCGCTCACGGTGGGTATCATCCTGGCTATTTATTACATACTCTACCAGCAGCTTGAAAACAACGTCATACAACCGGCAGTACAATCACGGTCGCTGGGCATGTCGCCGTTACTCATATTAATATCAGTAGTAATAGGTATTAGTTTGGCGGGCATACTGGGCGGACTGCTCGCAATACCGATAGCCGGATGCATCAAAGTACTCCTCGAAGACTACGTGCAGCAGCATCACTTAAAACAGATATAGCATTATGAGATGGTATGTCGATGTTCCAACCCGGAACATAGTACGGATATTCGGCATCATAACCGGGCTTTTGGCGGTGTTCGCGCTCGCGTATTGGGCATTGGAGGCACTCAGCGTTTTAGTGGTTGCCGCGTTCTTGGCCATTGCCACCCATAAACCGGTGTCCTACGTGGCCCGGTATCTTCCCTTTGGCGGTCGGAAACTGGCCGCTATCGGCGTATTCACTCTCATCGCGGTAGTGGCCGGGTTTATCGTATACCTGGTGATTCCCTTGATAACCCAGCAAGGCCGGGAAATCGTGGCGCAGATCCCTACATATATTGATTCCTTGCGTAGCGGCGAGACGCTCATCAGCCAATGGCTGCTGCGTATTGATGCGTTTACCCATATGGAAACGATTCTGACCGGCGTATTCCAGGGGGTCGTGCATTCTGCTGAAGCCACCTTTGACCTCCTGGGGGTGGTTATTAAGAATCTTCTCGTCATATTCTTCACCGTGCTGATCGGGTTCGCGTTGGTAGTAGAGGGTCCACAAAAAATCCGTACTCTGGATTCATATCTTCCGCCGGACATCCGCAAACACGTAGAAGTGATGCGCTACCGTGTTTTCCAGGCCGTGACCGGCTTCGTGAACGGCCAGCTTATCATTACAACTATATCGGCTACATTGACGTTTATACTGCTTTCATTATTGGGTATTCAGTCGCCGCTTTCTTTAGCGGCCGTGATATGGCTGACAGGGCTCATTCCATTAATAGGTAACACGATGGGAGCGATTATCGTGATAGCGATCGCGTTTTCCCAGTCGCTGATTATCGCCTCGTTCTTAGTTGTCTATTACGTGGTCTACCAACAGATTGAAAACAATATATTCGAACCGATCATCCAGTCGCGCACCGTGCATCTCACTCCTCTGACGGTTTTGATTTCCGCCATTATCGGGGTTACGATCGCGGGATTCGCGGGGGCATTGCTGGCCATACCGGCCGGCGCGAGTATACGGGTACTGATCCGATACTATTTCGAACAGCGCGGTTCTCCGACAAACCCCTAGTTCGAGAATGTAAGCTCTTCTATATGATTTGTGGGTATAGCGTAGGTAACCGGCATCTGGCCGCCTCCATCCCTTGTTTCGATATGTTCCATCCCTGTTTCAACGACGATAGCCGGAGCCGTCTCTTCGTCTCCTTCGGTAGTGAATAGATACCCGCCTGTAATTTCCTCCGCTTCATGGGTGAGAATGTGCATCCGGCGTCCATGGCTGCCGCCGATAACCGTCCGCAATACATGCAGTTCGTCGTGCGCATCATTTTGGGCGAGCTCGCCAATCGGAATCACCTGATCAATGGGCCCGGTTTCAAAAGTTTCGTCCTCTTCTTCTATACGGTCGCTGGCGAAAACGTATAGTTCACCGTCTTGGAAAGTCAACCCGTGTACATCCTTCCGGACGGACATATCCACCGTTTCCACTGTTTCATACCCGTCAGGGTATATGCAGAGCAATTTAGCTTTGCCAAGTTCGGGGAAGCAAAAATTTGGATTATACGGTTTGCCGTTTTCGTGTTTATTCGCTTCTTTGCCACGTTGTTCCATATGGGGTGTCTCCTAATATTATATTTTGTTCACGTAATTGGTCGCGCAATGCGTCCGCGCGCGGGTAATCGCGTTCCTGTTTCGCCTGGTCTCGTTGGTGTATCAGCTCCTTCTGTTCTGGAGTGATATCTCCCCGTTCTGCTAATTTGAGACCGAAAACATCATCCAAAAATGAGAGGAGATCATCAAATTCCCCGGATTGTTCGGACGACACTGCAGCCACTTTATCAACGAGTCCGCTTAAGGCTGCTAACGCCCGGGGCGTATCCACGTCATCCGCGAGAATCTCCCGAATATCCTGTTTGTGCGCTTGTAAGTCCAGGGCTGGTGCTTCCGGTGAGATCTGGAACCGTAAATCAGCAAAGGCTTGCAGGCCGCGGAGGAAGGCTTGGGCGCCTCCCAGGCTATCCCAAGTGAAATTCAACCGCGACCGGTAATGCGCTTGAAGTGTGAGCAACCGGAATGCCAGCGGGTCGAAGCCGCGTTTTTCTATGTCGGGCAAGGTTATGTAACTGCCCTCCGATTTCGCCATCTTGCGGTTTTCTACCAGCAAATGCTCGTTGTGCATAAAATAACGCGCATATTCCTCATCTTTACCGGCGGTGCTTTGAGCGATTTCATTCTCATGGTGTGGAAACATTAGATCTACTCCGCCGGTATGGATATCGAACGGCTGTCCGAGCTGATCGGTACTCATGGCCGAGCATTCGATGTGCCAGCCCGGACGGCCGGGCAATTCATGGCCGTCCAAGGTAAATTCCCATGCTGGCTCTCCGGGCTGCTGGGTTTTCCAGAGCGCGAAATCATGCACGGAATCTTTATCGTATTCATCGTTATTAATGCGGGAAGCGCTGGTATTGCGGGTATCGACGGCTACCAGCTGTCCGTAGGTCTTGTTGTTGTTTTGATAGGCTTCTATGGAGAAGTACACGCCGTCATCGGCAATGTAAGCAAATCCGTTCTCATGCAATTCTCTAATCAAAGACTGCATGGTAGGAATAGCATCAGTGGCATTAATAAACGTGAGTGCCTCAGTGTCATTACCAATGGCCTGTGTATCACGTAAAAAAATATCCCCGTAATAGCGGGTGAGTCTTCCGAGCGCTTCCATCGGCTCCTCATCAGGATAATCCTGCTGGCTGCGTTGAATGGTCTTATCATCGACATCGGTAAAGTTCATCACATGAGCGACCGTATACCCCGAAACGCTCAGTGTTCTCCGCTTCATATCATCCATGATAAACGTGCGCAGATTGCCGATGTGGATGTGGTCATATACGGTCGGGCCGCATGAATACATGCGCACCGTATCATTGAGAGGCTGGAATTGTTCGGTCTTACCCGTAAACGTATTATGTAGTTTCATAATTGGTCCATGTTAGGGATACATCGAACTTTTCGGTTAGTTGTCTGGTTTGACCCATGGCATCCTGAGCATTCTGTGTGCCTGCAAAAAATTCAATATCTTTCCCGTCATGAGAATCTGACCCCACAG
>CAZXAD010000003.1:0-18249 GCA_964638825.1 uncultured Candidatus Saccharibacteria bacterium | reverse complement strand
TGTGTGCCTGCAAAAAATTCAATATCTTTCCCGTCATGAGAATCTGACCCCACAGTAGTTGCAACATCATATGTATCCGCAAGTCGCCGCAAGTACTCCACATCATCACTGTGATCGTGTTCAGAGATTGCATTCTCTACTGCCAACTCGAGCCCGTCCAGTCGGTTTTCTTTTAAGAGTTTTTCAAGCGTATCAGCAGGCAAATCTTTTTTATTAAAGTACCAGTGCGCTAATATCGCGATGCCGCCCGCACCATGGATGAGTTTTACTGTCTCGTCCAAATCAAGTATTACCTTATTTTTATCATTGTTGCGAAACGGATAAAATGAATCCTTTTTCATAAATAAAACATATGGCAATTGTTGCTGACCATATGCCTCCAATCGTTGCATAAGTTCCCTGGAGTGTTCGTTCCGTTCCGCGTCCGCTTCAAGCTGTTTATGTAATCGATCTATCAGTGTTTCGTTTTGAGGATACTTTTTGACCGCATTTACAATATGCGGCGACCCTACCGGGCTTTCCCCCGCCGCTTCCAGACAATCCGATTCATCGACTTTAAAACCGATATTGCGCAAATGCTTGACGTACTCCCGCATGCGTCGGAACCGCGAATCGGCTAATTGTTGGGTGTACTCCTGTAGACGTTCCTCGAACGGATTGATAAATAATCCGAGAATATGCAATGTTCCTGCATCCTGGTGGTCATTATCGAGCGGAACGTTTGAGCTGATTTCTATACCGCTAATCCAGCGAACCGGCCCTTTATAGGAACGAAGAAAATCAAGTGAAGGCTTATCCAAAGCGATATCGTGATCGGTAAATGCTATGGTGCCGATTCCGTTTTTCTCCGCGGTTTCCAGCACTTGTTGGTAATTTTGGTTTCCATCGGAGCGGACGGTATGGCTATGCAGGGATTCGAGTTGCAGATCACCTGCTGCCTTACTCATTTTTCTTCTCCTCTTTCCCGTGCTGATCCAGCTTGTGAGTAGCTACCTCTATGAATTCGTCTTTGAACGTATCTATATCCAGCCTCTCCACCTTCATCCCCGCAGACATATCGTGGCCGCCGCCGCCAAAATGTTGCGCCACCTGATTGGCGACGGGCGTATGGGCACGCAGTTTGCCAGTAATATAGCTACGCTGGTCATACACCTTGAATATACAGACGAGTTCTACACCTTTAACGAGCAAGGCATCATGCAGAACTAGTTCGGCCGGGTTATATTCAGCGCTATATTCCTCGATTTCGCTCCACGGGATAACCGCTACAGCAATCCGTCCTTCAGCATGATATGCGAGTCTCTGAAGAAGTTCTCCCTTGTATTTAACGATTTTCTGACTGACCATCCGGTTTGGCAGCCAGTCCTGCCGCAATTGGTACAGATCCAGCCCCATCTCCATCAATTCTGCCATCATACGGAATGTCTGCGCCCGGGTATTGCGGATAGTAAAATTCGCCGAATCCGCTATTACGGAAGTAGCCAGCATATATTGAGCTGTCGAATTGATTTTCCAGTTTTGGTCAACAGCCAATTCATAAATGATTTCTCCGGTAGCAACGGCTTTATTGTCGAGTATGTTGGTAGTTTCAAACGGCATGTCGATCTCTACTTCGTGGTGGTCGATAATAATAAACGGCCTTTGGGATAGTTGACGGGAGTACTCTTCCAAGGTCCGTTCCATAAGTGTAGTAACGCTGTTATCTACCATGATTGATATATCAAACCGGGCGGGTAGCTCGGATTGCACTCGATCCCATCCGGTTAAATACTGTAAGTATGCGGGTATCTCAGTACGGCAATACAATGTCACGTTTTTTCCTTGATCGCCGAGTATTTGCTCGAGCGCCAGGCTGCTGGCAAGACTGTCCCCGTCAGGGCTTTCCGGCTGTACGATTACAATGTTTTCAGCCTCTTCGATTAGTTCAACGGCGCTCATAACGCCTGCCTGCCTTCGAGCGCCCGCGTGAGTGTGGTTTCATCGGCATATTCCAGATCGCTTCCCATGGGCAAGCCGCGTGCCAGACGCGTAATCGATACGTCCGGCAACATGCGTCGTATATAGTGGGCCGTTGCCTCGCCTTCCACGCTTGGATTAGTCGCCAGTATCAATTCGTTAATCTGTGACCCTTGGACGCGCTTTTGCAGCGTATCGAGATTAATCTGCTCGGGTCCAACGCCATCAACCGGGGAGATAATACCACCTAATACGTGGTACCGACCTTTGAAGAAACTGGTTCGCTCCAGCGCGATAACGTCCAGGGCGTCCTCTACGATTGCTAACACGGAGTCGTCCCGGCGGTCATCGTCACACACCTCGCAGGTTTCGACGGCGGTGAGATTATGACAAACCGTGCACTCGCGAACTCCCTCATGTAGCTGCAGCAGCGTATTGGCAAGATCGGCCGCCGGCTGGTGTCCGCGGCGCAGAATATGCATGGCCAACCGTTCCGCGGTGCGCGGACCGATACCGGGAAGTTTGCTGAGTTCGTCGATCAAATCTGCGAGCGCCTGTGGCATGCGTTACATTCCTAGATTCAAGTCGCCGCCCATGCTTTTCATCTTGTCGGCAGCGATTTGCTGGGATTTACTGATAGCTTGGGTAATGGCCGATTCCAGCCATTTCTGGAGTTTTTCCGTGTCCTGGGTGCGTTCGGGGTCGAGCGTGACCTTCTGCACCTTTTGTTCGCCGTTCACCTGGATTTTTACCGCGCCGTCGCCGGCTTCCACTTCCACTACTTCCTTGGAAAGCTCTTTCTGGATTTTGCGCATTTGCATAGCTTGCTTCGGATTCATATATGACCTCTCATTTAATACGCTCCTATTGTAACATCCCGGACGCCAACGCGTGAGCTCCTGCGGGGCGACGTAACCTCGTATTTTTGCACGGTCGCTTGATCGAATTGAAGCGGAGAATCCACCGCGCGCCAATGGGAGGGCGTCTCCGGCTCATCGCCACGGGGAACTATTAGCCAAACCGTACTGCCGGGTGGAACATTCGCCATATCAGCGATCAAGGGGCTGCCGGCAATCAAGCTGGCGTTTCCGGTATTATACCCTGGGTCTATGGTCTGCACCACTGAACCGGTGCGGTTATACCACACAGCATCGTAATAGGTGTACAGCGTCGAATCGGCAACCAGTATTTTCTCCCCTGCTTCGTGCCGGTTGCTCACCGTCTGCATGGCTTCCCGTATATCGTGGGCCATGAAGCGGTTCCAGTTATAATTGCCGAGAGTATGTAAGTTATAAATTCCAAAAGTGAATTGCACGGCAATAATGCCGAGTAATACATACCGCAACACCGGACGGTCACCCAGTAACCATAACATAAGACCCAGCAAGCCGTACCAGAACAGGGCGAAATAGCTGAAATACCGGTCTACGTACACGGCGCTTTCGGGCAATGCCAGTGAAACGCCCAGTATCAGTATAGGCGGGATGAGAGCGCCTGCCGCCAGCAACCACAGCATGTCCCGATAGTGGCGGTAACGGGAATACAGAGAATACAACACTCCGCCGACCACCGCGAACCCGGCAATGAACAATCCAGTCTGCCAGCCGGAAAGTCCGGCTATATCGATATTGGATTGGTAAAAAATCAATGTATGCAATGGGTCGAGCAGCGATTCGTCGGTCATCCAGAACTTACTGCCCACCGCCACGGTTTGCGTCAACGCGACCGGCAACCACGGCGCAAACAATACTGTTACTCCGATCATGCTATACACCCACCATCTCTGTATATCTATGCATCGTTTTATTCCTGCCCATCGGGGTTTCAGGCTTTGGAATTGCCACCGGTACAGAAATAGACCGTGCACGAACACGACGGGAAACGTAAAGTAATGCGTGTACAAAAGTGCGGCTATGCTGAGCGTATAAAGCACCGCTCGCCTTTTGCTCGGAGCCTCCAGGTACCGCAGTAAAAACCATGTGCTGCTTACCAATAAGAAAGCAGCCAGCGTGTACATACGGGCCTCAATGCCGTACCGGAGCGTGAACGGTCCGACCGCCGCTACCACCACTCCCCAGCGCGCCGCTCCAGGATTGATGAACCGTTTCATCAATCGGTATAACACCACTAGGGCGGCCAGCAGAAATACTATGCTCAAGGCGCGGATCGCAACATCGCTGCTTCCGAGCACCGTCGTCCATACATGTAAGATCACGTAATACAGCGGCGGGTGCACGTCCGTAGCCGTTATCGCGATAATGTCGGGAATTGAACGCCCGGCCAATAGAGCGGTGAAACTTTCATCGTGCCAGAAACTAAAACGGGTGATATGGGCAATCTGTATACCGACGGAAATCAGGAGCGTCGCACCCACCCAATAGATATCACGCGAATGGACACGTATGTACTCAATCATATATACCTCTCCATATATTCCATCGGATTTTGATCAGATCGCGCAAGGTCGCAAGCGAACCGGTCACGGCCGCGCTTTTAAACGTGCTGCCGGCCATATCCTCCCAGTCGGTCAACAGTATAGTTTCAATGTCGTAGCCGCGTTGTTTGGCGAGCGCGAGCAATTCCATATCGAATCCCCACCCGTGGATGGTTTGTTTATGGAAGATATTATCGGCCACATCCGCGCGGAATGCCTTGAATCCGCACTGGGTGTCAGTAATGTCCAACCGGAGCATCCAGCGCGTTAATATATTGCCGAAACTGGAAATCAACTTGCGCACCCCTGAATGGCTCTGGTGGAGATCGCGGACACCGATAATGATAGGGGTATTGGCGTCCATATACTCTTTAACGGCGCGCAAATGATGGAGCGGTGTCGCCAGGTCGGCATCCATAAACATACGATATGATCCGGTTGTATTACGGATACCATATCCAACGTCGTACCCTTTGCCGCCCTCACCGGATAGTTCCATTATCTGGAAACTCGGGAATACGTCGCTTTTGCTCCGGGCAATCTCGGCGGTACCGTCAGTGCTTTCCGCGGCAACTACCGCGACTTCCACCCATCCGAAATCATTATCTTGAATATACTCGGCCAGGGTGTCCAGGGTATCTCCTATCCTGTCCGCTTCGCGTAATGCCGGTATAACAATGCTTAAATCCGGCGTCATGGCGTATAGACGGTATACAGTACCGTATTCGGCCGATAGGAGGAGTATATATCTTCTTTTTGGTATCCAGGAAAGCGGATATCGTTCGTGGCTTCGCCTCGTGAAATAAGTATCATATCGGCCGGATTTAACGTAATATCACTATATTCCTCCGGAGGAATTATCGTAAATTCCGAATTCCCCTCTGTCAGGTATCGCACTATGGGAGCAGATGCATCATCGGTTATTACATACGTATCTTCCGGTACATTGGTACGATTAAGATGCGCGGCAGTCTGGCGGGCTTGTTCATGATAGGCCGCGAACGTTTCAGGCATGTTTGCCCACGCGATAAAATAACGTTCCCAATTATACACGGTGGCAACCCCGATCATGACCAAGATTACCCCTATGGAAAACTGTAGCGCCAGCACGTTGCGCGGAAACACGCCACGCCACCGGGCGAACAGCTCTACTAACCCGATAGCCGCTAAAATGTATACTGCCGGAAGCATGCCGATACTCCAGAGCGCGCTGGGAGTAGATTCGGCAGTAAATATAACGGGGAGCGCCATGACGGCGACAATACCCAATAGCACCGTATATCGTATATCACGGAACCGCCGGAAAGCCAGGAGTATTCCTAATACGAATAAGATACCGACCAACCCGTTTAAAAGCGGTTCACCGGGCAGATTGTAGATAATGTTCCGGTCCCCAGTGAAATGAAACATACCGAGTACCGCAATCCCTTTATGCATATACGCGGTTGCCATGCCCTCCGTGGCTTCCAGGATGGTGGAAAAATCAACGCTTGCGTTTTTAATACGCGCGATGCTCAGTGAGGCAGCGCTATAAATCAAAAGCGGAAGTATCGTAATCACTGCGCTGAGCGCCACGATAAGAATCGGTTGCGTGGGGTAGGCAAGATAGTCGCGATAATAACGCAGCGCGTATACACCGATAAGCAATAGAAACACTATCCAGACATAGTACGGAATACCGGCATACCATAATCCGCCCAATGTTATCCCTGTTCCAACATACCACCGTGCGTTATTGGTTTGGATCGCCCGGCCTGCCAACCACATCCCCAGCGGCACCAAAGCAAGCGAAAGCACCATGGGTTCGCTGATTCGGCTCAAATGTACCGCCCACGGAGCACTTGCCATAAAGAAGCTTGCCACCAACGCCGTGCGTTGGCTGAACCACGTTTTCGCTGCCATATACGTAAACAGGACGCCGAGAACACCTAATAGTGCCGGTACGTACCGCAATGCTAATACGGTATTGCCGAACAATGAGACCGATGCTGTTTGGAGAAGATGGAACGGAGCGCCATATCCTCCTGCCTGGTCGAATATCGCCTGTATATCCCCTCCCGCGATTGCAGTGGCTACCAATCCGCCGGCTGCCTCTTCCGGATGCAAACCGGGCGGCAATACATCCAACTGCCAAAACCGGAATACCGCCGCCATTGCCAACACTCCGGCCACTAATACGAGATGACGATGATCGGCAAACCAATCGCCGATCATTTCAAAGATATAGTTCCGCCGATCATTAAACACAATATTTCGGTAGAGCGTATAATTCCAGACCAGGCTAAACCCGGTCGCTATTATTTTGGCTCCGTTTATGAACACGACTTCACGCGGAAATATTCCTTCGAATCCTGCAAAGGCCACTGCTTGATAGATAAGTTCGAGCGGAGCCTGCCATACGTACAGCAAAACCGATATAACGCCGGTTTGGACGACGTATAACCCTATAGCGGTAACCAGCAAAAACAGTGCCGCCTGGGTAAGGATGCGCTGGGAATTGGATCCGAAAACGTACGTTTTATTGGCGATAAAACTGAAAGTCATGGCAATCGTGGTAGAAACTAAGTTAGCCGGAATCACCCCGAAACCAAGCAGCAAAATAACGACGTTATAGACGCCGAAGTCAATGCCCGTATTCAACACCCCTGTAATGCTGAACTTTCCAACCTGTTTTCCTTCTTCTCTGATAGGATTGTAACGTTTTTTAGTCCGTTTCATTAGGTGTGCTGTTTATCTACTTGCCGGAATTGGGTTTTTTCGCCGTGGAAGTACAGTTCGACTTGGCCGGTCGGCCCGTTCCGGTGTTTTTTCACGAACAAATCGGCCAGATTTTCCCGTTCGGTTTCAGGGTTATACACATCTTCACGGTAAATAAACATTACTACGTCAGCATCTTGTTCGATGGAGCCGGATTCACGCAGATCGGCTAGCTGGGGTATCTGGGGATGGCGACTCTCCACGCTCCGTGATAACTGGCTCAAAGCTAAGACCGGTACGTTCAATTCTCGGGCTAGTCCTTTCAGGCCGCGGGATATCTCCGAGACTTCCTGGACGCGGTTGTCGGTATATTTCCCATGACTGCTCATTAATTGCATATAATCGATGATTATCAGCCCTAATCCGTGTTCGTTCTGGATACGGCGCGCTTTGGTGCGGATTTCCATCACGTTGAGCATAGGGGTGTCATCGATAAATACCGGTGCTTCAGCAAGGCTGCCATAGGCAATACCAATTTTTTTAAAGTCGTCGTCATTCAAGTTTCCTGTCCTGAGTTTCCACGAATCAACACCGGATTCGGCGCTCAATAAGCGGTCTACCAATTGCTCCTGGCTCATCTCAAGGCTGAATATACCGACCGGCACTCCGTCTTTGGCTGCCACGTGATGCGCTACATTCAAAGCGAAGGATGATTTCCCCATGGCGGGACGCGCTGCCAAAACAAGCAAATCGGAATTTTGAAAACCGGCCAGAATGCTATCCAAATTGGAAAAGCCGCTGGATACCCCGCGCAATTTGCTGGTGTCCTTATTAAGTTCTTCGATGCGTTCGAAGCTCTCGTTGAGTACATCGCCGATAGCGCGGAATCCCTGGCCTGTCTTATGCTCGGATACGTTGTATAAGAGCTGTTCAGCTTTATCAAGCAACTCAGCCGTATCATCGTTATCACTGTACCCGAGCTGGGTTATATCCTGTGCGGCGCTGATGAGACGACGCAAAGTCGCCTTTTTGCTGACGATATCTCCGTAATAATGTACGTGGGCAGCGCTCGGGACTGAATTGGAAAGTTCAGTAATGTACCCCGCTCCGCCGACGTTTTCAATTTCGCCGCTAGTCTCAAGTTTATCCGTAAGAGTGAGCACGTCGATGGGCTTCCGTTGTTCGTAGAGTTCGAACATAGCCCGGTAAATCGTAGTATGCCGCTGTTCGTAAAAATCATCCGGCTTTACCGTGTCGGCGATTTTGGTCATCGCGTCCGTATCCAGCAGAATACTTCCGAGCAAACTGCTTTCAGCCTGAATATTTTGGGGCGGTAGTTTCGGATCCTCAGCCACAGTGCACTCCTTTCCCTCGTGAGTAGCAAGCAGTACGTAGCAAGTAGCAGGGGGTATAAGATATTAAACGCGCTTCGAGCGCGTCCCTTAATTGTAAGTAGCTCAGGTTTTTATAAAAGCGTGTCGCTCCTTCTTTCCTTGCCGCCTGCTGCCTGCTACCTGCTACCTGTACTGTCATACTACCTCGCCACCCAGGATATCAAATACTTGCCGTATCGCATCTTCATCAGTTTCCTGGGATGTGTTATCAGAATTGCCGTTCTCTTTTGATGGCTGCGCGAGAACGATGTGCAGAGCGATTTCTTTGCCGCTGGACTTCTCCAGCGCGTCCTTGATAACCCCATAATTGCGGTGTTCCATTAATCGCCGGTGGTGAAAGGTAAACCGGGCGGTAACCGTGCACGTATTCCCATCGAAATCGACGTGGATATTGCGCACCAATCCATACAGCGAAGCATCCTTTTGTTTGACAAGACTGAGCGTCTTGATCCATCCCGGATGGCTTGATTGGATCGGATCCGCAGAAGCACCCCCTGATTGCGGAGAAGATTCTTCTTTCGTTGCAGCGTTAGCAGATGCTTTGGGTTTGGTGTCCGCTTGGACGGAACTACTTCGTTTGGAGGTTGGGGAGGCATCTGTCCGTTGCTGGAATTTCTCAGAAGCCTTTTGTTGGTTTTCTTTCGCATCCTTTTCTTTTGGTCCGCTGGCACTATGGCTCACGCCCAGCAGTGCCGCTTCAATCGAGGCTGCCAAATGCGGAGTATTCTGCGGCACCCCGCTTAACGCGGATAAAAGCTGGCGGGCATTGTAAAGCCGCATATCGTTATCATTAATGTGATGGCGGATGTACTGCCGGGTGATATCGAGCAGTTGTTTTATTACATTACGCATAGCCGCCCCGCTATCGAGCATTTCGTCGAACAGGCTCAACATATCCTCCGTTTTCTGATCGATAGCTGCTTCCATGAGTTTCCGGAGATGATCATGGTGGGCGATTCCGACAACCGAATGTACATGTTCAGCCGTAATCGTCTCGTCTCTTCCTGACAATTGGTCGAGTAAACTGATACAGTCCCGTACGCTTCCTTCGCTTAATTCGGCAAGAAGATGCAGGGCTTCGTCTTCTATCTTAATATTCTCCGAGTCAGCAATACCGCGTACATGCTGGCTCAATATCGAAGATGGCACCGGGTAAAACGGAAAATGCTGTGTCCGGGAGGTGATGGTCGGCGGCAATTTGTGCGGTTCCGTGGTGGCTAAAATGAAAATAACGTGGGAAGGCGGCTCTTCCAGAGTTTTCAGCAGAGCATTAAACGCCGCACCGCTGAGCATATGTACTTCATCGATAATATATACTTTATAGTCAAGATAATTCGGAGCGATATGGACTTTCTCCCGTAGCTCGCGGATTTCATCCACTCCATTGTTGCTGGCGGCATCGACTTCGATAATATCGACTTGATTATGGACATCCTCGACATTGTTTACCCGTCCGGCAAAGATACGGGCAGCACTGGTCTTTCCCGTGCCGCGAGGCCCGGTAAACAAATACGCGTGGGAAATGCGGTGAGAGGTAAGCGCATTTTCCAGCGTATCCGCTACATGATCCTGCCCGATCAATTGACGAAAATCCTTGCTGCGATATTTTCTATACAGCGCTACCGTATCCACTGTTTGTATTGCCTCCTGTCCTAGAGTCCAGTATGCCGTAACTGCGGCCAAATTTCCAGCCATATTAGGAAACTGGGTTGAGGGTTGAAGGTGAATTACGAATTCTCCAGCTGGCGGACTAATTTCCTCCTTACTTTACCCTTGACGTTTTACCCTGGGTTTAAGATTAGCCGGTGATGGCTGCTTCGATGGCGGCCCACTCGGCATTTTCTTCTTCGGGAAGTACCGCCGTAACTTGGTCGCCCGGCTGGGCTTTGAAATAGGTAACGCTCGCCATCAACACTCTATATTCGTCGCCATCGACATTGATATAGTATTGGCCGCCTTTTTGTTCCACTGTACCGACTACCTTTTTCCGCGGTACCGGACCTATTTGTTTATATACGAAAGACCCATCCTCAGCGATGGTGAGTTTAAGAATATCACCCTGGACGAGTTTTGATTTCGACGCATAATTGGCCGGCACGGGATACGTTTTCCCGTCCGGACCTATCATGTTCTGGCCATCGAATACGCCTTCGATTACTTTTCCGACTTGATCATCCGTCGGCGCCGGCGTCGTCTCTTCGTCTTCACCGACTAAACTGATAAGCAGTTCTTTGGCTGCTGCTACATTCGTTTCTGCTTCATTGAGTAATGACCGGAGTCTTTTTATTTGTTTGTCTGCTATTTCTGCCATGTTTGTGTCCTATCTAAAAACGTAGAATAAAGCTCCCTGACTTTATCTCCTCACACTTTACCAGTTTGATTATACTAAAGTCAAAATATTTATACAAGCACCCGGGAGAGTATATCTCCGTACACATTGAATACTCAAACTACATGGGTATACATAAAGCTGAATATTTTTAATGAAGAATGGAAACAATATTAGTTCTTCACATTCCCCGAGTACAGAACCTCGCCTTAGGAAAGCTCGACGGTAGCGCCGGCGTCTTCCAATTTCTGCTTGGCTTCGTCGGCTTCTTCTTTAGGTGCGTTCTCTCTAACGGCTTTCGGCGCCCCTTCTACCATGGCTTTACTTTCAGCCAGTCCTTCGCCGGTAATTTCACGGACCGCTTTGATCACGTTTATTTTATCCGAGCCTGCGTCCTTCAACGTAACCGTGAATTCGCTTTGTTCTTCCGCGGCTTCTTCGCCGCCTTCAGCTGCTGCTGGCGCTGCTGCTGCCGCCGGGGCGGAAGCTGATACGCCGAAGTGATCTTCCAATACTTTTACTAATTCGCTCAAATCGAGCGTGGAGAGCGACTCTATTTCCTTGACCAGTTTCTGGAATTTTTCCGGAACTTCGGTGCCGCTTTCTTCCTGGGAAGTTTCGGCTTCGACCTTCGTGTCCTCAGTTTTTTTGCTTTGCGTCTCTTCCTTGGTGTCTTGCTTTTGTTGTGCCATCGTATTACTCCTTTACAGATTATTTACTTATTCTTTTATTATGCGCTTTCCTGGCGGGATTGCGCGATACCGTCGAGTGCGGTTACCAAGCCGCGCAGATTGCCTTCCAGGACGGTGACGAATCCGCTGATCGGAGCCGCGAGCGTCCCGACCAATTGCGCGGTGAGCTGATCCCGCGACGGCAAAGTAGCCAGCCGTTCAACTTCCTCGGAAGTGAGCCATTGGCCGAATTCGTTGATAGCCCCGAGCGGTTGCAAAACGCCGTATTGTTTGGCGTGATTGGCTATGGTTTTGGCCGGAACGACTTGATCGCCGTACCCGACCGCCACCGCCACCGGACCGTCTATGCCCGATACGTCCAGGTCTTTAAACACCTGGGTAGCCGCCAGTTTGAACATGGCGTTTTTGACTACGCGGAAGTTGCCGCTGTTTTGTTTCATTTCCGCCCGCAGTTCCTCGGCTTGTTTAACGGGCAAGCCTTTATAGGACACGAGCACCGTCATTTTCCCGTTGCGCAATTCTCCGGCCAGTTCTTCTATCTGAGCTTCTTTTTTGGCGCGTGTTATTGCCATGTTCGGCTCCTTGATATTAAAAAAGCTTTGACGTTTCCCGCCAAAGACACATACATGCCTGCCTACGAGCAGACGAATGTTTTGTACCTCGGTAGCATTTTAATCCGCCATTGGCGAAAGCTACTGTCTTTAGCGTAACATCGATATAGTATACAAATGCGTACGGCATGTCAACGGAGGGTTTGCTGTTGTTATTTTGTACATCCACGCAAAAGAAACGCGTACTCTACATGAAATCTCTATTGACAAGCAGTAGCCGGCTCTCTATTTTTGTCGGTATGAGGGTACAACCCATTATGCAGAGTAATAATGAGTTGCGTGGCCGGAACACCAGCCTCGTGCTAATTATTGACTGTAATTCGGGTTGAAGCCTTTCAAAACGCAACCTCGCAACCCCGGGCTTCAACCATAGAACCCGGGGTTTTTAATTGGCGAACGCTGCAAAGAACTGATTTAGGGCGGTTTTTTGGAGCATTCGCTCCGCTACGAAACAATAGTCTAGGGAGGAATTCCTGGACTTGCACGTGAACAAACTGTGAGAGGAGGTGTTTCCTCTGACCCGCAAGAAAATGCGCAAGGAGCTTCTGTCTCTCCTGAAACAGAAAGGAGGTATGTTAAAACCTTCTGACGGTAACGTAATTGATCACGCTTGGCGAGGTTCAGGCGTGGACAACTCCCCGAGGCGGGAGTTCGCTAAAGCCGTACAATATTGCGTGGAACAGGGTCAAGTTGAGGAAATCTATGATAAGGATGGCCGCCGCATTGGCTTGAAGCTCGCTTCATAGGAGGATGACTATGGAAATGTCGACAGAGGAAATGCAAGAAGCGCTACTTTCCGCCCAAGAGGAATTGGATCAGCTTCGTCGTGAGAAAAACCCTTCCCCCCAGAAAATACAAGTATGTCAAAGCACCATCGGTCACTATGCCCGTGAGCTTGAGATTATGGGGGTAAATTGCTCGGCCATACTAGCTACGTGAAGTAGCACGACCCGGGGATGGCTGGTATAATGTATGTGCTTGATACATACAACCCGTCATCCCCGGCAATCCCCTCTCACAGTTTCAATTTTATACCCTGTATAAAGGACGAATATTGCAAAAATCTGTATTTGAAATCAGTTTTTTGGAGCATTCGCTCCACCATGTCAAGGAAACTCCTTGGCACCTTGACAGACTGTGAAGGGAGTGAAATGGCAGCAGACGAGCTTGACGCCAGCACGATGCAGGACTCCGGTAGCGGTAGCGATACCGATACGTCGGTATCATCGCAAGTCAAGTCGCTCGCGGAGAAACCGCGACTCACAAAAAACGACGTACAGGGTTTGTATGAGCGGTACCGGGGACTGCATAACGGGCTGACGCCGTTCATCGCCATATCGATCAAAGAAGTGCCCGAATCGGTGAGCCATCGTTTTGACGAGAGTGTCTCGTCCGGCGATCTTCTGGGGCTACTCGAAGACTGGAGGTACATTTCGGCAAAGGACGCGGTTGCAGCGTTGCGCACCCTCTACGAGAGGGCCGAGAGGTCTGACAAGAAGCCCGTCAAGATGTCGCCCACGGACCATTTGCCCTTCTAGTCCACCGGGGTGGCCGGTAACCATTAATGGCGTGCAACCCATGCTATTAATCCGGCCACCCCGACCCACCCTCCTTTCGCAGTCTTTTTCTTTTTTTGCAATCCTTTTTTATCCAGCAGTCATAAACTTAACTTTCGACAATAAGCTTGTAAACACTGGGAGAGCACCCTCTAATTCGGCTATAAGAAGAATGCCTTCTACTGACGGGTATTTCTTTTTTTATCTTCAGCTTTCCGTTCTTGTTCTAAACGTCCGACAGCCGGTTCGTTTTCAAGATTCATGGCTTTCATTGAGAGTCTGGCCAAATACGGATGCACCCGTTCAACTTCTCTATACATCCGCTGGACTGTCTCCCGATAAGAAGGGTGCGCTTGCGGCGTAGAACGTAACTGAAAGATGTGATTATTGGAACGGCCGTTAGTTTTCACCGTCCATCGGATTTTATGCCCTAACAATGTGGCGTACTGAGCTTCCACGGGTCTGCCTGATTGGGTTAGATACTCATACAATCTTTCAGAAGCATCGATCGTTTCCTGAAAAAGTGACTCCAAACCGGCTTGCTTTGCGTACTCGGGTATATCAAAGCCATGTTCGACAGTTAGAGGCTGCCACCGCAAATCATCGACGAGACGATGGCGTTGCAAGTCACGAAATGCCCCGAAATCACTCACCACCTCCCATGTATAGTTCGCCTGTTCGATAGCTCTTCCCGGTTTGGCCCGCCTGTTCCGCTGCACTCCCGTATACGCATTGAATATTTCCACTTTCTCTTCATGATCCAAGTTGGCTACCGCGTCTTTAATATCCTCAATGGAATAGCTAGCCGGTGCTACGTCAAAGAGCATATACGGCAAGAGTTCGAATTCATCTTCAGGTGAATATCTTCTCAGCTCCACGGTTTGCCCTTCGGTAACTTCCGTTGGTTTATGAGGTAAGTGCTGTTGGGCTAGTTGCTCCATATTGGCTTTATTTATAGCCATTTCAGCCGAAAGCGCTTTCCCCCTATCAGGCCGATCGGTCCGTTTAAAAAACGCAGGGGTAATTTCCCGTGCCTCTTCTAAGATTTTGTCGCCGGCACGGCGGGCTTCGCTTAACTCGGTTGCCGCCAACCTCATTACCAGATTGTTGATTGCTTGGGCGCTGGCATGAATACCGACGTTGGTTTTGGCCGATGCCGGCAGCAGCTCTCTTGCTACATCCAAAGCGGTAGCCCGGGTGGCGCCTTCCCAAGCTTTTACAGAAGTTTCATCATCGCGCGGGTAGAGTTCCCGGGTATAGGAGGTCAATTCTTCTACTGTTCTACTGTAATTATCAAATATCGTATCCATTGTATTTTCATAGTATTCCGCCGCTTCAGTCTCATCCTTTAACGAATTGTGAGAAGAACCCATTTCGTTCGGATGTACATACTTATATCTTCCCGCCATATCTTTTACATCGTAACGCATATATCTGGTCGATTTTTCAAGGTATGCTATGCCCGGCCGCGGCCATTCAAGTTGTTTGCTCAAAAGCATGGAGACGTTTTCCGCCGCTATGTTCAGATTGAACAATTGTTCGACCGATTCGTCTCCATAGTCTTGGGTTACTCTTTCTATTAAATTACTGTCCCTGCTTTCTTCACCGGAGAATTCATTGGCGTATAACTCCTTGGCTCCGTTTTTACTGCGGGAATACCGCGCCATAGACGCCGAGACGGCTAATTGGTTCGCTTCTTGTGTAAAGGCGAAAATATCGGATTCCATATCGGTTACCCGAGGCTCCATATAGGCTCTCCCCTCGGGAGTTAATTGATAGACGCCCTCGCCAACTTCTTCGGTCAATGGTTCTTGTTCTGACATAGTAATCACTCCTTTCTTTGAATTTTGATTAAGGCTGTAGTAAAAACGTTTATCAAATCACGTCTATCTTTCATCCGGAGTATTAAGTTGTTCTGCAGCTTTCATTGCGAGCTCGCCTAACGGTTGACTGAGGTATTGTTTGATTTCACTGGAAACTTCCTGTTCATTCGGATTCGCATCTATTAATATCGGTTTAGGATTCCGCAGTCTGCTCGCCTCACGTACGTACCCCTTTGTAACCATGCGCTGCACTTTTGCGGGTCTGCGTTCGAGAGCATCCAGCTTTTTGTTGGGCATTCTTTGCTTTGCAACTTCCGGATCTACATCCAAAATAAACAGCCAGTCAGGGCGCACCCATGAGCCATCGGGTTGAGCAGTACCGACATCATTCAAGGTATCCATGGTACTACGTATGGCATCAGTAAAACCGGATATCTCTATAAGTTCCTCGGCCGCCCACCCTTGGTATACTCCCGTTGATACATAGCAACGGCTCGAGAACACCGTAACTCCGTGGTCAATATATTCCGATACCTTGTTCATGATACCTCGCCGTGCAGCGTTCATTAATAGCGCTTGCTGCCAGTTATCAAGATTGTCGAAATTTCGGTTTTCATCTTCACTCGTTAATAATTCAGCGATAAACGGACCAATGATCGGGTCGTCATAAGGTTCACGTATTACCGTGGTTTCTAGGCCGTACTCTTGTTCAGCCCAGCCCTGCAACTCTTCGACCTGAGTGTCTTTGCCGCATCCATCAGCTCCTTCCAGAACTATATATTGACCTCTTTGTGTTTCCCCACCCTCATGTTTAACTTCGCTCATGAGAGTCTCCTTGTCATTCGTTTTTATTATTCCTTTCGGGCAATAATGGCTGGAGTGGCTTGATTTCGTCCTTATATGCCCGCGGTAGCATCATTTCCGGACGCCAATTCCGTATCTCATCTTCCAATGACTGGGTTTGGTAATACTTGCCGCTGTTGCCGTAGTTTGACTCGGTTTTGCCGCTGCGGAGGAAAATGATTTGCGCTATCCGCATACCTACGGGTAATGGCACCCGCTCATTATTATCGTTCTGGATTTCCATGGTCCAGCGGCCTCGATATCCTGGGTCTCCCCATCCTGCATCTTTACACACTACCACTCCGT
Source organism: uncultured Candidatus Saccharibacteria bacterium (assembly GCA_964638825.1). Taxonomy (GTDB): domain Bacteria; phylum Patescibacteriota; class Saccharimonadia; order QS-5-54-17; family QS-5-54-17; genus CAZXAD01. The sequence goes on along the minus strand of CAZXAD010000003.1, from coordinate 1,608 downwards.
TACGTCCGGTTGTGGACCGGGCTTGCATCTGAGAGGTGCCCGGCGGCTTGATGCCGATAAATTCATACGTATGGGCCAAAATCCGCTCATGCGGGTTTAGGATAATTACCGGGTGTTCGGGCGGTATATTTTTAAATGGTTCGAGTCCGCGCTTGGCGCATAATTCATGGTGGGGTTCCGCCTGCTTGGCCTGGAAATACCGGGCCACGTCATCTTCATCGTACGGGTTGTATACCGGCCGGTTTTGCATCCTGTCAGTAATGTAAAAATACTCACCCAGCCGAACATCGTAGCTCGTTCCACTGAGATTCTCTTCTTCAAATGGGTAAATGCGGATATGCCCGCAATTCAATGCCTCCTTGATTTCTACATCGCTGTAAACACCGCTGCCTTCGAAATATGCCGAATCATATGTTTCACTTATTTCTGCTTGTTTCTCCGCATCCAGTGAGACATCAAGCGGCAAACGTGCTTGATTATTCACCTGAGTTGATTTATCGGCCAAAGTCTTTTTGCTACCCACTACTACTCACTATCTTACTGGCACCTATTATGTCGTAACATGTATTGGTTTACAAGTTTTAAAAGTATGCGAATCGGGATTGATCCAGACACATATCCGGACGGCTTATCACAACAGAAACGTAATATCACACCTCAGAAGCAGCATCCGGAAGTTGCAAGCTCTCCGCTGTGTCATACACGTATTCGGCGAAAAAGAACTCATCCGGGTATCGGCGAATCAACTCCAGTATTTCAATGGTGCCGGGCAATACGTAGTCCATGTGTTTTAATTCGTCCTCGTTCACCCACACCGGTTCCGAATGCTCGGTCGAGACCAAATTACCCGTATATGACTCTCCTATGAAAATATGACTCAGGAGGTGGTTCAGCGACTCGCCCTGTTCGGTGTAGCTCAAATATACTTCACCGACATGCCGTAAGTCAGCCTGTAAACCGGTCTTCTCCCATAACTCCCGGTTGGCCGCATCGGCCACCAACTCTCCGTAGTGGAGCTTGCCATTCACTAGAGAAATACTACCGATGTAAGGCTCGCAACTCCGGCGGTGTACTAACACTTTGCCATTGTCGTATAACACCGGAGCGGTCATGATCTTGGGCTGCAGCCGCGGCGTCAGCGAGTCCAGACTGACGATGCTGGCTAGGTGCTTACCTTCATTGGTCAGGGAGTATAAACCGTTCTCCTTGACCACCAGTCTCTCATTCATGAGTTGTTTCAAATAATATATGAAGTGATTGCTCTCCACGTCATCGGGCTTTAAGCGCGAAAACCGTAATTTGGAATTGAGGATCAACCTCCTGAGTATGTCCTGCCGGATCGGATGCACCCTACAACTCCTCCGCTAGAATCACGGCCGGATGACCGTTGTCTCGCAATAGGTGGGCTGCTTTGCGTAATTGCGCCAGTGTCCCGTCGTTGTGTATGTCCACGTCCGCCTCCCAGTCTGCGGCTGCGGTCTCCGTGTTGTAATCATGGTTGCTGGCAACGGCCTTTCGGTGTATCTTGACGACCGTGCCGCCAATGGATCGGGCGAACTGAGCATCGTGTTCATACCGCACTCCGCCGATCGTTAATAATTCGGTATT
>CAZXAD010000002.1:38679-39767 GCA_964638825.1 uncultured Candidatus Saccharibacteria bacterium | reverse complement strand
ACGGCGAACCCGGCCTCTACAGCCGCCGTTGGAAAGGGTATGAGATGAGCGACGAAGAAATCGTTGACTACTGCCTGGAGCGCATGGCGGATATACCGGCAGAACGACGGACAGCCCGGTTCATTTCTGTAGTAGCGTATGGAAAAAGGGGAGACAATCCACGCTTCGCAACTGGTGAAGTAACGGGCGAGATTCTCGAGCAGTCGGTTGCAGCCGGATATATTGAAGGCTTTCCGTTCCGGGCGCTCTTTTATGTACCCGAAGCCGGGAAAATGCTGTATGAAATCCACGACGCGCCGCTCAACCAGCGCCCCGAACACCTCACCCACCGGGAACGGGCGTTGCAGAAGGTATTCAAAACGCTATAACTATCCGTTATCTTATCCATTTACGTTATATATTAGTGGTATGATTATGTTATGAAAACAAGAGAGCTAGATAGTTTTTTGGAGGTATTTCGCAAGAAAGTAGAGGATTGTTGGTCCGAAAAGACAGCATATAAAGTTCCCGAGGTAAAAGAATACGGCCCGGGGATACCAGCTGGGCAATGTGTTGTTACCTCAATACTATTAAAACAAGAGATGGAGAAAATACTGTCTCATGCGAATATTACTTTGCATCTAGGCTCTGTTGTCAACCTAGATAATCGAGTACTTATACCACACCATGGGTGGTTATCTATTTTTGATAAACAAGAAACATACATTATCGACACAACAATCGACCAGACGCCGTTGATAAAACATAAGTTTATTTTTAGCAATAACCCCGAAAAATCACACGGATTGGTATATAAAGAAAAGAAAACGTTACCAGACAGTAAATTGCTTGAAAGGAAAGATCTTTACCAACGTTACCAAACTCTTGAAAAAGCATACTTTGCAAACGCTACATGAATGGCTTGATATGCGTAGCTTCTACAGCAAGCAGAATTTAAAGTGGTTGTTAGGAACAACACAGCAGAAACTCAATAGTTGCTAAATACTGAATGAAGCTAGTGCTTGCAATCGTTTAGTAGTCAATCTATTCTTTCTAACATGCATTTGCGAGAAGTTCCACATATTATTTTTGATGAATTCGTTGAAGAT
>CAZXAD010000002.1:0-38579 GCA_964638825.1 uncultured Candidatus Saccharibacteria bacterium | reverse complement strand
TAAAATATACATGGATGATTTGAAACGTGCCGCTGAATTTTATGAATTTCTGGGTAAAATTACTCAACGCGCCTATGAAATATCGAGCAGTAATCTATTCGAACGTTCCAGATTTTTTGACGGGGATATTGGATACCAAGTTGACTACTAAATATGTAATCACCTGGTGACCCCGGCGGGATTCGAACCCGCGTTACCAGGATGAGAACCTGGCGTCCTGGACCAGGCTAGACGACGGGGCCTCAAAGGCAGTATTTAGTATAAAGTATAAAGTGTTGAGTATGAAAGACCAGGATTATCGTACAATTTCTAAAATTTAAATTCCCAATAACCTAAACGGTTTAGAATTTTGAATATTAGATATTGTGGCTTGTTTAGTATTTCGTCCGCCGGCTGGCGGATTAGTATTTAGGATTTCACTCTGCTTCTGTTTTCTGCTCTTAATACTTTACCCGTTATACTTTATACTGAAGTGTAAGCTAACCATAAGATTTATTGTGACGCCTTTAAACACTCAGTACCGCCATTTACAAATCGCACTCCTTGGCGGTAGTTTCGCTATCGTACTCCTGTACGCTACACTCCTTTACGGAGAATTGCTCGGCCCGGGAGAATTGCTCGGAACATCACCGCTCAATCTCATCATAGCGGGATTGCATGGCGTATATTTCTTTTTATTGCGATGGTTCGTGGCAAAACGCCATGCGATTATCGCCACTCTGGTTGATCTCATATTTTTCAGCATCAATATCGTCATACTCTTACTCGTTACGGGCGGATTTCTTTCACCATATTTCGTTTTCTGGTTATTAATCATTCTCGTATCGGCTGCGTTGAGCAGGTATGTCGTCGTCGGTTATGTTGCCGTTACCGCACTTTATCTGGTAATCGCCGCTGTACGAACTGATTCGCCGGCCAGTTTCATATTGGACAATGCGGTATACGCCATCGCGGCCTTGGCAGCCGGAACACTCGGGTTATGGCTATGGCGGAATCATCCGGTGGAAGAAAAACCCGATAACAGAGCAGGCGAACTAGAAGAAAAGCTGGAAATTGAGCAACTTAAATCAGAAATACTGCTGAAAAGCATCGGGGACGGGGTGCTCGTAACCGACCTGTCAGGCGAAATACAGCTATTCAACCCGCCGGCCGCCGCCATAACCGGCTGGGATGAGAACGAAGCTACTGGAATCGATTACACGCAAGTTATGCCATTAGAAGACGAGGAAGGTAATGAATTGAAAGGAGGTGAGGATCCATTCCATCAGGTAATTACCACGAAGCAAAGCGTCCGCCGTAAAGACATCGTCCTCCTGAACCGCCAGCAAAAAAAGCTGCATTTATCGCTGACGGTGGCACCCATATTCGCCAGTGCTGATACCGTAACAGGTACTATTGCGGTGTTTAGCGATATCAGCCAGGAAAAACGGGCAGAGCGGGAACAAAATGAATTTATATCTACTGCCTCACACGAAATGCGTACCCCAGTTGCCGCTATTGAGGGTTTTTTATCGCTTGCCATGAATCCGCAAGTTTCCACCGTGGATGAAAATGCTAAAAAGTACATTCAGAAAGCACATGAATCCACGCAGCACCTCGGAAAACTGTTCAAGGATTTACTTTCTATCACTAAGCTTGAGGATAATAAACTAAGCAGTCAACCAGAACCGTTTGAGCTCGGCAAGGTAGTTAAAACTGCAATAGACGAATTGCAATTCAAGGCGGAGCAGAAAAATCTGAAACTCAAACTAAAATCCCATAGCGGCATCGCGACCGGCCAGAACGGGATTATGCCGCTATTTTATGTAAACGCCGACCCCGAACGGATACGAGAAGTATTTATTAACTTAGTTGATAACGCTATTAAGTTTACTCCGGAAGGAGAAGTGAATATCAGCATAAATGGCGACGATAAGGAAGTTACTATTGGTATACATGACCAGGGTATTGGTATCCCCGAAGATGAGGTGGATCACTTATTTCAAAAATTTTATCGCGTCGATAACACTGAAACCCGGGAAATAGGAGGAACTGGACTGGGACTATATCTTAGTCGTACGATTATCGAGATGTATAATGGAAAAATATGGGTTGAAAGCGAAGAAGGAAAAGGAAGTAGTTTTTATTTCAGTCTTCCGCGGCTTACCTATTCGCAAGCACAAGAATTACGTGATAAAATCGAAGCACAGCAAAATAATGTACAAAGTTCACAAGGAAAAGCAACCAATCAAGCGGGAGAAACAGTTGAACCAGGCACAACGAATACGTAGAATGAGGAAAAATGGCTAAAGTATTACTGGTAGAAGACGATATCAATCTCCGAGAAATATATGCTGCCCGGCTGAGTGCTGAAGGACACGAACTCGTACTCGCTTCAGATGGAGAAGAAGCATTATCGAAAGCAGTTTCTGAAAACCCGACTCTTATCCTGCTTGATATCATGATGCCGAAAATTAGCGGATTCGACGTACTGGATATTCTTCGTTCCACTCCTGAAACGGAAAATACGAAAGTTGTTATGTTGTCGGCCCTAAGCCAGCAGTCCGATCAAGAACGAGGAGAAAAATTGGGGGTGGATAAATATTTGGTTAAATCACAAATCACTCTTGAAGATGTAGTCGAAACAGTGAAAGAAATGGTGGAAGACACTGACGAGTCAACGCAATCAATCGTAACGACTTCGGAGGGACGTTTACCGGATGAAGGGTCGCAAAACTCGGGTAGCTCACAACAACGGCCAGCACAAACAAATGAGCAGCCAGAACAGCAAACTGCACAAAATTCAAAACAGAATCCTACCGATTCGTCGCAAGCGACTACAGACGATGATTCGGATAATACAAATTCTGATGATTCGAACGAACAAGCTTCGAATGCCAGCACTCAGCCACAATCGAAATCAAAACAACCGAATCAAGCGGCTGATGAAATCAATGATATCGACACACAGATGCAACAGAATTCGCCCGACAACCAGCAAAATTCTTCATAGACAGTGCGCATAAACCAGTACATAGCACGCGCTACAGGAGTATCACGTCGCGCCGCCGACGAATACATTAAAAACGGAAAAGTATATGTAAATAGGAAGCCCGCGCAAGTCGGTCAATATGTAAATCCTTCCGATACCGTGCAAATAGACGGCGAGAATATAAACCTTGCACCGAAAACCACCATTTTATTTAACAAACCGGCCGGGTATGTTGTCAGCCGTCAACCCCAAGGAAATACTCCGACGATTTATTCATTGTTACCTGAAGACGTGCACCATTTAAAGCCAGTCGGGCGCCTGGACAAAGATAGCCGGGGATTGTTGCTTTTAACCAACGACGGGGCGCTTGCCCATGAGTTAACACACCCGAAACATCGAAAGATTAAAGTTTACGAAGCTAAGCTTGATCAACCGTTAACTTTAAACGATAAACAGCACATCGAAGCCGGCGTAAATATTGATAACGAATATACCAGTCGCTTCAAACTTACAGAAATTAGAAATTCGAAATTAGAAATTAGGAATCGCGTATGGCGCATTGTTATGCGCGAGGGACGGAACCGTCAGATACGGCGTACGTTCGAGGTTCTCGGATACGAAGTGACCGATTTGTTGCGTACTGAGTTCGGAGAGTACTCACTTTCTACCTTGAAAGAAGGGGAATACAAGGATATAACGAACCTATAATTATCCCGTTTTGATTAAAACTTATTTATATCAACAAATAATCATAAATATGTTTTAGCTGATAAACTAGGGAGTATGAGCCAAAAACTTCCTATCGTAACCATTATTGGCCGGCCGAACGCGGGGAAGTCCAGTCTGTTCAATCGTTTGCTCGGCGAACGAAAGGCCATCGTACACGACGCGCCCGGGACCACGAGAGACCGTGTGGAAGCGATCGTGGAGTGGCAAGGCAAGCAATTCTGGCTGGTCGATACCGCGGGAATGGAAGCGGATAAAACGGAATTCGCCCAATCCGTGCAAAACCAGGTAGAAATTGCCCGAGACCAAGCAGATATTATCGTGGTGGTCGTTGACGGGAGCACTATTATAAGCGACGAGGACGCATCTGCAATAAAGCAAGCTCAGAAAAGCAAAAAACCCGTTATAACCGCAATCAATAAAGCCGACCGGGCCAAACAACCGATCGAACGGGAAAAATTACCAGAGCCACAGATTCCTGTTTCCGCTATCCATGGAACCGGCTCAGGGGATTTAATGGATGCTATCACTGAAGCAGCCAAGGAAGACTTCCCGTCTGAAGAAGTACCGTCTATGCCAGTTCTGTCCTTGCTCGGTCGGCCCAACGTAGGCAAATCGAGCATACTGAACGCTTTGGCGGGCCACGAACGGGCGATTATATCCTCACGTCCCGGAACTACCAGGGATGTAACCGAAATACAGATTCCCTATAAAGAGCACACCTGGCAAGTTGCTGATACTGCTGGATTGCGCCGAAAAACTAAAGCGGACACGCATATAGAGCGGTTCGGTAATTTACGAGCGATGAATGTCATAAATGCAAGTGATGTGTGCGCACTCGTGCTCGACGCGACTGAACTGGTAACCGCCCAGGACCAAAGAATCGCCGGCATGATCAAAGAAGCAGGGAAGGGAATGATTATCGTAGTTAATAAGTGGGACCAAACCGAACGCACTGACCAGGCACGGAACCAACTGGAAAATATGCTGGCTGCTTCCTTTCAGTTTGTGTGGTGGGCGCCGCTTTTATTGACGGCCGCGCCGCAAAAACACAACGTTGATAAATTATTGCCGCTGGCAGATCAAACGAGGACAAACCACCAGCGAACCATACAAACGAAACACCTGAATGAGTTCCTCCAAACGGCAACGACCGAACATCCGCCGGCCGGATTGAAAAACAAACATCCGAAACTGAAATATATGACGCAGACCGACACATCGCCGCCCACGTTTGCCGTATTCGGCCGCCATACTCCGTACCTGCATTGGTCATATAAGCGCTACCTTGAAACCCGCCTCCGGGAAGAATTTGATTTCAACGGAACACCGATTCGGCTGCAATGGCGCGAAAAAGACACTGAAGAAGGTAAGAAGAAAGTAAAGGGTAAAAGAAATGAAACTCTCTAGCTCCGTGCAAAACGGATCTATAAAAAGAATTACAAGGAAATCGTTATTATTGCTTGCTACAATAACCCATATGGGATCTTTTCGCCTTTCAAAATCCGGAGAACGATTGTGAAACTTATCGTTGGACTAGGTAATCCCGGCAAAAAATACCACGATACCCGCCATAATATTGGATTTATGGCGGTAGACCATATGGCCACACAGGTAGAAACTACTTTTTCAGTGCAAAAAAAATGCCATGCACACGTAGCACGGTTTAATCAAAAAGAGGAACCAGTACTCTTACTCAAACCCCAGACGATGATGAATCGCAGCGGAGAAGCCGTTGCGGCTGCGCAACGTTTTTTTGCCGTTGACCCGCGCGATACACTCATCGTCTACGATGAGCTTGCGCTCCCGTTCGGCACCATTCGCACCCGGCAAGAAGGGGAAAGCGCCGGACATAATGGTATTAAGTCCGTTATTTCTCACTGCGGAAATAAATTTTACCGTTTACGAATTGGTGTAGCGAATGAAAACCTGTCTCGGAATCCTTCGGAGAAGTTTGTTCTAAGCCGCTTTAGTCGAGAGGAAGAAGAAAAAATTCCCGAAATTCTGAAAGCAAGCGTTCAATATATGGAAGCTTTTATACGGAATAAACTGGAAACTGATACGTATAAGCTTGATTTTGACGAATAAAATCCTGTCCACATTAATAGTACTAACAAAGTTTAAAACGAAATAAGGCCACAAGTGGGTGGGGAAGACTTGTGGCCTTATATCTCCCTTCAATACGGGTAATGCGACACGGATACCCGGATTGAAGGGACAAGCATTGCCCGGTCTATCGCTGGAGGGTAGAAAAAAATACCGGGCAATGGCACTATAGTAATGGGAGGTACGAAGGACGCTATAGCACGTCCTTACTTTTTCTTTTTAACACTAATTTGTTTATTTGTCAACTATATTTACTCATATATTCATGAACATTCATTGCGTTCAGCCGTCTGATGAAAAATACCCGAAAGCATTGGCTGAAATAACCTATCCACCTAAAAAACTATACATACGCGGTGCACTGCACACCGAAACACCCTTAGTGGCCATAGTAGGGAGCCGAAAAGCAACCCATTACGGGAAAGAAGTAGCCCAGCGTATAAGTTACGACTTGGCTGCCTTTGGCGTCGGAATCGTGAGCGGACTTGCGCATGGTATTGACGCCATCGCTCACCGCGCAGCAGTAGAAGCTGGCGGGTATACAGTGGCGGTCATGGCTTCCGGTTTGGATACGATATATCCGGCACGAAACCGTGATCTTGCTCGCAATATCCTTAAAAACAAAGGAGCGATAATCAGTGAATACGAGGAAGGCACTCCGCCGTTGCGCCAGCATTTTCCTGCCCGTAACAGGATTATTGCCGGGCTGAGTCTTGGCACTATTATTATTGAAGCCGCCGAGCGGAGCGGAGCATTGATTACCGCCCGTTTCGCACTGGAAGAAAACCGGGAGGTTATGGCAGTACCGGGAAACACCACTAATCCGTTGAGCGCAGGCGCGAATAATTTAATCAAGGACGGAGCTGCCGCAATTACTAACGCGAATGATGTGCTCGACGCGCTGAGAATCGCCCGCGAAACCGATAAAGAGATACGGAATAATAAAATCGAAGACACGCCACGCAGCAAAGAAGAAACGCGGCTTCTCGACCTGCTCAGTCAAGGAGTTACGAATACGGAAGCCATTATCCACCATACCGGATGGGACGTGGCTACATTCAACCGGACAATCACCACCTTGGAAATTACCGGTTTAGTTCGGCGGCTGAACAACGATACCTGGGCAGCAGAATAACGATATTTGAAGATAAACAAATGAAAATATACCGTATTGCAATTAAGCGGCAACTACGCTAAACATGTATGAGCATGATTACACCGAATTACCACGCTGTTCATCAGAAACACTCACGAGCAACTAAAGCACGGACAGCTTCAGTGCAGGTGTATGACACGAAACGGGAGAATGCATTATGAGTAAACAGTTGGTTATCGTAGAATCTCCGGCCAAAGCCAAGACTATCAAAAAATTTCTCGGGAACGACTACGAGGTACTGCCGAGTTATGGACACGTCCGGGATCTTCCCCGTAAAGAGCTCGCGATTGATAAGGAAAACGGTTTTAAACCCGAATATGTTACCCCGGAAGATAAAAAGAAGCGGGTTAATGAATTAAGAAAAGCGGCGCGAAATGCCGACACTGTTTGGCTCGCCACTGATGAAGACCGCGAAGGTGAGGCAATCGCATGGCATCTTGTCCACGCTCTCGGACTTAATGAAGATTCAGCAAAGCGCATTACGTTCCATGAGATAACGGAGGAAGCGATTACTGCCGCGATGAACAATCCGCGAGGGTTAGATCGTAATTTGGTTGATACCCAGCAAGCACGCCGCGTACTCGACAGATTGGTAGGGTATGAGTTATCACCGTTACTCTGGAAGAAGGTTAAACCCGGCTTAAGTGCAGGGCGAGTACAATCAGTGGCCGTCCGGTTAATCGTTGAACGAGAACGAGAAATAAGCGATTTTCAGCCAGAGAGCTCATTTAAAGTAACCACGGAATTCAACACTCAAGACGGCAAAGAACTTCCCGCCGAACTGAAAGATACGATTGCTGAAAAATCAGAAGCCCGCGAGCTGCTTGAAACCGCCCGCGGCGACGAATTCAAAGTGGCTGATGTTTCTAAAAAACCGGCTACACGGAACCCCTCGCCACCTTTTACCACATCAACTCTCCAGCAAGTCGCTTCACGCAAACTCGGCTACAGCGTAAAACAAACCATGACATTGGCACAGCGCTTATATGAAGCCGGCCATATTACATATATGCGGACTGATTCGGTTACTCTTTCCGGGAACGCACTGAAACAAGCACGTGAGGTCATTGAAAAAACGTATGGCGAAGACCACCACCAACACAGAACCCACCAAAGCCGTTCCGACGCACAGGAGGCACACGAAGCAATACGGCCGACCGATCTGAGCAACGAAACCGTTAGCAGTGACAAAGGAGAACAGCGCCTGTATGAATTGATCCGTGGCCGAACGCTTGCCAGCCAAATGGCAGCAGCACAACTGGACAAAACTACCGTGACTATTTCCGGTAATACGCTGCCGCAGTTTTTTGAAGCCACGGGTGAAGTAATCACATTTTCCGGTTGGTTAAAGGCATACCGCGAGACTAAAGTAACTGAAACCGTTCTTCCTGCCGTAGAATCGGGGGAAACACTTGCGTGGCAATCTATCACGGCCCGTGAAACACTGAAGCGCGCCCCTGCCCGGTACAGTGAAGCAGCACTCGTCCGCAAACTGGAGGCCATGGGAATCGGCCGGCCGTCCACATACGCACCGACTATCTCAACAGTCCAGGAACGAGGGTACGTTGAAAAAGGTGATGTCCAAGGAAAAGAAAAAATCGTGTCGCTGCTTTCAGTAGGCGAAAAAGAGAGTGTAGAAGAATCAGAAGAAACCATTATGTACGGCCAGGACAAAGGTAAACTGTTCCCGACCCAGATCGCGTTTCTGGTAAATGATTTTCTGACAAATAATTTCAAAGATATTGTCGATTACGATTTTACCAAAGAAGTAGAAGAAGAATTCGATCGGATCGCCCAAGGCAAAGAAACATGGAACCGAATGATTGCGGATTTCTATGAACCATTCAGTAAAAAAGTTTCTGAAGCTGAATCATTATCCCGTGAAGAAGCCAGCGGCGCCCGAGAACTTGGTACAGACCCGGAAACCGGCGAGCCGGTGATTGCTCGCATGGGAAAGTATGGACCCATGTTGCAACTCGGCCACAGCAAAGATACTGCCCAAAAGCCCAAATTTGCCCCTATCCCAAAAGGCCAAAAAATCGAAGACATTACACTGGAGGAAGCGCTCCAACTCTTACAATTACCACGCACGGTCGGCACCGATGAAAGCGGCCAGGAAATACAAGCTAATTATGGCCGGTATGGACCGTACGTAAAAAGTGATAACGTGTTCGCGCCGATTCCCGACGGAGAAGACCCCTTTTCCGTCAGCGAATCCGATGCACGCACTGCATTAGCACAAAAGCGCGAACGGAATGCCAAGAATACAATCGCCACATTCGACAACAATATAAAAGTTTTACGGGGGCGCTTCGGGCCATACGTCACGGATGGAAAGCGCAATGCCAAAGTTCCTGATGATGTAACGCCTGAAAATATAGATAAAGAACAGGCGCAAACAATCCTGGATACTCCCAAGAAACGGAAAGGAAAGCGTACGTAACAGTCCTTCAGTTTTTTACAAAACGTCATATTTATAAATTGACACCGAACTAAGGTTGTTTTATAATCATATGAACGACTGATAAGAGTAAATTCATGGAAACAACAGCAACATCCGATATAGCAAAATTAGATATTCACCAATTGGTAACGGATATACTAGATACCGTGGACAAAGACCGTGAACGGGAAATCATCACGCGGCGCTTCGGCTTGCATGGACGCAAGGAAACACTGGAAGAAATCGGCGGCGCGCTCGGAATCACCCGGGAGCGTGTACGGCAGATAGAAAAGCATACCTTGTTGAGACTCCAGCAATTGGAACATCCGCACATGGAATCAATACGCAACCACTTTGTCTCGATACTGGAAAAATTAGGGCGGATCGCTCCGCTTCACGAAGTTGCCCATCATAGCGGTACCGATAAACACGCCCACATAAATTTTCTTGCTCATCTGGTACCTGATATCGCCGTTATTATTGATAACGATCATTTCCACCACAGTTTGGCTTTACACCAACACCATGACCACAAAACACTCAAACAATTACGCGACGACTTGGTGAAAACAGTAGAAAAAATGGGGGAACCGATAAATCTCGATGCGCTTCATGAGAAATTTTCCGGCCAACTCGAAAAACACCATCTGCACGGATTGGCACGTTCTACCAAAGGATTAGCGCAGTTAGATGATAAGTGGGGGCTCGATACGTGGCCGGCAGTAAACCCCAAAAGCATCCGGGACAAGATTTTCGTGATCCTGCAGCGCCAGCAAAAACCGATGCATTTTAATGAAATCGCCGAAGAGATAAAGAAATCCGATTTCAAACGCAAAGACGTAACTACTCAAGCAATTCATAATGAATTAATAAAAGATAAACGGTTTATTCTTGTAGGGAGGGGGATTTACGCGTTACGCGAATGGGGATTCAATACCGGTACGGTTGCGGATGTTATTAAAGATATTCTGCACAAAGAATCACCCTTGCACCGTGACGAGATCATAAAACGGGTGCTTGAACAACGCCATGTAAAACCAACGACAATTATATTAAACTTACAAGGGAAGGACCAATTTAAACGCGTGGCCAAAGCGACCTACGCACTGAATGAATAAATAGTAAATGAATCTTCTCTTCAGTATATTTTTTACAATTATCCAGTTTCTGGGCAAGTTGCTCTTTGATTGGGGCGGCTGGGTAGTTGTCGTGGCTGTCTTCGGTTTTCTTATCTGGCAGAATGTGCGCAAACAACGCTGGGTGAGCGATTCCAAATACAGTCTCCTCATGCTGGAGTTGCCTCGCAACAATGAGAAACGTGAGCTTTCCGCTGAACAACTTTTTGCCAGTTTGCATGGAATTCTGCGGCCTAAACAGGAATTATTGCGTGAGGGAGGGATACAGGAACACATCAGTTTTGAAATCGCGGCCGTTGATCAAAAAATCCGTTTCTATATCTGGACGCCCCACCATTTACAGAATTTTATAGAAGGTCAGGTATATGCCCAGTACCCAAGCGTAAATATCGTGGAACTGAATGAAGATTATGCCCGCCAAGAACTACCTGAAAACTACGTGGCTGAATCTTTAGAGCTGAAACTATCCAATCCCGACGTATTACCGATCCGCACGTTTAATAGTTTTGAAGTTGATCCATTAGGAGGAATTACCGCTGTATTGGCCAAACTTGAAGATCCGAGCGAACAAGCGTGGATACAAATACTGGCCCGGCCGATCGAAGATAGCTGGCATAAAAAAGGCGAAGCATATATATCCCGGCTCAGAAGCGGCGGTTCAGGAACCGGCGGAAAATTGCAGAAACTACTCGGCGACTTTTTTGTCGCGCTCTGGAAACCGCCCAACAGTGGGGAAGGAGGGAGTAAACAACCCGAAGTCTCCGACCAACAAAAAGCTATGATCCAATCCACGAACGATAAAATTGCCAAACTCGGATACGAAGTAAAAGTACGAATCGTCCATATCGGCAATGATAAAACGTTGTCACGGCTGCGTATGCAAGCATTACTCGGCGCGTTCAAACAATTCAATGACGTTACCAACGGCTTCAAATCCAGCAAGCAACTCAGCGGCGAGGAAGCAATCAAACAGTACCGCGCCCGATTATTCATTGATAGAGGGTTTATTCTAAATATCGAGGAGCTCGCCAGTCTGTACCACTTGCCTCACGCGAACGTCGAAACCCCGAATGTAGTATGGGCGAATAACAAAACGGCCGAACCACCCTCTAATCTTCCATCGGTAGCAACCATACCCCAAGAAGAATTAAGCCCGATAGGCGTGACAAATTTCCGGGGGCATAACCACCAATTCGGTATTAAACGAAGCGACCGTGGCCGGCATGTGTACGTAGTAGGGCAAACCGGCACCGGGAAATCCTATTTGTTGTTGTTATTAACACTTTCAGATATTTACCATGGAGGAGGATTTGCCACTATCGACCCCCACGGGGATTTTGCAGCCGATGTGTTACGATATATCCCTGAACACCGGGTGAAGGACGTAGTGTATTTCAATCCGGCTGATACGGAATACCCGGTGGCATTCAATCCCCTGGAAGTTACTGACCCAAGCCTTAAAAGCCACATTTCTTCAGAAGTTGTGGGAGCTCTAAAGCGCATGTTCGGGTACTCTTGGGGGCCACGGCTCGAGTATATTCTGCGGTATACCATCCTGGCGCTACTGGATTACCCAAACGCCACATTGCTCGGCATAACCCGCATGTTAACGGAAAAGCAATTCCGCGATGATGTAATCAAAGAAATCCAGGATCCAGTGGTCAAGAACTTCTGGGTGAACGAGTTCGCTTCCTGGAACGAAAAGTTTGCCTCTGAAGCAGTTGCGCCCATCCTGAATAAAGTAGGCGCCTTCACTGCTAATCCGCTGGTTCGCAACATCATCGGCCAACCTCAGAGCGCCTTTAATATCCGGAAAATGATGGACGAGGGTAAAATTTTAATCGTCAACCTGAGTCGCGGCCAGGTAGGGGAGGACAACGCAGCCACTCTGGGTGCTCTCATGGTTACCAAAATCCAGCTGGCCGCCATGAGCCGGGCCAACATCACGCACTTGGAAGAACGGCGCCCGTTTAATCTATACGTGGATGAATTCCAGAATTTTGCCACGGATTCATTCGCGGTTATATTATCAGAAGCCCGCAAATACGGGTTGAACCTGACGATCGCCAACCAGTATATATCGCAAATGTCCCAGGAGGTCCGCGACGCGGTATTCGGTAACGTGGGTTCGATCATCTCTTTCCGTGTTAGCGCGGACGACGCGCCGTATTTGGCCAAATATTTCTCGCCCACATTCGAAAGCGAAGACCTCATAAAACTTCATAACCAAAACTTCATTATCAATATGAGTATCGACGGAGAAAAAGCGCCGCCGTTCACTGCCCACTCTTTAAGTGTTCCTGATACCGAAAGCGACTTTATACCTAATATTATCGAACATTCGCGCAGTACCTTCGCCTCTGGACGCTCAGAGGTTGAGCAGAAAATCCGCGCCTGGACACAAGTGGATGAACAAAAACCGAAATCCGGCTCAGGCGGACAACAACAGCAGCAACAACAACGACAGCACGCCGGAGGCGGACAACGGAGTCAAAATCGCAGCAACCAACACAAACAAAAACCGAAACACGCATCAGGCGGACAGCAGCAGCAACAAAAAAGACCAGTCCAAACAAAACCTGAAAATCAGCCGCAAACGCAAAACAGCCAAGATTCAGACTCAGACGCGAACTTGCGACCGGACGAAGTGGTGAAGCTACGGAGACGTAAATAACAAAAGGGAGCAAGAGAATACAAAAACACATAATGAACACGAGGACAGTCACAAGCAAATAAAAAAAGTAAGCGAACCCTTACATAACTATAACGTCGCACAATGTATATTTTGCGACGTACTTCAATTTTTACGGAAAAGCATTATATATCCATTTAATATCCTGGCATAAGAGTGCTTATAGGGGGAGAGTACTCTCATCCACCCTTATAACACTACTCTCAGGAACTTTCGTGTTACATGCCGCGCTTTTATTGATTATGCGTACTGTGATTCATTCCAAGAGCGTGCTCCGTTGAGTTCCGTATTATTTTTGACAACTTATTACTATGTGATTTAAATCACATTTTCCACAGACCACACACGGATGCATGTTCGATTATTTATTTGACACTACTCCACTTCTATTCTCTCCTACTCTTCTCTCTCGCCTATTTGACTATATGCATATATTATATTTAAATATATAAAAATAATTTCTATCTGGGGCCACCATTTAGTTATATGAACAAAAAACGAACAGAAAACGGGGAGGGCGGGGCACTACTCCACCAAGTAGCATGGACTATATGTATCAATTATCATGTAGCATAGATTTACCATGTTTCATGTAGCAGTTAAAAAGTTTTGAAAATTGCTATATGATACATGTTACCTCCTTTTGTTATATGCGAAATAGTTACATGTTACCTATAGCATAGGTGTTATTTATAATACGCTTTATACGGTAATCGGACGTCAATATATTCGGTGATAGTATCGCCGTTACGTTTGGCTGTTTTTTGCGCGCGCTGGACGTTTTCTAGCTGCGTTTTTACCGGCGCAGTAGTATCGAACCGTACATAATAGCCATCTTCCAGATCCGCATACAATTCACGCGTGGTGTCAACGATACGTAATCGGGTAATTGGAAGTTCTCCACTCTTTACTTTGCTCACGAACGCAACAAAATCTTCAGGCGCTATCTGCTCCCCCGTATTAACCGGTAATCCCGAATCATCGATAATAACGGGGAGCGTTTGGCCGGTATCTTCGGCTTTTCGTATCGCTCGCCCCTGTTTATTGACGATAAATGTATCCCCTTCTGTCTTCCATAATAATGCCGGCGAAGCTTTTCTGATTGACGCGACAAGACGCTGATTCATCCAATCCGCTGAAAGTGTTACATGATCGATGTTGTCAGGGTAACGAATCGTCTCTTCAACCGGTTTCGTGTACGCATGCCACAAGAATGTATAGTGCTGGTTGAGTTGCCGGTGCACAGTGCGAACAACCTTCTTATCGTTCACTCCGGTTACCGAAATCGCCTCTACCCGGCCGAATATCCACGCGCCACTCAACAAGCTGCCAATGATAACGATCAGCACAATTTTCCGCCACCACGGCGTGCGGCGTGACGTTTGAGCACGCGTATCGCCCCGATAATAGCGGGCCTGGAATCCTGAAGGTGACTGCGGGGTTTTCTTATTCTTCTGTTTCTGGCGTTGCTTGTCGGACATTTATGAGGCCTCCCGGGGGTTAATGACGTATTCGGCGATATCAGCCGCTGCTTGAGGGTTCGCACGTTCCGCAATAGCGTGTGACAGTGCCTGCTTGATTTTGGAGTCATTAACGATTCGGTCCAGTTGATCGTGCAACGCGGGTGCTGTCAGCTCGGATTGTGGCATCATTACGATACTATCCCTCCAGGATACTGCGTTTTCGGTCTGGTGATCACCACTCAAATTCGGATGCGGAATAATAATGGAGGGTTTGGCTAAAACCGCAAGTTCGGCTAATGTATTGGCTCCGGCTCTCGCCACTACTACATCAGCCAATTGCAATGCGTGCGGCATATCCTCCATCAAAAACTCATACGGGTGATAATGCGCATACGATGGCATTTTCTCCGGAGATGAACGGCCGTGGACATGGATAATTTCCATATCATCATAAGAAGCGGCCAACTCCCCCACCACCTCGTTGATAGCATGCGAACCTTGGCTCCCCCCGAACACTAACACAATAGGTTTTTGGCTCTTTATAGCAAAATGATTCCGGTCCAGGGGTGCTGGACGAAGAATATCTTCTCGAACAGGATTGCCAAGAGGAACAAACCCTTCCGTATCAAATCCGGATACGCGGTATGGGGTAAACCGCTGGAGTATACGATTAGTTAATCCCGGCACTTTATCCGATTCATGGATGATAAACGGTATGCGGAGCACCCAAGCCGCCAATCCAACGGGTAGCCCGACGTACCCGCCTTTCACGAATACCCGATCAGGGCGCAATCGCACCAAGAGCCACACGCTTTTAAGAAAACCGGCCGCGAATCGTATCATATCGCGAATATTAAGTACCAGAGTCTTTATATCAAGCAGTGCTTTCCACCATGCATTTCCTGAATATCGCCGGTATTTACCGGTCGGTACTGTATGCATAGCAATGCCGGATCCTTTGAATAATCGGGATTCTTGTGAATTCCCCGAACCGATATAATGCAGTTCGTTACCGCGTGATATTAGATGATGAGCGACTGCCAAAATAGGCGTTATGTGTCCGCCGCTGCCGCCCCCGCTGACTACGATTTTCATGTGGCGTCCTTGCTGTGTATTTCGATATGTGGGTGACCACTCCCATAGCAAGCATAACAGATGCTAAGCTCGAACCTCCATAACTTATAAACGGCAACGTAATTCCAGTTAATGGAATGATGCCGATCATGGCGGTTATATTAATCAATGCCTGTACGCCTATCCATGCAGCAATACCAAGAGCAATGTACGTGCTGAACGTATCTTCGGTATGTTGCGCGATTACAAGACAACGGTAAACAAGCAGTCCGAACAGTAGCAGTACGGTGGTAGCTCCCACTAACCCGAATGTTTCGGCTATTATAGCAAAAATAGAATCATTGGCTGCTTCTGGCAAATACCCGTAAACCTGAACGCTTTTCCCGAGCCCAAGACCGAACAATCCGCCCGAACCAACCGCGATCAGTGCCTGGTGGAGGTGGTAGCTGCTTTCTGACAGACCGCCTTCGGGATTAAAAAAAGTACGGAACCGTTCCATTCGGTGCGGAACCAAAATAATGCTGAGTATTCCCGCCAAGACTCCGGCTCCTGATAAATAGGCGAGCTGCCGCCACCCGACGCCGCTTGCGAAAAATATGGTAGTCGCGATAACGGCAATCACGAGCATCGAACCCAGATCTTTCTGATGCACTAATACGAAAACCGCGATTAATGCTAACACCCCCATCAGAGGGAACAGCGCGTACTTATAACTTTGTACTTCTTTCTCTTTTAGCCCGGCAAACCATGCCGCCGCTCCGATAACTACCGTGAATTTCACCAATTCCACCGGCTGGAAGGTATACGCGCCCACTCCGAGCCACCGGGTAGCCCCTCCCTCGCTCACACCGAGCGGAGTAAGCATAAGAAACAGAAACATCGCGGATGCAGCAGCCAGCCACGGCAGCAATTTTCGCCATATTCGTAACGGTACACGAGTAGCAATTGCGAACAATATCACCCCGAGAGCAATATGCCGCAACTGTGCATAGGCGAAATAATTACGGCCCGCCCCATCCAGCAATTCACGGCTTAATATAGGGCTGATTGAATAAATCACCACCAGACCTACCATTAACAAAATACCTAATAATAATATGAGACTGGTGTCAGCCCGGTGTCCCCGGGTCTGGCTCATAACTGCCCTCCCAGCACCGCGATGATCAATCCTAATGTGCCTGACATAGCACCTAAAATCCACATGCGCATAGTAACTTTGCTTTCCGGCCATCCAATGGCTTCAAAATGGTGATGCAAAGGAGCTGAACGGAAAATTTTCCGCTTAAAAATCCGCTTGGAAAGCAGTTGCAGGCTGCTAGAACCGGCTTCTAATACAAACACCGCTGCAATCACCGGCAGCAGTAATACGGTATCGGTTAAGAGCGCCACTACGCCCAGCGTAGTACCCAATGCGAATGATCCGACATCACCCATGAAGAACCGGGCCGGATGCACATTGAACCACGTATATGACAAGAGAGCGCCTACTACCGTGGCACAAAATACAGCGATTCCAAAATTACCTTGCAGCATAGCGATTAAGGTGTAGACAGCGAAAACGATTGTAAGCAAACCTCCAGCCAATCCGTCCAGTCCATCAGTTATATTAACCGCGTTCGCAGAAGCGAGTATCACAAGCATGAATAACGGAATAATCAGCCATCCGAACGGTACTTGTTCAAGAAACGGCACTGCTAAGCTGGTGTAGTCCAGTTTCACGTATGCATACATGCTAATTCCAGCAGCGATAAGAAGGATTAACCAGAATTTCAACTGCGAGCGCAAGCCGGCTACCCCTGTTCCCTGTCCACGTATATTTATAAAATCATCGATCAGCCCGACTGCTCCGGCGGCTAAGAGCGCGACAAGCGGAAGTAATGTTTGCGCCTGGTCATAATTAAACAATATGGTGATCACGGCTACCGTAACCACCATAACAATTCCCGCCATGGTAGGAATATTACGCTTGTGTTTCTCCTCATGGAGTTTATGGAATATTGGCGCTTTTTCTCCGGAAGTCGCGTTTTCGCGGATGCGTTTCCATGCTTTATGTTTAAAAGCAAAGTGAGTATACACCGGGGTTAACAACATTGCCAGCAGAAATCCAGTAGCCGCCGCCCACATTAAACGCAATACGATTCGTGGATCGATAATGATTGGATCTAATAGTCCGCTATTGAGTATTTCCATATTGATTTTTCCCTTTATCTATTGCTTAAATACTAACATTTATTCGGTAGGCGGAACACCTTCGTAGCGCAACAACCATTCTATTATATCACCGAAAATAGGGCCTGCCGCCGCTGAACCAGCATACCCCGGCACCTGAGGATTATCTACGCGAACCATCATAATATACTCGGGATTTTCCACGGGCGCGAAACCGGTAAACGTGCCGATATCACGATTGTTATAATAGCCGCCATCAGGCCGAGGCATCTGCGCCGTCCCCGTTTTACCCCCGATACGGTGTCCTTCGACCCGCGTCGCGTACCCGCCCCCTTCCTCTACGACCGTTTCCATCATGGTCCGCACTTGGTGGGAGGTTTTTTCCGACACCACGTTTTCATCGATTACTTCCGGAGTTATGTCGCGGGTAGTTCCGTTAGTGGAACGGTAGTAATCTACCATACTGGGTGCGTGAAGCGTTCCGCCGTTAATAACCGCGCTCATAGACGCGACCATACGCGTCATGGTGGTCGTGATTCCCTGGCCGAATGCCATGTTGGCATAATTAACAGGACCGACCTCAGAAGGTTTATGCATGGTCAAATCCGGTTCGCCCGGTTGTTCAATACCGGTCGGATCTGTCAATCGGAATCGGTTTACATAATAGTCATACAGTGTCTGCTTATCAGCTTCGGTGATGCTTCCGGTGTCTGAATCGTCCGCTCCGCCGAGTTGTTTGAGTATGTAAACAGCGCCGGTGTTTACCGAGTGCGTTATTATTTCGGTCATGCTGCGCGTCTTATTGCCGCCCATGGCATTTTCAATCCGATGGTCGGCTACCTGTACTGACCCGCTGTCATAATACGTTTCCTCGGGAGTTATGCTGCCCGACTGGAGTCCCGCTGCCATGGTAAACACTTTAAACCCGGAACCCGGCTCAAATTGCTGGCTTGTCGCCGCGTTTCGAAACAATTGATAATCCTGCACGTCTTCATATTGGTTCGGGTCATAATTCGGGTAATTCGCCATTGCCAAAACTTCTCCGGAGTTCGGGTCCATGATAACGACATGCCCTGATTCGCCCCCTGTTTCCTCTACTCCCTTTTTGAGGGCTTTTTCCGCATACGCCTGGATATTGCGGTCGATAGTTAAAACGGCATCCTGGCCATCGCGGGAAGGCCGTTGCACGTTTTCTTCTGCGGCAATCGGTATACCGCGGGCGTCAGTTTCAGCATCCAATAAACCCGGTTGCCCGGCGAGCGTATCGTTAAGCGCTTCTTCAGCACCGTATTGGCCTTGACCGTCATCATTCACGAAGCCGATCATCTGTGCGCCCAGTACTCCTTCCGGATATACCCGGGTAAAGTTATCACTCAATCCTATGCCGGAAAGCTGCTTATCTTTAATCTTTTTCGCGGTTTCACGCTTTACTTCTTCCTCTAACACCGTGTACCCTTCGGTGCGTTCTAGAATTTCTGAATAATCTGTACCGGTGATATTTTTTAATTCTCTGACTATACGAGGCGTATCGTATACATAACGGGTATCGGCATATAGTGTTTGTAAATTGCGATTCATCGCAACCGGCACCGTTTCTCCGCGATTCTGCATAAATATCTCTCCCCGGCGAGCAGGTATTTCAAATTTGCGCGAATGGGCTTGGCTGGCCAGTACAGCGAAATAATCATGCCGCAGTACCTGCAGGTACCCCAATCGAGCCACTACCGCTGCTCCCAATATCATAAAGATGATGCCGATAATAGTAATGCGTGACTTACTGCCTGTCATAGGTAACGTTGGTTTCCGATTCGAGTTCTGAAGCGACTGGAGAGTTTTCTATACGGGCTACCGATTGCAACCGGGCTGCTTCTACTTGTAATTCCTGCTGCTCCTCTTGCAATGCAGCTTGTTGTTGTTCAAGGTCGTTGATTTCATACCCGTACGTACTGGTTTTAGTGATTTGCGTTAAATATAAAAGTGATAATACTCCGATAATAATGACCAAAAACAATGTCGAGGTTACCGGACCGAGTGTCTTGCTTGCGGTGTGTGCATTGAAATTCCGATTGCGGCGTACACCACGGGAATTCTGCCGACGCATTAATGCTTGTTGTTGATACATAGTTTTTGTTTCCTAAAGACCCGTTATCGACGATAACGAGCATTTTTATTGTTTGTGTTTTTGATGACAATTCCCCGCCCCATTATCAGAAAATGGGGCGGGTTTGTGCGCGTTGCTGTTTAGGCAACTGGCTCGAGAGCTTTTACTGCTACTTTTTGTGCCCGTGCATTGCTGCCGAGTGCTTTTACTTTAATAGCCATACTTACCTCCTTGTTTTTGTTTTATCCCGCCGATGGCGAGACTGACCATGGTTTGTATTTTTAATCGCCGCTCGCAATTTGGCACTGCGGGCGCGCGGGTTGGAAACATCTTCAATTTTGCCGTGCACCACTTTTTTGTTGAGTGGCTGTAGGCTACTTTCCCGGATAAACTGTTTTACTATGCGGTCTTCGAGACTGTGGAAACTGATGATCGCCGCTCGTCCCCCGGGATTAAGAATTTTTTCAATCGTGGGAAGCGTTCGTTCCAGCTGTCCGAGTTCGTCGTTGACCGCGATGCGCACCGCTTGGAATGTCCGAGTCGCCGGGTGTATACGGCTCTTGCCTTTATACACGCTGGTTACGATATCGGCCAGTTGTTTGGTGGTGATTATCGGCCGGTTTTCAACGATTACCCGCGCAATGCGGCCTGAGAGCCGCTCTTCGCCATATCGTTGCAATATATCGACGATATCACGCTCTGGCATGGTATTCAGGATGTCAGCGGCCGTAGAGCCGCGTGTCTGATCCATCCGCATATCGAGCGGAGCGTCGACAGAGAAACTGAACCCACGATTGCTACTGTCAAGTTGCGGTGACGACACGCCCGAATCAATTAACACAATGTCGAATCCATCGGTTATAGTGTTCAGCGCTGACTCATAATCGCTATGGATTATCGAGATATTGTCGCGAGTAAACGCGCGCTGCAAACAATCCACTGCTTGGGCGTCACGATCCACCAATATATGGTGTGTCGTATTGCCCGCGCGGTCGATAATTTTCCGTGCATGACCTCCGTATCCAGCGGTGAGGTCCAAAAGCCGGTCGCCCGGTTCGGGATCGAGCAAACGCATTACGCTGTCTGCTAATACCGGCTGGTGAAACTCCGGATTTGATGATGGTGATGATGTTTGTGTTTGTTTTGGCATGTCAAGATCACCTGTGTAGCAGCCAGCTTTTTATTTTTGCTTGAGTTTTTGTTTTTATAAACCCCGTCTCCCGCCAACGGCGGGGGAGGGTTGTTGTTGTGGTAAGGAATTAAAATAATTCCTTCAAAAAAGAGAGACGTGTGAGGTGGAGTTGTTGTTTTGGAGATTTGAGGTGCGAGGGTTGTTTTTGAGGTGTTTTACCCTAAGCCCACCTGCTGGCTGCCACATAGCTAATCTCGCACTTGATATGTTTAAACCGCGAACGGTTTATCAATCATGTGAGTTTTTGTTTTGGTTTTTGAATGTGCAAATCGGATTATTGATTAACAATTTTGGTTTGTGCGTCTCAAGGAGCGGTCGGGATATTATTCTGTATGGGTTTGTGTCCGGCTCGGACTCATTAACCGCCAGTATTTCCCTACCCGGACGGCTATTACATCAGTGTCGATACCGGCATAATCCAGAAGACGCTGTTCGATGGTGATGCGGCCTTGCTTTTTGTCCAGCTTGGCTATTTGTTTTCCCAAGCGGAATTTGACGTTTAAATCGGCGATCCGTTCATCCAGGATGTCTCCCGAAAGTGCCGATTCCATATCCGCATCCCATACTTTCTTACTATAAAGGTGCAAGTAGTTGCCGAATCCCTGGGTTATTACCATTTCCCCGTCTTCAAATTCAGCCCGGGCATCCGCCGGTATGGTTAACCGGTTTTTGTCATCAAGCTTGCGTTCGAAGTAGTCGAGGTTTGGCATGTTAATTTCCCTTGGATTGCTTATCGTGGGCTTTACCCACTGCTACCCACTAACTCCAATATAATACTAATTATTACCCACGTCCACCCACCCTGTACCGAAATTTTTCCGAACACGAGCGAAAATACAGATATGGCGTTGCGCAATAAACACCCTGCCCTACATATGTTTTATACGAGAATGAAATACGGAATTTAGAATATAGTATTCCGAATTTCTATTCCTTACCCTTCTGCTCTTAACCCTCTACCCTTCCCATACGTTATACTAAGAGTATATGAAAAAAATATTATTCATTATTACTGGCATCATTATCATCGGCGGCATCGTATGGGCCGTATATACATGGTTACCCGTTTCGATATGGCAAGAACCGCCGGGCAGCCAGATTACTACGCAATCTCCGAGCGGAGTCGCCGTAGAAACAGTAGCTGATAATCTGCGTGCACCGTGGGCGATCGATTTTACCGAAACGGGCGACATTTTTTTCACTGAACGGCCCGGACGCGTCCGTGTTATACAGGACGGCGAACTCCGCAAAAAACCAATTCTTACATTACCGCGCGCTGAATCCGAGGGCGGTACGCTCGGGTTGGCGCTCGATCCGAATTTCTCCTCTAATCAATATGTATACGTGTATTACACTACCGCAAAGCCCACCAACCGAATCTCCCGGTATCGGTTTAACGGCGATGCGCTCGTAGAAGAAACGGTGCTGGTTAATAAAATCCCCGGTGCTGAATTCCATAATGGCGGCCGGATCGCCTTCGGCCCTGATGGCAAGCTGTATGCGGGCACCGGAGATGCCCGCACCCCTGCATCAGCACAGAATAAAGATTCACTGGCCGGTAAAATTCTCCGCATTAATCCTGATGGCAGTAAACCGGTGGACAACCCGGACCCGAATTCCTTCGTGTATTCATACGGCCACCGCAACGTCCAGGGACTGGATTGGGATCCCAACGGTAGTCTCTATGCCACAGAACACGGCCCGCAGGCTCATGACGAAGTCAACGAAATCGAACCCGGCGCTAACTATGGATGGCCGGCAGCGGAAGGAAGTATTGAATTGGATTCCCGGACCGATGCACCAGTAGTAAACTATCGTAATCCGGTCAAAAGCAGCGGTTCGCTAACATGGGCGCCCTCTGGAGCTGTCTTTTATGATACCGATGTTCTCCCTGAGTCTTGGCGCGGCACGTTTATATTCGCCGGCCTACGGAGCGAAAGTTTGTGGCAGCTCGATACCGCGACCAATCAGATAAAAAGTATTTTCAAAAACGAGTACGGACGTCTGCGAACTATCCAGGAAGGACCAAACGGGCGCTTATACATGCTAACCAGCAACAGAGACGGCCGCGGCAGTCCAAACCCTGATGATGATAAAATTTTACGTATTACACCCCAGTAGCCAAAAGTTTGCTTTTTAAATAGTGGCGGTAAAATTCGTGGAGCCGCCTTCGCCGAATTGCTTAATCAGTTCATTGAATTCTTTGGACGTTTCTTCCTGCATGGATTGGTACGGTTGGATGCCACGCACTGCCTCTACCGGTATTAACTCTAACGAATGATTACGCTTAAGCTCCTCGCTCAACTTGAGCGGATCATACGCACGGGACGGATCAGGGTTCAGTACTACCATGGGAGTTCCTGTATACGGGTAGTCGAATAAGCGGATTTCGCCTAGTTCTCCGCATGCTTCACCAGTGTGTTTTCTAAGGCCGCTTCTTCCTTTATTGTCCTCGAAATACCCATAGATTGCTTCGCCCTCAATCGCTACCAAGTGCCTGCCAGGAAACCAGTGTTCCCGTAACTGGGCTGTAAACTCTCGTAAATCTTTACTGGTAGCTTGCCTCCACTGCGCCTCGGGAAGTTCAACGTGTCTTTTTTCGATATCAGCTACCGCGCTTTTGACCTCGTTCGCGAGAACTTCGTTCATACTCTCGTGTTGATGGTTCTCTTTTCTCTGTTCCATGTCGAAAATTACGGTTTAATAGTAACATTTTTATATCATGTAAGTGATGTTTTGACAAACAATTATAGGGGGTTGGATTTGTGAGTACTATAGCAACTGTTTCAGTTGTTCTTCCTGTTCCTCTACGTGATAAAAGCCGTATACGCTGAAAATACTCTTTCCTTCATCCCAATACTTTTCAATCTCTCCAACTATATGTTGGTCACGGAATGCCATGGACCGGGCGGAGACTTTATTGGTTATTGCTTTATCATAATAAGACGACCCCAGTCTGCGCAAAAAATAGACATCTTCTGGATCGAATTCCCGGCCGGTAATTTCTTTATGGATGTCCACTAACTTTTCCAGGGTTAGTTCATAATTCTCTATTCCGTACCGCTCGGGCATTCTCGGCACGAACTCGAAATGTTCGCGAAAATCAGGGCGCGGGTCAATCCGGTGCCACTGCACCACGCTGCGAATAAAATAATAGTGAAATATCTGTTCTTTGCTGAACGCTTGCAGTAAATGCCGCATTTCCTGTTTATAATCTGGCTCCGGAGACGTGAATTGCATATTTTCCTGCTCCGCTTTCCATGCTAGAAACCCCCTTTCAGCGTTCTCGTGCATAGCATCTTCCAGAGACTGCGGCGGATCGAACGTTCCGCCCTCAATCAGAGCTATGCAATTATTGCTATCCTTGCCATATAACCAATGTTCCCAATACCGCTGTATAATCCCGAATTGCGGGTGATTTATATCATAGCTGTGCTCTGAGCCGATATATACGAATTCCTGCGCGGAAACACCTTCTCTGTTTTTCCGAAAAATAACGATATATGGTGGTTGTTTATGAAATTTGGTCATACATTTCTAAGTTAAATGAGTAGTTAACTCATTAACTTTTACCCGCTTCTGCTCCATCGAATCCCGGTCGCGAACGGTCACGCTGTCATCCTCCAGCGAATCGAAATCTACCGTGACACAATACGGCGTTCCGATTTCATCCTGGCGCCGATAGCGCTTGCCGATGTTGCCGCTGCCGTCCCACGTCACGCTACCGAATTGTTGCTGCAATTTTTCATATACCTCACGGGCTTTCCCTACTAATTCCTCTTTATTCTGCAACAACGGAAATACCGCCACTTTAACTGGTGCTAATTCATGGGGTAATTTCAATACTATGCGGGTTTCGTCTTCTACTTCCTCTTCCTTGTATGCCTCTGAGAGCACCGCTAATAAATTCCGGTCCAAACCCCAAGTAGGCTCGATAACGTGCGGGATGATGCGTTCATTGCTCCCTTTTTTCGGATATTCGAGACTGACTCCGGATTGCTCCGTATGGTTGCGCAAATCGAAATCAGTCCGGTACGCAACGGCGGCGATTTCCTTGGTACCGAAACTGAATTCGTATTCGAAGTCCACCGTTTTATCGGAATAATGCGCCCGTTCCTCGTCGGGTACATCCAATTCGTGTACCTTATTCGTGTCCAAACCAATCGCCTCGCACCATCCGTAAAACTGCTGTCGCCAGTCTTCGAACACATTTTGCCAGTCTTTTTCCTCTATGAAGTATTCCAGCTCCATTATCTCTAATTCACGCACGCGGAAAATAAACTCCCGCGGACTGATCTCGTTGCGAAAACATCGGCCGATTTGCGCTAATCCGAACGGCAAATCCGGATATAAGCTGTCGACGACATTCTTGAAATTCACGAACATACCCTGGGCGGTTTCGGGACGCAGATACGTTTTCGCGGTTTCATCCTGGAGAGATCCGGCATACGTTTCGAACATCATATTAAATTGCCGTACGTTGCTGAGCTGATTACCTTCGGGGCTTTTAATGTCTTTTTTCTGAATGACCTGATCCATCTCTTCGAACGATAACGACTCAGCATCTTCTACTCCATTGTCTCCCAGTAAATGGTCCGCGCGGTACCGCTTTTTGGTTTCAAGGTCTTCTACCATCGGATCGGCGAATCCCGCACCCGTATGGCCGCTGGCCTGCCATACCCGTTGGCTCATCAGGATAGCTGTATCCAAACCGTATACGTCATCCCTGTTTTCTACGAACATCCGCCACCACAAGTTTTGTAAATTCCGTTTAAGCTGCACGCCCATGGGCCCGTAATCCCACGTTCCGGCGAGTCCGCCGTAAATTTCACTACCCTGATACACGAACCCTCTTCGCTTTGCAAGCGATGCTAATACCTCAAGACTGGGATTTTGCTTGTTCATGCCTTAACAGTATAAAGTATCGTGTACTAAGTATAAAGTATCCAACTTTTTATATTTTCAACCTAAATAAGGTTACTCTATATTGTTTTACCCGAGTTTAGGATTTTTACGTTTCTCTGTCGTCATCATTATTTCCTTCGGTCGTGCCACCTGTATCGGTTTCCTCACGTTCATCAGGAGTAAGAGTATTACGTAACACCTCTAGTACGCCAGCTGCTGAAATAACACCTTCGCCGTTTATTCCATGAAAATATTCTGGTTGCGGTTGTTGTGGAGTTGCTGGCCATATATGTTCTTTAGTCATTTAAAGCTCCTATTTTATATTGCTACTTACGTATTATTTGGATATAAATAATACTTCATTGTACCTGTAACGTCAACTAGCAAAGCATGTTGCTGGCATAATTGTATTACTTAAACCGGTAAATCATGATTTACCGGTTTAAGTCAACTATACTGGCGTGCTTATTTTAAATCGTATCGGCAGTAAATCGAAAATTGTACATATATTCGTAAAATCTATCACAGATACAGATACTGTCGATCGCTGCCTGCTGGCTTCCACTAATTCTAGCAAGATCACTGATATTATACCGCAAGCATAAGCGCCATAATTTCACGGCTTCCGGTGATAATGAATTGGATTTTTCTCCGCTACCCTCTACTAACCCACCGTGTGACATATCGAAATTATATGAGGTGTCAGCACGAACAGGTTGATTTGAATCGAATGTAGTTTCGAGTTGCGGTTTCTGTCCGAGCACATCCAATAATTTTAACTTGAACGCAAGCTCTACTACTTTCGGTTGCTGCGTTTCAAGGACACTCAACCCTTCACGTAGGCATAAATAAATGTTTTCCGTTTCCTTCTGGTCGCTGAGTTTGTCCGCCATTTCCAAAAATAAAAAGCCGGTACGAAGCCGTTCATAGTCATGGGAAAGTGAGTACTGAGTACACGTGCGCGCTGAAGTAACCACATCCAGATTCTTCCCGCGGGCGAACATCAAATCGATTTCACTAAACACCTCGAGATGGCTTGCCAGTTTAGCCCGTATACGACGCACCCCTTTCGCGATAGCGGATACTTTTCCTTCCAGGGTTAAAATGGTGTAAATACGATCGGCTTCACCGTAGTCCCGCCGACGTAAAATAATGCCCGTGGTTTTGTATGTACTCATGCTGTTATATCCATTTCACTATCTATGAATTAATAGATTTTCATATTTTTTATATGGAACCTTCGCAAAAATACACGGTTCATTTTGTGTAAGGACTACGCTACTGCCCGTACAGCGGTTGCTAAATCATCCGGTGTGGTCTGCATTTTTATCAAATACTCTTGCACACCTAGGTCCTGCAGATGACGGGCATCAACCGCCAAATCATCCTTCGTGACATTGCTCAATACGATTACAGGGATGGTGCGCCAATCCTCGTACCCCTGGAGTTCCTGTAGCACAGCGATGCCATTACTCCCCGGTAGTAAAATATCAAGAATAAGTATATCGAATTTATCTTCTTCCAATACGTCCAGTGCTTCCTGGGCTGAACGTGCGTACCGCACGCCATATTCTTCCCGCTCCAGTTGCACTCCATACATGGTGCTTACATCTATATCGTCTTCAACTAATAAAATGTTCATTCCGTAGTAGATCCTTGGTTAGTAGTACGAAATTATGAAAATAAACTCAGTTGATTGCTTACCGGCAATCGGATTGCAATCGTCGTATATTCCGACCCGGGTGAAACTTTCAACGATCCCTCGTAAAATTCTACTATGGATTTCACTATGTACCAACTAAGCCCGGCAGAATTACCGTGTCCGCGGACAGGTTGCAAATGCTTACCGAGAATTTCGGTGATACGATGTGCTTCACTGGGAGTAATCGGCTCACCGGGAGCATCGATATGCAAGACGATCATG
This sequence comes from uncultured Candidatus Saccharibacteria bacterium, assembly GCA_964638825.1. Lineage (GTDB taxonomy): Bacteria > Patescibacteriota > Saccharimonadia > QS-5-54-17 > QS-5-54-17 > CAZXAD01. Next base: position 10,521 of record CAZXAD010000002.1, on the reverse strand, counting down.
CTGCCGCGGCGGCGGGTGCGCATCACTACTTCGGAACCTGAGGGAGAATACTTCACTACTGCTGTTATCGCGTGACTCAACAACTGATACGTACTGATTGGATCGGCTAAAACGGGCGGAAGTGTTTTCCGTGGCCGCCATACCAGCGCCACATTTCGTTCACGGGTCAAGGATTTAGTTTCTTCCATTACTGTGTGTAACTCGCTATGAATCTGTACGGGCTGGGCATGTTGTATATATGGCAAATTCTCCACGTGCAGCAAACTCTCCACTAATGAATTTAATCGGTGGCTGGCTTTCCGGATTTGCTGCAACTGCTCTTGTTGTCGCGCGGTTAGCTTTTCGGGAGACTCAGATTCAAGCATCGCCCCCATACCGTGTATCAGAGTTAACGGTGCTTTTAATTCGTGGACGGTCGCTGCTATCAACTCCAGCTCACGGGAGGCGTCTTGACTTCTCATAGGTATATTGTAGCAGGCCGTGGGAGAACACAGAGTTGAGGGTAAAGCGTAGAGAGTTAACGTATTAATAGTCCGCCCAAGCTAGTAAAAATGAATTAAGAATTAAAAACAACCGAAGGAGCCACAAAATGCAAAACTTTGAAAAATAAATCCTTTCTCTTTGTGTTTCCTGGTCTGTCTTTGCCGGTCTTCGACTCTGAGTATAAACTCTCCAAACGAACTGGCAGGCTACAATCCGGAATTAGTTGTTTAAGTATATATTTTCTTTAGTTCGTAATTCGTTCTCTACCCTTGACGCTTTACGCTTAACCCTATTCCCTATCGGCTGATCTCTGCCTTTTTCAAAACGGTATTGAAATCGGATACAAACTTTTGGCTTTCTGTCCACATCAGTATGGTTTTGTCACGATACGGCAGCGCGACGAGACTTCCATCGTACTCATCACGAATTTCACCTTCGTATCGAATGCCTTCTATTCCGGAGACCGTAATAGTGTTAGCCTCAAGATCGCCTTTTTCCGCGTCACTGCGATGGCTGCGAGTAGCGTCTTCGAATAGGCTATTGATAAGCTGCATGCGGAATGCCCGCGGAATATCGTTCCCTTGCTGCTCCCGGATGAGTTCCGGATGCATGGTGAGATCGACTAGCGTGCTTCCGCTGGTAGAATCTTCCACGTAAATATTCCAGGTTTTCGGGAACGATAAGGTAATTCCCCCAAAAACTTCCGGTGCTGTATAGGTGCGGAACGGTTTCTTCCGTTCTTCTTCGAATCTGGCTTCATCAGTTTTTTTCTGTTCCTGTTTGGCTTCCTGTACAGCAGCGTCAATTTGCTCTTGGACGGTTGTCCGTTCCTGATGGTACTTAAAAAGCGACCAACCGGCTAATGCAGCGAGCGCCACCACCAAAAAACCGAGAATAAATATAAGAACTGCGTTGTTATTATTTTCTTGCATCTTGGATATTATAGTAACGCATATGCTTACAGGGAACAACCGAAAGACACAACTATTTACTGATCACTAGTCATTCATATCGAATTGCAAACCATGCAGCTCCCGATAAATACCAGCTTCCTTGGCTAATAACTCATCGTGGCTTCCCATTTCCATAACCTGTCCGTTTTTGATCGTGGCAATAACATCCGCCCGGCGCACAGTACTAAGCCGGTGGGCAATGATAATAGTGGTTCGCCCTTCCATCAGCTCTTCCAGTGAATCTGTCAGGCTTTTTTCTGTCTTGGCGTCCAGTGCACTGGTGGGTTCATCCAGAATTAAAACCCGCGGATCCCGCAGGATCACCCGGGCAATAGCAATGCGCTGACGCTGCCCGGCCGATAACTTAACCCCGCGTTTCCCTACTACTGTGTTATATCCCTGTGGAAATTTCTCAATGAACTCATCCGCTTTCGCGCGACGGGCCGCTTCTTCAATTTCAGCTTTAGTAGCTTCCGGTTTCGCAAACCGTATGTTGTTATAAATGGTTTCATGGAACAGCAATATTTCCTGTGGTACGTAGGAGATGTATCGGCGCAGGTATTCCAAATCAATACGGCGTATATTGCGCCCGTCTATACGGACGTTGCCCCGCGAAGGAAAATAAAACCCTCCTATCAAATCCACCAACGTACTCTTTCCGACGCCGGATTCGCCCACCAAGGCAAGCGTTTGCCCCGGCCTGATATGCAGGTTGATATTTTCGAGTACCGGTTCATCTTTGGATTTGTACCGAAAGTATACATTGTCGAACTCTATTTCGCCGCGTATCTCATTCGGCCGAACAGAACGATGGGGCGTGTAGGCTTCACGCTTACTGGTCAGAATCGATTCCGCCTTGCGAAGCCCCACAGCTGCTTCCTGAAAGAAGTCGAGCCGGCGGCCGAGAGCCACGAACGGGCCGAAGAACATCGCCGCATACCCATTGAGCGCGATCAGTTCGCCCACAGTCATGGTACCGGCTTGTATTAATAGTACCGAAATAGTAAACACCGACAGTTGTACTATGGCCACCAACATTTTCTGCTGGAAACCTACGCGACTCCATATCACTATACCCTGATAGGCCCAACGGAACGCATTGTGAAATTTACGCGTGAACAACTTTGAAGCATAGTTTTCAGCCGTAAAATGCTTTACGGATTCGACATTATTAACCATGTCATAGGATACACCGAATGCGTCACTGAATTTGTCCCATTGTTTTCTGCGCATATGGTAGGCCCGACCAAAGTTTCGACGCAGAAGCAAAAGATACATACCCACGCCCGCGATTAACGGTAAACTCGCCCAGACGCTGATATATAGCGCTATTCCGATACCGAAAAAGATGCTGAGAAGTTGCGGACCGATACTCGCCAGCTCATGTACCATCCTAGCTAAATAATTGCCGCCCCGCTGGACGTTGCTGGTGATATCTCCGGTCTGTTTGCGTTTATGAAAGGAAAGCGGCAAGTGCAGTAACGTTTCGAATCCTTGGGACATATAGGACACGTAAAGGTTATCTGCCATCCGGTCTCCGCGTAATGATACGAACCAGTCAGCTACTGCCGCGATTATTTGTATACTGAACCATAACGCCACTAAAAACACCCAGAGAGCGATGGTGAATTGCCACAACTCGACACTGGAAGGTTCTAGAATCGCATCAATAAACCGCCCTACCAGTAGCGGTGCCGCTCCATTGGCAGCTGCTGATACTACTCCCACAATGGAGATAAGGACGAGCTCACGTCGGGAATTACCGATATATTTGCTGAGAATCCGCCACGTGTGGCGTATCCGTTGTTTAGCCATTACATTATTTCAACATAAAAAACTTCTTATGTAAATACTTTCTATTCCTAAACTAGTAGTTGTACAGGTATAACCCTTGCTGCTCCGTTCTTGCTTCACGATCTGGAACCGGAAAAGCATAGCTCACCACAGAAGTACCGGGCGATAGTTCACTGATTAGTTTCCGGTCCAATTTAGGCATATACCGCTTGATGAGAAATACATACACGCCGTCACACTCCGGCAATTCGACATGCCAATAATTGCGGCAATGGATAGTCACCTTTTTCCGCCACGGCCATGTACGCACTAGCGACCATGCACATAAAATCGGATTGATTTCATACCCTATGCCATATACGCCGCGCTGTGCTGCCCCGCGCAAAAAATCACCCGTTCCCGACCCGAGATCAATCACTGTTTGCCCCGGCTCTAACGCGAGCAAATCAAGCGCGGTATCCGTTTCGCGTCGCCGCGTCGGCAGCCACGGCGCGCCGAGTGCCGCGCCCAGGCCGAACATGGCCACGACAGCCGTTACTATCCACCAATACACCGGTTACTCCTCTTTTTCGGTATCTGAAGTATCTTTTTCTGAGACGTAATCATTAAACTTTTGAGTAATTTCCTGGACTTTGTTTTCCATTTCACTTAATTGTTTTTCCAGATTGGAGGCCAGTTCCATGCCGCGCTCGAATTTTTCCAGTGCTTGGTCAATATCCACTTCCTCAGATTCAAACCATTCCACGATTTGTTCAAGTTCTTCAAGTTGTTGTTTAAAATCAGTCTTCTTTGACATCAGTTACCTCTGCGTCTAACGTTCCTTTGTGTAATTGTATCATGACCTGATCGCCGACTGAGACGCGTCCGGCTTCGTGCAATACTGAATCACGTTGTCGCACCACCGCATACCCGCGCCGCAATACTGCCTGTGGGTCAAACCCTTCCAGTGTCCGCTTCAGTCCGACCACGTAATCCTTATTACGTTTGAGTAATTGCTGTTGGCGGTGTGTGAGGGTTTTCGCGCTGTAACGGGTTAGTTCACGGTAACGCGAAATGGTAACCGCGTGTTGGAGCGTGCGTACACGCTGGGCGACCTGTGTGCGCGATTCTTTGATTGCATCATTCGTCGACTGTGTGATTGTGCGTTTATATTGCCTAATAACATTCTGCAGCTCAAGACGGTCGGGAACGATGTGACGAGCGACGTCCGTAGGGGTCGTAGCCCGTACATCCGCTACCATATCGGCTAACGATGTGTCAGTTTCATGACCGACACCGACCACCGTCGGTACTCTGCTGGACGCGATCGCGCGCACCACCGGTTCACTGTTAAACGCCGCCAGATCCTCAAGACTGCCGCCACCCCTGGTAACTACCACAGCATCGACGGGTTCTGGCAGCTGGTTAACGTATGAAAGCGCGTCCACGAGCTGTTCCGGGGCAGCCTCTCCCTGGACTTGCGTGTGGACCGCCAGTATTTCCAGTCCTCCCCATCGCTGCTTTAGAGTTTTTAGAAAATCCTGATACGCAGCCGAATCAAGCGAGGTGACCACGGCTATTCTCTCGGGAAAGCGCGGCAACGGCCGCTTCCGTTCCGGAGCGAATAACCCCTCCTGCTCCAGTTTCGTTTTCAGTAATTCGAACGCGCGCCGAAGCGCCCCCTCTCCTACCAATTCGAGTTTGCGTATATTCAGGCTGAAGCGCCCTTTGTTGGTTACTTTCGGCGTAGCGCTCACGCAGATCTGCATACCCTCCTCAACAGGCGTATTAAGCATTTGTAAAGGAATCATGCAGCTAACCACCGCCCCCTCATCTTTTAAATCCATGAACGCCAGCCGGTTATTCCATTCCCGGTAACTGGCTATTTCCCCTATGACATCCACGACCGGATATGTCATTTCCAGAGTTTCATTAATTATTTCTACGAACTGGCTGACACTAATGGCGGGCTGCATGGGGCACCTCCTGTACTTGACGGGTATAAAAATAAAATCCGACCGGTATAAATGCCAGTTTCACGACCACACGGTATAACAACGTTGCTGACACGCCGACAGATAGCGGTACGCCAGCTGCCGTTAAAACTGCTACCATTACTACTTCATATACACCAATATCACCGGGAATGATGCTTATTAATCCGGTAGCGTTGGCGATAGCGTACGCGATAATAACTATTCCGGGATTAAGCGTATACCCGAGCGCCAGAAAAATCACATAAAGAATCAGTACCTCAATAATATTGCCGATTAACCCCCACAAAAATGGCTGTCTCAGATATGCCCGATTACGCATGACTTGATGGAACCCGTCATAAAAATCATATAGTACGCGTTCTAATTTCTCTCCGCCGATTAATTCTTTTCCGCCGCGGACTTTCTTGCTGAACCAATCAATACCTTGTTGGATTTTGCGAGAAACCCAATTAAACGCCCGCTTATCATACAGCGCATATAGGCCGAATATACTCAGTCCCACGATGGCAAACCCGATTAAGACGGTGAATCGGATTGTGATTTGAGCGATGCTGTCGCCAAAATAAAGCGCCAATACGCCGAATAATAATATCAATGAAAACGACACATACGTAATAGCGTACTTGGAAAAATGAGTCAGCGTTACTTTTCCGCTCGGCACCCCGTCATTCCGGAGTGCCGCCACCATCAATGACAAGGATGATAGCCCGGCAGACGGTAACGCTACGTTCACGAATAACATCGCCCAGCTCAATTTAAACAGCCGCCAAACGGAAACCCGGTAGCCGAAGTACACAAGCATACTCCGGTAAAACAATGCTTTGACTATATAATCCAGTCCTTGAAGCGGAAGAATTAACAGAAGAAACCACCAATTGACTGATCGGATCAACTGGAAAGCCTCCACGATATCTTCCCGGGCAAAATAAATGAATACCCCGAAAAAAATTACACCGGCAAATATGAGTATCCGTTGTAAATTCATTCTCATCCATTATACAGCACTGAGAGCAGGGTTAAGCATAAAGGGTTGAGGGTTGAGGGTTGAGAGTAAAAAACATGGTTACAGGAAAATGATCTGTCTTTCCGTTCTTTTCATGCTTTACCCTTTATACTTGACGCTCAACGCTTGTTTTAATGCTGTTACAATACCCTCATATGTATTTAGCGATTCTCGGCTCACATCCGCGCCTCTCATTGGCAGAATTAAAGCGCACAAGCGCTGATGTTATCCTGCATACTAATACCACTGCTACGTTCACTGGCGCGCACTATTCTCAATTTGGCGGAAGCAGTAAAATCGCGCGAGTAGTTGATGAAATACCAACAACCCGGATCGATGAAATAGAATCACATTTGCTCGAGAATATTGCCTCGTATCTCGCTGATCAGTCCGAAGCAAAATTGTCATTCGGAATAAGCGTATACGGCGCCAAATGGACACGGTATAAGGATCTTTGCTTTAATATGAAAAAGCAGCTCAAACACCACGGATTCCGGCCTCGTGTGGTATTTGGCCGTTCCCAAGCCCTGAATTCCGCCCATGTATTGCATAATCAGCTCCACCGTTCCCAAAGTGAGCTTGTTATTAGTATTGGAAAACATTCCACGCTTATCGGTCGCAGCGTATGGGTGCAGGATATTGATGCCTTCACGAAACGCGACATGGAACGGCCGTGCCGGGATATGAATGTCGGAATGTTACCGCCTAAACTCGCCCGGATCATGGTAAATATGGCCGGCGGTGCCCATATTTTCGACCCGTTCTGTGGCAGCGGCGTCATTTTACAAGAAGCGCTATTAATGGAAAAAGATGCCAGTGGCAGCGACATTGACCCCCGGATGGTTGACTGTAGCCGGAATAACCTTCAGTGGCTGAAACAGGAATTCAACGTGAAATCGCCCGAAGCGGTATTTACAGCCGATGCCCGCCACGTTACCGCACCCGAAACGGCTGACGCCGTAGCGAGTGAAGGATATCTCGGCCCTCTTATGACTGGTCCATCCTCCCGGGAATATCTAGAAAAAATAGCAGAGGAATCCGATACGTTATTACGGGAAACCTTGCAGAATTTACATCCACAACTTACCGCAGGCACACCCCTGTGTATCGCCGCGCCGGCGTGGCGGCATGAGAAACAAACCATTACGCCGCATTTGGTTTCAAGGGCGTATGCACAATCGCACTCTGCCCAAAACCGCACAGAAGAAATTGACGACCTCACCTCTCTGGGGTACAATTTAATAGACTTAGATGGCATAATAGCAAGCGATTTGCTCTACATGCGCCATGATCAATACGTAGGACGACAATTAATGATATTGGAGAGAGTTTAGATGTCTAAGACGAAAGCTGGCGGTTCAGTAAAAAATCTGCATGATTCTCCCGGTCAACGGCTGGGTGTGAAACGGTTCGGCGGTGAAGCAGTCAAAGCCGGCAACATCCTGGTACGCCAACGCGGCTTGAGCAAGCGCGCTGGTGATGGAACGCGCATCGGGCGCGACTACACCATTTACGCTGTTCGTGACGGCAATGTTGAGTTCCATAAAACACGGGTTCGTCGTTTCAGCGGCCACCGCGTGCCACGGACTGTTGTTTCAGTAAAATAATACTACTCAATGTTTGGTAATTCTTCGCGGAGCGCAGTAAGACAGGTTCTGCCTCTTGATGGCTGTAATGAAGACATGATTCTTGTTGCAATTCATGTCCAGCTCTTCACTTCTGTATCCTAATTACCAATTCCGAATTTCTATTCCTTAACCCTTTACGCTTGCCCATCACCAAACAAAATTCAAAAGTGACAAGAGGATAAATTTACTTTTTTCGGTAAACAGGTACCGTGCATGAACTGGACGTTTTGAGTTTTGGTGCTGTAGCTCAACCCTCTACCCTTGACGCTGCTCTAGCCAGTCATGCCAAGATGATATTTGATTCGATCCACCACATCGGCTATTACCACTTGTGATTTGACAAGGTAATCATCAATTCCAAGCTCCTCGGCACGCTGCTTATCAGAATCCTGATTAAGCGCGGTTAGCATAATGATTTTTATTTCGAAAACTTCTGGTGTATTCCGCAATATATCCAGTACATCAAAGCCGCTTATCTCCGGCATCATAACGTCAAGCAGTATCAAATCTGGTTTATACTCCATGGCATCGCTTAACGCTGATTCTCCGTTATCGCAATGACGCACTTCAAAACCCTCTGCTTCCAATCGGGCTTTATAGACATTGGCTAACCCTTCATCATCTTCAACGAGTAGTATTTTTTTCGGCTTGTCTTGCATTGTTCTTTAAGCGTAGCGTTTCTATGGAAATATGTACAGGGTTATATGAAGCGTAAATCGTAGAGGGCTAAGGGTTGAGGGTAAAAATAAGAAGTTGAATCTTCTTTTATTTTTCTTGCCCCTCTCTCCTTTACGCTCTACCCTTTACCCTGTTTTTTGGTAGCGGCCATGAATCCGGAGAACAAAGGGTTCGGATGTTCTGGCCGTGAAGTAAATTCAGGATGGAATTGGCTGCCTACAAAAAATGGATGGTCAGCCAACTCGACCATTTCTACTAATGTATTATCCGGTGAAAGGCCCGAAAGAACCAAACCTGCCTGTTGCAACTGCTCTCGATAGGCATTATTAAATTCATATCGGTGGCGATGCCGTTCATTCACATGGGATTTTTCGTACATTTTGCGTGCACGAGTACCCTTCTCTACCACGCACTCGTAATTTCCCAGCCGCATCGTGCCGCCCATATCCACCACCGCGGATTGTTCTGCCATTAAGCTAATGACCGGATGGTTAGTGTCCGGATCAAATTCAGTTGAATGGGCGCGTTTATGTACGGCCTGACGGGCCAAAGCGATCACTCCTACCTGCATACCGAGACATAACCCCAAATACGGTACATTATTGTCCATAGCATAGCGAGCGGCTTTAATCTTCCCTTCTATGCCACGCGATCCGAATCCGCCCGGTATCACCATGCCGTCAATATTTTTCAACATTCGCTTATCGAACCTTCGTTCTAGACGTTCGGCGTCTACCCATGTAATCTCGGCTCTGACTTTGTGGCGCCATGCAGCCGCCTTAATAGCTTCGAACACGCTTTTGTACGTGTCTTCGTGCGCCATGTATTTCGCGACTACACCAATGCGTACCGTCGGCAAATCATCGCGAGCTGCCGTCTCAAGTAATTTTTTCCAGGAATGTAAATCTTCATTTTTTGTATGTAATGTCAATTTACGGATAATAGTGTTCGCAATACCTTCCAGTTTCAACGGAACTTTGTATACATTATCGACAGTGGGCACAATACTAATCGCATCTTCCTCGATATCGGCATACATCTGTAATTTTTCACGGACTGCTTCTCCTGCTTCTTGCTCAGCACGAGCAATCAGTACATCCGGCGTGATACCGAGACTGCGCAAGTTACGCACTGCATTCTGGGCGGGTTTGGTTTTTACTTCCTTGCTGGCCTCAATATACGGAAGATAGACCACGTGTAAATACAGAACGTTTTCCGCCCCTACTCTTTGCTTGAATTCTCTAATAGCTTCCAGGAAGCTTAACCCTTCATAATCACCCACGGTACCGCCGATTTCTACGAAATGAACGTCACACCCAGCTCCGGCTGCTTCTATCTCATCCTGGATGGCATTCGTAACATGCGGAATAATTTGTACGGTCTTGCCCAGATATTCTCCTGCCCTCTCATCCGCGATTACGTTAGATAATACTTTGCCGCTCATTAATGAGCTTTTTTGTGATAATTCCTGATCTAAAAAGCGTTCGTAATGCCCCAGATCAAGATCCGTTTCCGCACCGTCAGCGGTTACGAACACCTCTCCGTGTTCCGCCGGATTGAGCGTACCGGCATCAGTATTCAGATACGGGTCACATTTTTGGATATTCACCTTCATGCCGCGGCTTTTGAGGATTTTGGCGAGACTGGCAGCAGTAATACCTTTCCCCACACCGGATAATACTCCTCCGGTCACGAACACGTATTTTGTTTGCGTATTAGCCACCTGCAACTCTCCTCTAAACTCCACCTATACTACCACGTTTAAACCGAGCTAGCGCAAGCATTCACGTGTACTGTATAATTGTTATAACTTGTCACTCTTTATATTGAATTATGAATTACAAGCTGTTGCTTGAATTATTGAATGGACTCATTAAAGCCTCGAGAGCTTGCAAATGTAATTCTTGAGTGTTCTTTGTAATTATTGATTATTGATTCTTAACCCTCTGAAAGCAATTCCATTGCTTTCTTCAGCTGCGGGTCACGCTCGTTGTCGAGGTCTTCAT
>CAZXAD010000001.1:0-43730 GCA_964638825.1 uncultured Candidatus Saccharibacteria bacterium | reverse complement strand
CTTGTTTTTGCAATTTATCCTGTTTCTGTTTTGCTTCTTTTAGGGTGGCCATGAAAGCCATTGTATATACATGTTTTTCATGTTTCCAGCATAGTACGTATCAGCTCCAACGCTGCATATTGGCAATTATGTTCCATAATTTTTATAAGCTGATGTCGGCCGCACTTAGAATCTCTTCGGTGCTTTCATGTACGAATTGACCAGCAGTTTGGTCTGGACGGTTTTCTAGTGCTTTATCAACAATATACTTACCAACTTTGTAACCGAGGTGGTAGCGACCTTTATTTGGGCCGCTAAACCATTCAAGATAATCCCAGTCGTCTCCCACTGCCTTTATCTCTTCCAGCCACTCATTTACCTCTGGTGGATATTGGCTCATCGGTGATTGGATACCTGACACTTCGCTTTCAAAGGCTGATGCCAAGCCTTCCGCAATCACAGCCTCCATTATAGGCCCTTGCCACGTCTCCCCATGAAACCCCCTAACAGCGTGGTGGCACTCATGAGGTACTGCTATTGGTATTCCTTTTTCTTTTGCCAGTCCAAATAAAGAAACAGTAAGTCTTAAGTCTATGTTGGTGGCATTTCGGCAAAACCCACCCAAACCTGTAGCCCCGTACTCAACAGGAGAAGGTTTGACAGTAAAGACCATATTGTCTGGGACATCGATTCTTCTACGAGTTTCGTGGAACCAGTGTGTGGTAATTCTTTCAAACTCTTCTTGCTGGGTACCGGTCAGACTCTCTGCTAGTTCGGGTGAATATCCAACGTGCATTTAGTTAGCTTAATAATAAATACAGATACAAGTCAAATACTAAGCATCACTAACAATCGAAAAGCAAGCATAAGTTTAATGGTGGGGCTGGGTGGGTTCGAACCACCGGCCAATCGGTTATGAGCCGACTGCTCTGACCACTGAGCTACAGCCCCTCGTCATCCCGCACCTTTTCTTAAAGTTTCACAATATAATAATTGTAAATTCAACTTAAAAAAAGGTGCGGGATTCCTCTCCGAACAAAACAGTATCGTTTTGTTCGGGTTGAACACCATTGAATATTCATTCAACAGGAGTCTTCTCAAAGTTACTCCTATAAAAGTATATCAAATCACGCCAATCAAACACATTTAGCAGGATATAGATACCTGTTATACTGAAATTATAGATAGAATAACATGAAAACAGATATCACAAGACGCATAAAACGGCTACTAAAACGGAGATTAACGCGCCAACACGTGATCTTTGCGGTGTTGCTGATCGTTGTGGTGTATATAGGCGTTTCCACCTTGAGCGTCATCACTCGCAATTATCAGTTGCAACAGCGGATTGATGAATTACGGGCTGAAAACCGGGTGTTAGAACTGGAAAACCAAAAACTGCGTTACCGGATAACATACTATAAAACTGACGCGTTCGTGGAGAAAGAAGCCCGTGCCAAGCTCAATTTGAAAGCACCCGGAGAAACAGTAGTCATATTTCCTGATAAAATTCCTGAATCGGCAAAGCCGCCCGAATCGGAACCTGAACCAACACTTACGGAAGCAGCAACGGACAACTTTCAACGGTGGATGTACTTCCTGTTCCGCCTAGAGCTGTAATTCTTGACTATACCCCTCAACAGTGGTAGGTTTTAATATGTAATGCACCTATATAAGGGTGTATAAATTATGCCGCGGGGTGGAGCAGTGGCAGCTCGTCGGGCTCATAACCCGGAGGTCGCAGGTTCGAATCCTGCCCCCGCTACCAAGATGAAATAAGTCAGCCCCTCTTTGAGGGGTTGTTTTATTTCATCTTCTTGATAATGGTGGCAGGATGAGAACCCTTGGGTTCGGTGGACGCAGCCCCGCAGGCAAACAAAGTGCTGGCATTTTTGCTTGCCGAGGAGCGAGGGAGGTCAGCTTGCTGACTATTCTGCCCCCGCTTTTTTTAATTCTTGATCGTATCGATGGGTAGGTGGATTCAAGCCTGATTTTTGACGTCTAACAAAGCTTATTGTATATTGTACAATAATATGACAAATACTTATCAACCGCCCACACTAACCGTGGACATAGTCTACTTCAGATATAAGGATGAGACGCTTGAAGTGCTGCTAATCCAGCGGCAGAATGAACCCTTCCGTGGGCAGCGGGCCCTACCTGGTGGTTACAATGCTCAAGGGGAAACTACCTGGGAAGCAGCAGCGCGGATTATGCAGAAGAAGACGGGAGTGGATGTAGAATCTTTGGCGTATGCGGAACAGCTTTATACTTTTGACACAGTGGCTAGAGATCCGCGAGGGCATGCTATCTCGGTAAGCTACATGGTACTAAACCACCATGTCAGTCCGGAGGCAGGAGGCCGGGTCGAGAACCCACAGTTCTACGATGTCCGTCAACTGCCGGAGATGGCCTTTGATCATGATTCGATTATCGAATATGCTATGGATCGTCTAAAAAACAAGCTTAACTATACTACTGTTGCCCAAGCGCTTCTCCCGGAGAAGTTTACTCTTCAGGAATTGCAAAGTTTGTACGAAGCCGTATACAACCAAAAGTTGGATAAGCGTAACTTCCGTAAGAAGTTCCTGTCGCTGGGGGTGCTGGAGGAAACAAAGGAGAAGAAGACTGGCCCGCATCGTCCAGCTTTGCTTTATAGATTTAAGGACAGCCGTGTTAAAGAGTTAGAGCGTTTCGCCTAGCATCTAAGTGTTGACAATACACAAAGTAGTCAGGTACTCTATGAGTAGAGTGTTAGTGTAAAAACTACACTTAGAACATTGACAGTCTAAGAACAGGAGAAGAGGTGAGTACAGAGTTCGATCACGTGGCTCGAAATATACTTGATGCCAACAGCTATCTTGATGTGTTCGGGCATGCTGAAAGCTCACCCTCCCGGCACGTTAAGCAGACTTATCGGCGTCTCTCACGTGTAGTCCACCCGGACTTATGCGCCTGTGATGATGAGGGTATCGCCTCGCAGGTTTTCGGGCGGCTGACGAAGCTGTATCAGGAGGCCTTAGCCGCGTTGGATAGCGGCAGCTACGGCCATACGTTCGTGACGCTGCGGACTAAGCGGTGCCAACATCGCATCGACGGTTCTGCGTTCAAAGGCGCAATCGGGAATATCTACCGTGCCACCACCACGCCCAAGAGCGGCAACTCTGTTGGGAGCATGGTCAAGATCGCGGCTTCACCGCATGATAACGACTTGCTCGCCCAGGAAGCCAGGGCTCTTAAGAGGCTGCGAGGTAGCGGAACGGACGAAAGGCTCCATCCATACATACCGGATCTGATCGATACATTCGACTACCAGAAAGAAGGAAGCCGCCGCCGGGCGAACGTCACTGTTTTTCTAGAGGGTTTCTACTCACTAAGCGAAGTAAGAAAAGTCTACCCGGACGGAATCCATCCTCTCGACATGGCTTGGATGTGGCGGCGGCTGCTTGTAGCCGTAGGGTATGCCAGTTGGAACGGTGTTATCCACGGCGCCGTTCTTCCCGATCACGTCATGATCCATCCGCAGATGCACGGACTGGTTCTTACCGATTGGTGCTACAGCGCCGATACGGAGGACGATGGCTCCATTCCGGCGGCCAAGTTGGTGGATCCAGGGTATAGAGATTGGTATCCGTCCGAAGTGCTGGATCAACAGACACTCTCGCCAGCAACCGATATCTACCTGGCCGCTAAATGCATGGTCTATCTACTGGGAGGTGATCCAACTAACGGTACGCTACCGGTCAATATACCTAAGGGCTTACGGGCATTCATGCGCGGTACGCTGATTGAAGACCAGCGCCGCCGTCCGCAGGATGCCTGGGGTCTGCTCAGAGAGTTCGACGAGCTGCTTGAGCGGCTCGGACCACCATACCACCCCAGACGCTTCAGAGAGTTCAGGATGCCCTGAAGCGCCCAGACACACACGAGAAAGGAAACTGCCATGGGTGGAGGAAGTTGGACGACGGACGTATACGAACAGCGGCAAGCTGCGAACCGCGCTGCTGGCAGAAGCACCTTCGACTACACCGACCAGATCCGAGCCGGGCGTCAGAGCGCCCGGGTGCACGATCTGGTTGATACCAACTGGGCCAACCAGGACGGTCCGCATGTCGGACGGAACATCCGGGAGGCCATGATCTCCGACGATCATTCCAACCCGACCGCCATCGCGGTGGTGCTGGATGTGACCGGCTCGAACTACACTGCTGCTGTGGCTGCCCACGACAAGCTGCCACAACTGCACGGGCTACTCCAGCGCAAGGGCTACGTCGAGGACCCCCAGATCCTCTTCGGTGCCGTGGGCGATGCTCACACCGACAGCGTTCCGCTCCAGATGGGGCAGTTCGAGTCGGACAACCGCATGGACGAACAGTTGGCCGCTATCTATCTCGAAGGTAATGGTGGCGGCCAAACGCACGAGACCTACGAGCTGGCTGCGTACTTCTTGGCCTACCACACCTATCTCGAGACCTTCGAGCGCTTCAGCAAGAAGGGCTACGTCTTCTTCATCGGAGACGAGAAGCCCTACGATGCTGTCAAGCGTGCCTATCTCGGCTATGCCGGTCACACACTGGAAGCTCTGGTGGGTGATCAGCTCGAAGCCGACATCTCTACCGAGCAGATCTTCGCGGAATTGGAGAAGCGTTTCAACGTCTTCTTTCTTTTCCAGGAGCAGGGTTCCTACCAGGCCGAAGAAGTGCTTCCGGTCTGGCGCAAGCTGATAGGCGAGCGGGCCTTGCGGCTCGACGACCCATCGGCGGTCTGCGAAGTAATCGGTGCCACGCTCGGTATGTTTGAGGGTGGTGTCGACCTCGATGATACGCTGGACGATCTACAACAAACCGGATCCGATCTGGCTGCCGTTAAGGCTGCTGGCAAGGCTCTGTCGACAGTGCAGGCAGGTACGGTAGCGATTGCCGACAGCGATGGTCAGCTATCCGATTTGTCTGATGATCCGCCAGCTCCGAGACTGTAGAACGCATCCGCCCCCATGGACGGAATGAAGATTCCTCCGTCCATGGGGGTACCAGCCGCTCTTGCGGCAAAAAGAAAGGTTTTCCCATGAGGCGCGAAGCGGTGATTGTCGCCGATCTAACCTATGGCGATGCCGGTAAAGGGTCGGTTGTCGATTACCTGGCAAACCAGGCACAGTCCGCTCTGGTAGTTCGCTTCAACGGCGGCCCTCAGGCCGCTCACAACGTTACTACTCCCGACGGTCGGCATCATACCTTTGCCCAATTTGGCAGCGGCACTTTCGTACCTGGTGCGCGCACCCATCTCTCGCGCTTCATGTTAGTCAATCCGTTCAACCTGTATGGTGAGGAGCGCCATCTGCGTGAAGTCGGAGTGGGCGATGCTTGGGAGAGATTGACTGTCGACTCTATGGCCAAGGTCATCACTCCTTGGCACCAGTCGGCTAACCGTATACGCGAATTAGCCAGAGGAGATAGGAGACACGGTAGCTGTGGTCAGGGGATCGGCGAAACCATGGCCGATTCCATTAATACTCCGGATTTAACCGTGCGTGTAAGTGACTTTTACAGTACCCGTTTGCTACAGCAGAAGCTGGAGCGGGTGCGCGACTACAAGCGCGAACAGCTAGGAGAACTGATCGATCAACTGCCCGACAATGATCAGGTGAAACAGGAGCTAGCCCTGATGAACGACCCGTTGATGGTCGACCAGTGCCTGGCCCTGTATCAGGATTTCAGTCGAAGGGCCCAGATAGTGGACAAGCAGTACTTCGACGTACTGCTTGAGAGAGCCGATAAAGTCATCTTCGAAGGCGCCCAGGGCGTTCTTTTGGATGAGTGGTTCGGTTTTCATCCCTACACTACCTGGAGTACCACTACCTTCGAGAACGCTTTGACTATTCTCGACGAACATGGATTCGATGGCCAAGTCACCAGACTGGGTCTGACCCGCGGCTATGCCACCCGGCACGGCCCCGGCCCGTTCGTGACAGAGGATGCCGAGCTCTCGGCTGATCTCCCGGATCTGCACAACGGTCACAATCGCTGGCAACTGGGGTTCAGGGTCGGCTACACCGACCTGGTAGCTCTGCGGTATGCGATAGAGGTCTGTGGTGGCATTGATGCGCTCGGTGTAACTTGCCTCGACCGCATGGAATACCATGCTCAATGGCAGATCGCCACCGCGTACTCGCATCCAGCAACCTATCCAGACCTCGAACCATACCTGACGCGTGATGCCAGCGGAGCCATTCAGCTCATCCACGCCGACGGAAAGGACAATCTCGACCACCAGGAACGTCTCACTCAGCTCCTGTTCGCCTGTCAGCCGCTTTATCAGAGGGTAGATCTATCTTCTGGTAGCGAAACAACGGCACCTGCGACGGATATCAACCAGCTTCTCGGCCTTTTGGTTGAGGAGCTTCAAACTCCCGTCATGCTGACTTCTTTCGGTCCGGTCCGGACCGACAAGCGAACTCTTGTCGCTTGCTAGGTCAGCCCTGGCCCGCATTGTTCCTCTGTAAAGAGGTAATGGTGCGGGCCGTTTCTTTTTTCTAGTGGCCGCTTCTGTAAATAGTGGAGTGAATACCCTGGCTTTATTAATTAAGAACCGGATATATCGAGCAAAAAGACCGCATTCAAGAGCTGCTACCAAAACAAGGTATTATAAAGGGTGGTTTTAATTTGCACTACCCTGCTTTTATAAGTATGAGCGTAGCCGGATGTTTGTTACCAAGTAAAAACCCGAAGAGTAGGCTGGTTTGGTTATAAAGCTTTTGCTTGCGACGGCTATTCGCGGGAAGTAGAATCATAGAATGAGTGAAACACCCAAGAGCGATTACGATCAATTAGAAATAGACACAATATCATTAGATAGCACATTAGCTGTGCCGGAAGTAGCACCAGATTTTAGAGAGTCTATCGCGGACCGGCTCATTGAGGAACCCGGGCTTAGGTACCAGATACGTGGTGCGCTGGGGACATTCAGTATAGAACCTACTAAGGATTTAGGACTCGGATATACAAGATTTCCGGCCATGAAAATTGAAAACTTTTGTAGTATTTTTGACCTCAATATTGATAACTTTGACAAGAGGAGAATAGAAAGTGCTTTCTTGGAGGGCGCTGAGGAGTTCAGGACTGATATGGACCATGTGTTTGGGAGACAGGGCGGCGAAAAACTTTCTGACTTATCTACTTTCACAGAATTGCCGGCTTCGTTGCAATCTTTGATAGCATTCAAAACAATAGAAAGAAACAACCCGGGAAGGGTGTTTAACAATATCCATGAAAGGGCCAGACTGAAAGCGTATTTTACCAATAGGCTCGGGGTAGAAGAATCCAAGGCAGAAGATGTTCTGCAAAGCAGTGCGATTATTCACTCACGTGAAATCTTGAAATATGCTGTACGTGCTTTGCATGAGTCAGGCGCGGACTTAAATGCTTCAGGGGTGAATATAGAAGATCTAGTCGGCCCCCGTAACCCGAACATGGGTATACATATAGGTGCGGATCTTGAAGAAGCGGTCTCTCAGGCATCTGAAGGACTTTTTATCTTGAACAGGCCGGAATATTACCCCGGTCCTTCATATCAAGACTCTGATGATAATGAGCAGCGAGGAAGGATGGAGAGAGTGCTGCAAATCCTGGAAAATGCTACCACTATTACCGATATACCCGAAAGTGAGCGGTCGTTATATCAGAGTTACCTGTTCGCCAAGTCTGCCTTCACGTTCTATTTCATGCCTCGAGAAGAATTCGGCTACGATGGATCTTTAGGGCAACTGGCTTATTGGAAAACACCGCTTGATGACAGAAAATATCCTCAAGAACTTGAAACGGTTAAGAAATGGCTGGAAATCGCCGAATCACAGCATGATATGAATGGTGACGGTATGGATTTAGCTAAGCAAGCTTTTGCTCTTGAACTAGTTGAACAGCTGGAGTGGGGTCTCGTGCACGATCCTGAAAAACAGCGGCGAGGGCAAGTGAAAGTCACGGCTAAATTACTTTCTGATCTTGAAAAAACAAATCCTGAACTCGGGAAAAAGGTTCTGGACGACTCTCCGTCACTAAAAAGTGTGCTCAAAAGAGCCATGAACCCTTGGGGTTATAAATACCAGAGTTGATTCACTATTTATTACCAGCTAGCGCAGCTGCTTTTCGTATCGTCTTTCGCCTTCCTCATTAAACTTATCAGTAGGGTGAAAACCTTGCTTTGCTATTGTGTGCTGGCTCGCTTCATTAGGCTCATCTATATGAGCGACCAATCCGGCAGCTTCAAGGTTTGTCATCGCTACCTCTTCTGCCGTATCCAGAACTTGTTTGGCTATTCCCTTGCCGCGGTGCCGAGGTAAAACAGCGAACCCTATCTCGTACATATCGGGCACGTCAGCAGGCCAGATACCAAAATATCCGCACGCTTCATCGTGCCGCGTGACCAGGTAACGCGCGAATAGGCCTTGTTGCCACTGATTATGAAACCTACCGATCATTTGTTGTGAAGTTTCCACGTCCTTAATAGCCTTAGACCAGGGTACATACTTTGCGGTGTTCTCTTCCGTGGCAATTTCCAGTAATGTTTCGGCATCATCGGGCTCAAAAAGCCTTAAAACCAATTCGGTATCCGAAACCGGTATATTTTCGGGAAGATGGTTAGTGAAACTGTATTTTTCTGCACCAGACATGGGTTTACGTAGCTTCTGTAAGATAAATCTCTGTTTTTATATCAAAGTTTTGTTGTGCGACTGCTGGTAATCTTTCCGCGAGAAATTTTGGCTTGATAGTTACCTGGGTGGGGTCTACCCAGTCTATATCTTCTATTTCCTTTTCGCCGTGAGTACTATTTGCGGTATCGTGACTTAAGTAATCTTGCGGATTAGTAATGTGGAAGTGGAGTTCAGGAAAATGGTAGGCGCCCTCAACCCTTACTTGCTGGATGAATAATAAGTTGCCAATAACCGGTTCGATATTGGTTTCCTCGACCATTTCGCGTTTTAGGGCGGTAAACAAATCTTCGCCGGTTTCAACGCCGCCGCCAGGCAAGCACCAAAACGTTGAATCGAACTTTTGCCTAACTAACAAAAACTTTCCCTGACTCTCTATGACACCCCGAACTGTTGCTATTTTACTCATGAATAACAGTGTAGCACGCGCATAGGTGAGGAACTGCCAAATTCTTAACCTGTATAAAGGACGGACATTTTTAGCTTAAACAGGTAGGATTGATAAATCATAGACGAGGGTATTTATTTACCATAGAATGTTTACATGCTTCATAAGCAAAAAGTGCAACGAAATATATTTATAATCAACCACGCGGCACTATTGCTCGGGGTTATTCTTATATATAACCAGCTCGGCTTTGAGAGCTCTGTTTCTTTTTCTTTATTGTCCGTGCTTTTCGCGCTTTTTTCTTTACCATACTTGATATTACATTTGTCGATACCGTTATTCTTCGAAATTGCGTCGCATGCTTTGTACGGACTGGCGCACCGTCCGCCATTTCCTTACAGTCTGTTTGTGATTAGTAAAGTATTTTTGTGTATAGCATTAGTTTCGTATTTGACAGTCGTTTTTATGCTAGGTGGATCGGGCACATTCGCATCAATAGGAATGGGTCTATATCCTATATTGAGTTTAGTAGTACTATTTTTCCCATACACGCATCAACGCAGCGACCAAAAATCAAAGAAATAGACCAGGGTAATATATTACCAAGTTCCATACTTGCCTTTCTACTACTAGAGTAACGAATACAAGCCGGAATCCTGCAGAACCCAAAACAGCTTTATATGGCGGATTTAAACTGTTCGTTGATTAGTCGTCGGCATCTTGCGTGCTGCTATTGATTTTTTTCTTCTAATAACAACTGAAAGGCAGTTGCTACCTGCGTTCCGAATTCATTACCAAATAAGTTATGTGCCAGCTGAATACTATGGGATCGAAAACTTCCATATTTTTCATCTCCTTGGTAAGTTACTTCTTCTGGTGTATCTATTTGTGTATACGTGTTTTTTCCATGCTCCCGGCAATCATCGATAACCGTTTCTATCGCATGGGCGTATCCTTCGGGGTGAATATATCCATTTCCTTCGGTTATATTTTCAACACGTTTAGCTACTAGATTATACATAGCTGCCATAAATTTATTATGCGCAACAATCTCTTCGACTTCCTCAATCTCAGTTTCTTCTTTTAAACGATTTGCTAAATCATTAATGCAAGACAATAGTTCTTCTTTCGGTTCCAGTGACCACTCATCCTGCTCTTGGTTTTCCGGTTTCTTGGCCATTATGTATATTATATAAAAATTAATGCGCAGAGAGTAACACTAAACCAAAGCCCAAATCCGTTACTATTGAGAGCAACGGATTAGAGGTTGTTCAGTACCTCATCTAACTGTTTACACCACGTTGATATAACTTGAATTATATTGTATAAAAGTAATATGAATGAATACGGCCCTGAAGGGAATACTCCTGAAATCCATAATGCTGAACAGGTGATAGAGGAGCTTTTGTCTGAATACAGTGAATCCATTTCTGAATTCTCTATGACACCTCCTGATGAACGGGACAAGTTTTACGACTTACCATCTGAATATGCTGACAAATATATGCCGCATGTAAATTGGGAAAATGTAGCCCGGGAATCGCATGACCCCATATCTATTACGAACGAGACAAAAATTGCTGAACTCAAGTCGGTAATGCACACGGCCCTGGAAGAGCTTAAAGCACTGGAAGAAGACGGGGATGTTATAGAGTTATTAACAGCTGAAGCAAAAACCAAACATTCGATTACTATAGCGGAGCAATTCGGGCCAGATGTGGTGGATGGTAAGAAAGTGATTCGGACCAAAGGCTCAAAACAGGAAAGATATGTCCAGGTACGACAACTGGTGGGTATAATTGACGAGCAAACAAGAATATATGAAGATAATCAGCTAGCGCTTATAACCATTCCCGGTCTTTTATTAATCAGTGAATTAAATCGTAGTAATAAAGCAACAAACAAACCAATCGGTTTTAATTCTTAAATTGGCTCATTGATCAAGTTTGATTCCCTGGTGTTTATTTTATTGATTCAATAGTTTCGCCTATGTGGTTCGTTTTAACCATCAGCGTTTCGTTGATATACTAAAGCGCAAATGAAACAAAGAATACCGCTGTTCTTATTATTTTTCTCACTAACTGCCGTTGCAGGGCTACTTGATAGCCTACTGGTCAATACTGACCTTACGAAATGGACGCTAACGCTGTCTACTATCACGGCCATCTATGTAACTCGTGTAGTAATCGAGTATGGAGCGCTAAAACGCAGCGAAGATGAACGTAGTCGATACCAATTGCGTAAAACCATCTCCCTTGTTTTTTGGGTGATTGTGGTACTCATAACCCTTCGGGCAGTCGTAGAAAATCCACAAGCCATAATGGTTGCGTACGGTCTTGTCGCAGCAGGCATAGCTGTTTCTTTACAGGACTTTTTCAAAAACTTCGTCGGCGGCATTATGTTGCTCACGAGCCGTATGTATCGTGTGGGCGATCGCATTGAAGTTGATAGCATCAAGGGCGATGTCATGGATGTCGGCATGCTCTATACTACGTTACTTGAAATCCAGGGTTGGGTTGATGGAGATCAAGCCACGGGAAGAATCAATACTATCCCGAACGGCTACGTCATATCTAAAGCCATTCACAACTACTCGAAAGACCACAATTTCTTGTGGGATGAGATAAGCATACCCATCACCTACGAAAGCGATTGGCGTAAAGCCCAGGAAGTCATTACTGAAATCGTTTCCCGGGAAACGGCTGAAGCCACCCAGTCCGCTGAAGAGGGTATACAGAAAATCGGCGAGCGGTACTATCTCTCCAAGCGTAATACTGAACCGGCGGTATATATAACAATGACTGATAACTGGATAGAACTCCATATTCGCTTCGTGGTTGAAATCCGCGACCGGAGACTCATCCACAATCAAATCACCGAAAAGCTTCTTGAGGCGATTGAATCTCGTGATGATATCGAAATCGCTTCAGAGACGATAAATATGAACACACGGAATTAATAAATACTTAATAGCAATGAACTCATTTCAGAAACTCTTGCTCTACATGGTCTAACTGCTATTATTAAATGTAACTATGAGGACAAATATTGAAGCGGTAAACCCGCCAGTCATGAACGCGGCATGCAGTGAAGCCAAAACACTAGAAGATGTGGAGACGCTTTGTGCGACTAAAATCGGTGCGGTAGTCGGAGGGTCCATCACGGTTGAATCCCGCGACGGCAATCCGGAACCACGATGGCATGAAGGTGATGACTACGGGTTGAATTCATTTGGTATGCCGAATGGGGGCAGAGAATACTATCAAAAACATTTGCCGGGCATGGTCGCCCGCGCTCATGAATCAGGCAAATTATTCGTAGCTAATCTTGCCGGTTTTAACCAGGATGAGTACGTGGAACTTGCCCGGATGGCCGATGAGGCGGAAGTGGATATTTTAGAACTGAATTTCGGATGCCCTAATATTTCTGAAGATGGGAAACAAAAACCTATTGTCAGTTTCGACATTGAAACTATGCAAAGTATTGTAGCGGCGGTCTATGAAACGACCAGCATTCCTTTAAATGTGAAGTTGTCCCCGTATTCCAACCCTGATGAATTAAAACGAGTTGCGGATATGATTGCCGAATCGAATCAGGCAGCGGGAGTCGTAACCGCTAACACATTTCCTAACGGATTTATGATGGAAAACGGACAACCGGTACTGGCTGCCGGACTCGGCGGAGTCAGCGGCCGCGCGATGCTCCCTATTGGCTTGGGGCAAGTACGTCAATTCAGGCAACGATTGCCGGAAGATATAGCCGTAATAGGGGTTGGTGGTATCGAGAGCAAAAAAGATGCGGACTTGTATTTCCAGGCCGGCGCGGCAGCGGTGCAGGCGGCTACATTGATCGTACGTGAAGGGCACCAGGCAATTGATAGGATTGTTGAAGAGCCGGGTGATTAGAGAGCGTTTACAAGGTATAGTTGGTTGTAGAATTAACCAGGAAAGAAGCCATGCCGAAGCAGGAAAATTCGAGCCGGACATTTCATAATCTGAACGCATTATTTTTTAACTGCACGCTGAAAAGGTCGCCCGAGGAAAGCCACACCGAATTACTTATCAAAGCGAGCCGAAACATCATGGATAAACAAGGAGTGACAACGGAAATCATACGGCCGGTTGACCACGATATTGCCACTGGTATATGGCCGGATATGCGTGAACACGGATGGGAAGCTGATGAGTGGCCTGAGATGTATAAACAAGTGATGGACGCTGACATCCTGGTGCTCGGCGGGCCGATTTGGCTTGGGGATAATAGTTCCCAAATGAAAAAGATTATCGAACGCCTGTACGCGTGTTCCAGTCTTTTGAATGAGAAAGGGCAGTATGCCTACTACGGCAAGGTGGGCGGCTGCTTATTTACCGGCAATGAAGATGGCGTTAAGCATTGTGCTATGAACGTCATATATAGCTTGCAGCATATCGGGTATACCATCCCTCCGCAGGCGGATGCCGGATGGATCGGTGAAGCAGGGCCCGGCCCTAGTTACGGCGAGAACGGCGCGGGGTTGGATAACGATTTTACGAACCGCAACACCACGTTTATGACGTGGAATCTGCTGCATTTGGCCGCAATGTTTAAAGCTAACGACGGTATATCATCTCATGGTAACCAACGCACTGAATGGGAAGCGGGCTGCCGGTTTGATTTTGAAAATCCCGAACATAGATAAATCCGTTTATGCGCCATGAGTAATCTAACCCTCCTTTACCTCAGAATCAAAATAGCGTACAGTAAAGCCATAATTGTAAATAAATAAGATACAAGGAGAAAACTTCATAATGGCGGAACAAAAAAAGACCTCACAAAAGAAAACTACACAGAGTACACAGAGAAAAAGTACTGGCTCGAACACAAAAAAGGGTCAGCAAGCAAGTACGAAAAAAGCTGCTCAAGATACTAAGGTGAAGGAAAGAGTCCGGTTCGATCAGTATCTTGCTGATTCTACTCCGCTCTTTTTCGGATTCTACGTAGCCGTAGTAGCCGGGTTGCTGGGTGCGGGCAAGTATTATATGCAGTTTACATTGACTAATGAAATATTCACTTCATCTTCCCAGAACTTGATATCGTACTGGATAGCGCTGAGTGATTTGGCATTTCTCGTTGGATTAGTAGGACTCGTAGTAGTACCGGTAGTTTCCTACTATCAACGGCACGGACTCCGCAGACTCGGCAAAGCATTGATGTTCAGCTTCCTGCTTTCATTGGTGGCAATCGTTGTATTTTACTTTTACGTAAACAGTTTACCTGAACCTGAACCGACTCAGCAGTTTCCACAGGGCTTGCAACAGTAGTTGTAGCGTGTCTCTCTCATAAAAGTTCTCAAGATAGAAATATGATAACTCTCAGTTAAAATCGTATATTTACTTATTAATCCAAACGGGGTCGGGGGAGATCTCTACTTGTCTGTCCGTTTGGGTATGCTGCCATGCCAATTCAGTCATTGCCGCGCCGCATAAGACATGCAAGCAAGTGTTTACTTGATCGGCAGAATGGACATACCTTTCAGCATACGTATAGATAGTGTCAGCTAAAAGTTCATTGTTTCGCCAAAATTCTTTTATGTATCCATCAATATTGTCGCCTGGAATTTTGTCGCCCGAAGCCATCATTTCATATGCGCGGTAGTACGTGGCAGCATCAGGAATGTCTACAGCATTCATAAGATAAGCTTCATGGGTTATGATGCAGCCTCGCCGTACCCAGTCTGGCATTCCTGTTTGGCTTTCTAACGTTCCTGTTTGACTTTCTATTTGGGAAAAAATAGTTGAACGGTTGATGAAGTTTGCAAAAAAACCCGTAAGCTCCGGCCTGATTGCTTCTTCATCTCGATAAATACTCTCGCAGTGTTCTAAGGCGCGGTGGCACTTCTCTTTTTCTTGTTCGTTGCGTATTTCGGTCAGGTCAGGGATAGGTTCGGTATTAAGCACACAGCGGCTATCATCGCGCCTTGTTTCAAATGATAGCCCAGCAGACATGTTCGTTTCCTGTTTTAATGTATATTATTTAACATTAGCGTAACACAAAAAAGCAAAATCTTGCTAAAACTTACATACGACGGAAAGTTATCTTAGAATTAGGTCATGACGAAGGATAAATTCAAAGAACTAATAGACGATCCAGTGCGAGCTGCCGAGCTAATCGAAGGTAGTTGTGTTCATGGTGCTGATTATGAACTCTGGGAGAAACAACGGAGATTCATTGCGCAAATCATCCATCATCCAGGTTCGATTATTGATATAGGATGTGCGAACGGATTTTTGCTCTGGTGTTTGCAGGAGTGGTCTGAATATACACTTACTCCGTATGGTATTGATGTCAACGATGAGTATCTTGAGGGTGCTAAGAAGTTATTTACCGAATACGGAAAAAACTTTGAACTTGTGAGTTTCAGGGATTTCATAGCGGGTAACCACCATCTGCTTGAAGTTTATGATTTTATATATTGGAATGTGTGGGATAATTGGCAATTTGATGAAAGCGAAAAATATCAGCAAGTCAGTGATTTGTTGGAAATGGTGAAGCCCGATGGTCGTTTGATTATGGGGTTTTATGATGCGGAAAAAGACAGCAATTTCAACAGGATTAACCAACTTACCAGCAGCGGTTTTAAATTGAATGAGGTTATTGAAAACCCGTTCGGATACAGCCAAATTGTGACGTATATCGAAAAGTGATCAAATTTTGTTATTAGTTTTTTGATTATTATTAAAATCAATGCAGTTAAACCACATCAAACGACTTCAAACTCGAACGGTGAGCATGCGAATGTATCATGATATAATGTGAGTGAAGTCCGAATAGTGGAAAATTTATTATTAATTCATTTTTGCAAAACCATTAATTTAGAAGGTATTTCATGAAAGTTTTAAAGGACACGTATACGTGGTTTCGGGAGCTGACGCTGCGTCGTAAAATCGCAGTAGTAGGTGGCGTAGTAGCAGTTATACTGGTATTGATTCCGCTACTAACCTACGCCTATTTCGCTCGTGATATCGCCAATAAAGAACGGTTAATGAACCGCAAGGATACCGGTGTGGTGTTGGTAGACCGGCATGGAGAAGAGTTCTACCGTGCGTATGGTGCCGAATCCTCTGATAGCGAGGATATACCACTGGAGAAAATGCCCGATCATGTACCACAAGCGCTCATCGCCACCGAAGATCGCGAGTTTTACGACCATGGGGGTTATTCGGTCAAAGCCATGCTGGCTGCGTTATACGGTAATGTGCTTCAAAAAGACTTAAAGCATTACGGTGGTTCGACTATTACGCAGCAATTAGCTAAAAACGCACTGCTCACCAATAGAAAAACATATTTGCGTAAATACCAGGAGTTGTCGCTTGCGATCGCGATCGAACGCTATTACAGCAAAGACGAGATACTGGAAATGTATCTTAATTCCGTATATTTCGGTGAGGGTGCATTCGGCATAGAAGACGCGGCCAACACATACTTTAATAAACCGGCTCAGGAACTAACCGTAGCCGAAAGCAGTCTACTGATAGGCATTCTTCCCGGTCCTTCTGCCATGTCGCCGATCTCCGGTGATAAAGAGGCCGCCAAAGAACGGCAGGAAACGGTACTCACGAGCATGGAAGAGGCGGGATATATAACTTCCGAAGAAAAGACCGCATATCTAAACCAAAACTTGCAATTCCAGCAGCCGCCGGAGGAAGGAGACAGTTTTGCTCAACATTATGCCAATATGGCCATAGACGAACTAAAAGAGCGCTACGGAGAAGAAGAGATAGCCCGTTCCGGATTCCGGGTTACCACGACTTTGGATATTACGTGGCAAAGGCAGGCCCATACCGCGGTTCAAAACCAAATAGAGAGTATAAAATCAGCCGGTGCTACCAACGGCTCTCTAGTAGCGATCGACCCGAGAAACGGCACGATACGAGCCCTAGTCGGCAGCGCGGATTGGGAAAATGAAGAGTTCGGCAAGGTAAACATGGCCACCACTCCGCGCCAACCGGGCTCTAGCTTTAAACCTATTTATTATACCGAAGCACTACAACAGCGCGAAATCACGCCGGTCACGATTATCCGCGATGAACCGACGACATTCGGAACCGATTATCAGCCGGAAAATTTCGATTTTGCCTACCGCGGCGATGTAACAGTCAGGGACGCGCTCGCGCAATCACTGAACATACCTTCGGTGAAAGTTATGGAACGGCTGGGCGTGGAGGAAGCAGTGGGTATGGCTCAAAAATTAGGTATGGAAGAAGTAGACAACCCGGATTCTTACGGCTTGTCGCTCGCGCTCGGCACTGCTGAAGTTGAATTGTTGAATTTGACGAACGCGTACGCCGCCTTTGCCAATCAGGGAACACAGTTTGAGCCGACAACCATCCAAGAGATACAGGATAAATATGGGGAAACCATCTACACGCATGAACCAGAAGGTGAGCAAGTGGTAGAGGAAGGCCCGGCATTCTTAATTTCGTCCATACTTTCCGATGACGCGGCCCGGGCGCCGACTTTCGGCGGCAGCTTAACGATCGACCGTCCTGCTGCCGTAAAGACCGGCACCACTGAAGACAGTCGGGATGCTCTAACGGTCGGTTATACCCCGAACCTTACCGTGGGGGTATGGGTTGGAAACAATTCCAATGAACCGATGAACGGCATCGGCGGATCGAGCGGCGCCGGCCCGATTTGGCGGGAAGCCATGCAGTCGTTCTTGGCGGACCTTGAACCAGTTGACTTCCAGAAACCCGAAAGCGTGGAAGCCGTTCTGCTGTGCCGGAGCAATTACTTGCCCGCCGAGCGTCCATTCGAAGGAACATACACGGAGCATTTCTTGCGGGGTACCGTACCTTCCGGTAATTGCGAAGCACCGGAACCTGAAGAAGAGGAGGAAGAAGACGATCAGGAAGAAAGAAATCGGAATCAAAACAACGAGGATGAAGAAGAGGAAGAGGATACCGAGGAAGACACGCAAGATCCCACAGCACCTTCTAACCTAACCGCCAAAGAGCAGAGTTCAAGTGAAATCAAGCTGAAATGGGATAAAAGTACTGACGATACCGGTGTGGCTGGGTACTACGTCTACCGGGACGGAACGCAAGTTGCCAATGTCAGTACTACTTCCTATACCGATTCCGGGCTCGATCCGGACACAAAGTATACATATTACGTGACAGCCTATGATGAAGCCGAAAATGAGAGCGATCAATCCAATACTGTCAGCGCTGATACTAAGAGTGAAGACTCTAATGATTCAGGAGGCGGGGAAGATACGAGTATTTTGAACAAGAAGCGTTTCGGATACCTTTCTGTTAGGATGCGGGTATGAAAAAGAAAAACCCATGGATAGCAGCTATTTTGAATTTCCTCGTTCCGGGAACAGGGTATCTGTATGCGGGAACGAGAGTACGGTTCGGCGTATTGCTTATCGCGGCAATGGTGTTATGGATGTTTGGTCCTACACCCCAATACGCCCAGGATGTAACGGTAGATCCGCAATCGTTAGTAACTGACCCGGGCGTCATAGTGATGACAATCGCGGGGGCAATGATAGCCTTCGGCTTTGCGTATGATGCATACTTTGATGTAAGACAGTATAATGACGGTTTAGGGAAAGAACCCAAAGAGAATTCGGAATAAGCCGGCTACTTTTCCACCACTCCTTTTTGTGATCTTGCCTGTTTCGTAAAAACTTTAGCGAATACAGAGATCCAGAATTATTTGTTCCCTATTTCGGAAATATGATTTAAATATGATTTCTAATTCCCTTTTTCGAAATTAATGATAAACGGACGTTTCTATAATTTATTGGTACAATAAGGCGCATGAAATTCAAGGGATTACTAATAGTAACACTGTTGGTATTATCTGTGGTATTGTCACAAAATGTTTCAGCCAGTGGCGAATATATACAAAATTTTGAGAGCGAGATAAAACTTACCAAAGAGAATACTGTCGCTATTACCGAGCACATCACCTATGATTTCGGCAGCAATGAACGTCGAGGCATTTACCGTGAAATTCCCGTACGTTATTTCACAGAAGAAGAAAAAGGATTTGAAACCGAATTCAACCTGCAGTCAGTTGAACGTAAAGAAACAACACAAGAAAGTTATCAAGTTACAGAAGAAGAAAATACTGTCAGAATCCGCATCGGCAATCCGGATGTATATATCACCGGTCAGCACACCTATGAGATACGCTATACTTTACAACCGGTTGCTTTGCCAGGCGAAACTGAAGACATATTCCGATTGGATGTGATAGGGAATGAGTGGGACGTGCCGATCCGACAAGCAAGCGCACGGTTGATGAGCCAACCGGATGTAACAAACATTGAGTGCTATACGGGAAAATTTGGAGAAAACACGCAGAAATGCAATACGAATACCAGCAGCATTCTTGCGACGTTCACTGTTATGGAAGGGCTTGATTCCGGCGAAGGTTTGACTATTGAAGCTGCGTTCCCACCGGATAGTTTCAACCAATACCCTGAAGTAAAACCAATGGAACGCAGCGGAGATAATACTTCGTGGGCCGTCCTCGGGCTTGTCGGACTGTTTAGCGCGGGAGTGCTGGCGCTACTTGGCAAACTGGGGTGGTCGTATCTAATGTATCGTAAACGCAGAGCGGATCAGACTGTCGTACCCCAGTATAAACCACCCGAAGGTTTAAAACCGGCAGAGGTCGGGCTATTAAGTGACAATGACAGCGACGCTACGGAATTTACGGCGACATTGATAGATGTGGCTACACGCGGATACATCACCATAGAACAGCAAAAAGATAGAAAACTGCTCTTCTTTACGGATACGACGTATCGCGTACACAAACAGAAACCCTTTGATGCTCTGGAAGATTTCGAACGCGATATACTGGAGCCGTTATTTAGCAGCGGAGATTCCGTAGACATGGAATCCGTAGACTCTCAGAAAATGAACAAAGCCATCAAACAGATGCACGAGACTCTCGTAACACGTCTGGAAAAGAAAGGATATTATCGGGAAAAAGATGACTCGAAAGGAACAAAGGTCATTAAACTGAAAGGACCGAAAACAGCCTGGATTATCGGGTTCATCATTACGGGAATAATTGTGTTTATATACCCAGTACTGCTGTTCGGGGTTATGGTCGTAGTGCTTTTTTATGGCGTATGGCGATACACCTCGTTGCATTCACGAGTAACCAGGAAAGGTTATTCCGGCTGGGCGGAAATAGAAGGGTTTAAGGAGTTCTTGATGTTCACCCAGAAAGAACGGCTCGACTTTCATGACGCGCCGGAGCGCAACCCCAAGCAGTTCAATGAATATCTTCCCTATGCTATCGCGCTCGGCGTCGAGAAAAAATGGGCCAAACAGTTTGAAGATATCGATGTTATTTCCCAGCAGCACTGGTATAGGGGTACGAACATGCATAACATGTCGGCTGCGGCGGCAGCGTCCAGTCTCTCCACCGGATTGAAGAGTTATGCCGAATCCAACTTCTCAAGCAGCTCGTCCACGGGCAGCGGCAGCAGCTTCTCCGGAGGCGGTGTCGGCGGCGGGGGTGGCGGAAGCTGGTAAACCTTCCCCAGGCATTTATTGGCAAGCATATTTATAGTAGTATTGAACCGATGAAACATGAAACAATATATCCGGAATTCCACCCTACCCTCTTTGGCGGTGACGTTACAGGATTCAAAGAACGGTACGGTCCTCGATTATACGAAGCGGCTTTTCGTGCAAAAAATGATCCTGATAATCATTCAACACACAAGTTAGCTGTTCAAGAACTTGAAGAGTTAGCACGTATTGCTGCTGAGTGGAGTGTAAGCGGTGAAGAGTTTAACGGTTTCGTAGAGCAAATAGCAGAATACGGAGCAAGAGACGGGAACGGCGACTTGTTTATAGATACGGAAGAAGGACGGGCTATTTATTTAACTAATAGAACTGGACCATTGGCTTCTTATGGTGATGTGTAATAGGGCTTGTTAGGTATACTAAAATTTAAATATAGCAATCAAGCTTTTGAATTTTATTTGCAAAATTCCTATAATCCTAGTGCGGTTTAGCATTCCGTAGGTGGTACACTATATTACAGGCCAGGGTAGCTCAGTTGGTTAGAGCACGGGACTCATAAGCCCGGCGTCGTGGGTTCGAATCCCACCCCTGGTACCACGTCGGAATATACAAACCTTACGCTAATATCAGCACCAGCTAAAGCGCTGCCCGATATCAGCTCTAGGATTTTGTATATTCCTCCTTTTCCGTTTGAAACAGTAACGTTTCAAGCGGGCGAAAAAGTAAATACTACTCGGGTGGTTTTAAATTTGCTTTAGCCACCGGAGATAGCAGATTCGAATTTAGAATCCGTGAAGTTAAAAGTTTCCAAGCTTGGATTGCGTAAATAATTACCCAAAAATACAATTTTTAAAAATAAATTTTGCAGCTTTTTCATGGGGTGTAGCATAAAAAAGCATAAAAATTTAACAAAATTTCAATTTTATGACTTGAAATTAGTTTAGTCCTGGGTGTAGATTGAAAGCATGGAAGCGCTACATTTATATAGTCCGGGGTTTAGAGAGGATGACGAAATCGAGCAAGACGAATATGTTATTCGAATTAAGAAACTTCAGCTAGTAGTTGAGCGTTTACTTCACGATAATTTGAATGGAAAAGCAGACGATGCTATGAGAGAGTGTATCAAAGATATAGCTGAATACGAAAGCGACCCTGAAGCGTTAAAAAGACATTTAGAATATATATATTTAGTTGACGGTAGAGTAGAAGCAGCATGGGGGGCAGTCATTGATGAAGTCTACAATGGGCAGGATGAACAGAGTGATACTGGAGCTACAAACTTAGAACAGTAATTTCTACTTGCATTATGAATGTACACCTAAGAACGCGCCTACTCGGCAGCAAAATATTCCGGATGTTGGCGTAAGTATTCCAGTAATGCGTTGCAAACTTGGCTCACCGGTTCGGAGATATTCGTACTTTGTAATTTGTTTTCAATAAGCCGTTCCTGCGTGATTCCGTGTTCCTGCCAGCTTCTGCCCTCATCCAAGGCGATCATGATCGGCGGCATGAGTTTATCCAGCGCTTTAATAAAGCGGCTTTCTTCGTCTTTCTGGGCTTCGTATTCATGTAGTGTTTCTAGCATTCCGGGGAATGTATTGCCGAACCGTGCTGTTATTTTTTTTACTGCTTCGGCTTCACGGTGTTTTTTCGCTTGGCGCTCTTTTTGACTGGCAAACGCGTCTACATCGCCCGCGTATGTTTCTGGAAGATCGTGCACCAATGAGTACTTAAGTACTTTTTCGCGATCAAGCGGCAGCCTTAATTTATCTGACACATACCACGCTGACATAGCCAGGAAATAACTATGTTCAACGTCGTTTTCGTGTATTCGGCTGTATGTGCCCGGAATCGTGGTGACGCGTTCGATTTCCCGGAAATCGAGCAGAAACTTTTGCAGATCGTTCAACTCATCAAACACCGCATGCTTATCCATATTGCTACAATTATTACATGGAAGATGGATTAATGGAAAAAATTACCTTTCCCGAAAGCGGCCGGTATGTCGTAGCGATCTCCGGCGGGGTGGACTCGATGAGTTTGTTGCATATGCTTACGCAACAAGAGGGATATGAATTAGTCGTGGTCCACTGCAACCATGGTTTGCGGGATGGTGCTGATGAGGATGAAAAGTTAGTGCGAGAAGCGGCAAAACAGTACGGTCTGGACGTAAAAACCGCTCGACTGCAACTGGAAGAAACAAGTGAAGATGCTGCCCGTCGCGCACGGTACGACTTCTTGTACTCGATGTATGAAGAGGAGAATACGGACGGGATTATCACAGCCCATCACTTGGATGACCGGATAGAAACCATGCTTTTGAATAAACAGCGCGGTGCCGGTTGGATCGGTCTTTCACCGCTACACGAAACAAAACTCATTAAACGCCCATTGCTCGGAGTTACAAAATACGAATTACTCAAATACGCCGATAGGCATACTCTCATATGGCGTGAAGACCCGACTAACCGTGATCCGTCCTTTACTCTGCGCAACCGCATCCGCCAACAACTCAGCGACACCCAAAGAGAGCAATTGTATAAACAGTTACGTGAGTATGACGAGCAACGGCGCATCCGTGAACAATACATAAATACGGTGCTTAACAAGACGGTGACATATTCGGACAACGGCATATATATCGACCGGACGCAGTTGCGCACGTATAATGTGGCGACAGCGCGCGACGTGTTGTATATGATGCTAAAAACGTATTTTCAGGGTTACATGGAAGTCGATTTTGATGCGGTGGTGCGGCTTGAGCATTTTTATAAAACAGCCAAGAAAGGAAAACAGCTCTCGTTGTCCCGGCGGGTTTGGGCGCGCATGGAGGCGGATGCTATGGTAGTATTTGTTGCTAATGCTCCCGCGGCGCACTAATTCGTTTGATTATAGCCATAAACTCAAGACTTATTCGTGATTCACGTGGGTGCAGCAGCTGGTGTTTACGCTTTTCTTAAGTGAAAACGCGGAAACTATACGCTAGTGAGTTGAGCTAATTTATTTTATACTAAGAATATTAAAGGATGTGACGTTTTATGAAGCCATTGAAAAATATGAATAATCAGAGCCGTAATCTCGGATTTATTGCCGTTATTGTCGCGATTGTCCTGGTGGTACTAGCACTTACCAATACCGATACGAACACGGAACAGGTTTCGTTGTCCGAAGTAGTGCAGCAAGTTAATCAAGGAAAAATCGAAGAATTAGTGATCGATGGCAGCAAGATTACCGCTGTCCCCACCCAGGAAGGGGCGCCGGAATTGATAACCTACCGTGAAGATCCAGGGGTAAGCATTACCGAATACGGGATTAACCCGAGCGAAGTAACGGTAACTACCAAGGATCCGTCCGACCAAGGGCGTTTACTGGATATATTGTTAATATCCTTTTTGCCGATCGTAGTTATTATTGCCTTCTTTTACTTCATGATGCGCCAGGCCCAAGGGCAGAGCAACCAAGCCATGGGATTCGGCAAGAGCAAAGCCAGGTTATACGGCAACGAAAAAGAAAAAGTTATGTTCAAGGATATAGCCGGATCCGAGGAATCCAAGGAGGAACTACAAGAAGTTGTCGAGTTTCTGAAGACGCCCAAGAAGTTCTCTGATATCGGTGCCCGTATTCCGAAAGGCGTGCTTATGATCGGTGCGCCGGGTACTGGGAAAACCATGATTGCCCGGGCGGTGGCAGGTGAAGCCGATGCTCCGTTTTTCAGTATTTCCGGCTCGGAATTCGTAGAAATGTTTGTGGGCGTCGGGGCAAGCCGTGTCCGTGATTTGTTCATGAAAGCCAAGAAAAACGCCCCCTGCATTATATTCATTGATGAAATCGATGCCGTCGGCCGTAAGCGCGGTTCCGGCATGGGCGGTGGCCATGATGAACGCGAACAAACGTTGAACCAAATCCTGGTAGAGATGGACGGGTTCGAACAGGGTACCAATGTGATCGTCATGGCGGCTACTAACCGCCCGGACGTGTTGGATCCGGCATTGCTTCGTCCGGGCAGGTTCGACCGTCAAGTACAACTGGAACTTCCCGACCGTAAAGACCGCCACGCCATCCTGCAAGTCCACTTGGAAGAGAAAAAGACCGGGGATGACATCGATCTTGACGCGCTGGCCGGGAAAACGGCCGGCATGAGCGGCGCGGATCTGGCCAATGTCATAAATGAAGCAGCTATTCTAGCTGCCCGTGCTAACCGGAAAAAGATTATCAACAAAGATCTTGATGACGCGTTCGAAAAAGTGGCGATCGGTCCTGAGCGTAAAACCAAGGTACTCAGCGATCATGAAAAGAAAGTGACGGCATACCACGAGGGTGGCCATGCGCTTATCGGCCACATTCTGGAACATGCCAATCCAATCCACAAAGTAACGATTATCAGTCGCGGCGGTGCTGCCGGGATAACGTGGAGCTTGCCTACAGAGGATAAGATTTACCACTCCTTAGCTGAATTCAAAGATTCTATGGCCATGGCGATGGGTGGCCGTGTAGCCGAAGAAATTATCTTTGGACATGATCAAATTACGACCGGTGCCAGCAATGATTTGCGCAATGTTACTAACACTGCCCGGGATATGGTCATAAAATACGGTATGAGCGAAGAACTGGCCAACCAGTATCTGGATTCAAGTGACAATTCCATTTTACTCGATAAGGAACTTTCACAAACCAAGGACTATTCCGAAGCAACGGCGGAGAAAATCGACAAAGCTATTAGCGCCCTGCTTGAAGAAGCGGAAACCAGGGCACGCTCGGTAATCAAACAAAATCAGGAAGCACTCGAGAAACTCGCCAAAGAGTTATTGGAAAAAGAAACACTCGTCGAAGAAGAAGTGATAGAAATTCTCAAAGATACCGTCGACCCCAAATCACAAGTAGCATAATAGTTGTGATAAAAAAATCCGGTTTTTGATTGCCCGAACAGCGTGTGAGGTGGCATAATACTGCATTAAGAGCGAACACATGGTAAATAAAGTCTTAAAGCGCGCAAACCGGTCATTAACTATTACGACAGCAGCCGCCGTATTATCGGGCGGCTACTTATTGAGCGGTATATTCGGATTGTTGCGCGATCGCTTGTTAGCCGCGCGGTTCGGGGTATCCGGCACGCTTGATGCCTATTTCGCTGCTTTTTCTTTGCCGGATCTTCTATTCTTTATCTTGGTTTCGGGCGCCTTAGTAGTTACGTTGCTCCCTGTTCTGAACGAACGGTTGCAACACCACAATAAAAAATCCGCCTGGGAAGTCGCCTCCAGCTTAATCAATGTGCTGGCGATACTAACTCTGGTAGCCAGCATAGCAATTTTCATATTCGCCAGCCCGATTATTAGTGTGATCGCTCCCAGTTTTGGTGAGACGCGGCACGAAATCGCTGTCAATATTATGCGTATTCTTGCTTTGAATCCGTTTTTCTTTTCTCTATCTAGCGTATTCGGTACTATCCAGCAGGCATTCGGCCGGTTTTTCTTTTTCGCTTTGGCGCCGGTTATATATAACCTGGGCATTATTTTCGGCATAGTGTACTTAAGTGAATGGTACGGGATTTACGGAGTGGCCTACGGCGTCGTCATCGGGGCGATCGCTCAAATGGGGATACAAATAATGGGCTTACAGGGGCTCGGGTTCACCTATAAACCGCACGTTTTCTGGCGCAATCACGGGTTCCGTAAAGTAATCCGTTTGATCGTTCCCCGGTCGATCGATGAAGGAATCGAGCATTTGATCGCCTTGATCGAGCGCGCTATTGCGTCAGGATTGAGCGTCGGTGCTATCGCGTCGTATCAATTCGCGTTCGGCTTAAAGAATTATCCTATTACGTTGATCGGGACCGCGATCGCGACTGCGGCATTTCCGTCAATATCCAGCCGGGCGCTTGGCACCCGGACTGATTTACTCAAAAAAGAAATCCGTGAAGTGGCCCGGGCGATTCTGTGGTTCGCCATTCCGACCGCTGCGGCTATCGTAATACTCCGCGGATACATTGTCCGTTTGCTGCTCGGATTCGGGGATACGACAATTGCCAATATTTTAGGATGGTTCGCCTTAGCGATACTTTTCCAAACGCTCCTGCGTCTGGTAACCCGGATTTTTTATGCCCAGCAGGACACGAAAACCCCTCTATATGCCAGCATCATTGCTATTATTCTTAACATTATCCTGGCGCTTATGTTGGCGCATACGTTCGGAGTGGTCGGACTGGCCATGGCACAATCTATCGTGGCGGTAATCGAAGTATCGTTCCTGTTTGTCATCTTGGTCCGACGGCTCGGATTTTTCTTCAACAGAGAGTTTTTAATGAATATATTGAAGACTGTTATCAGTGCGGCTTTAATGACGGGAGTTACCTATGTGCTGGTACGGTACGTATTTCCGTTACTGGCCGGGGAAACCGGTTTCTTTACTCTGGCACCGAAGTTCAGCGCAATCGTGCTTATTAGCTTTGCTGTCTACGTGCTAATCGGAACAAGGTTCCATCTCCCCGAAGCGGTAAATGTAAGCACCCGGTTGAAACGTATCATGTTTAAACGTGTACCATTAGGATAGAATACACAATACGAGCCAAAGTAATAGCGACGTAGATAAGTACAAGGAATACACGTGTGTCGGTAAAACAACAGCAATCTCACATCCGCAATTTCTGTATTATCGCCCACCGCAGCACCATCCGTCGGCTGGCGGAGGTGCGGGGTTTCGCTCCCGTTTTTGTTATATATACGGAGGATAGAGAGTGGAAATAAATCAATCAAACATACGAAACTTCTGTATTATCGCTCATATCGATCATGGCAAATCGACTTTGGCTGACCGTATGCTGGAGCTTACCGAAACGGTGCAGCAGCGGGAAATGCAGGAGCAACTACTTGACCAAATGGAGTTGGAGCGAGAGAGAGGTATCACGATCAAGCTGCAACCGGTGAGTATGCGGTGGAAAAATTATGAACTGAATTTGATCGATACTCCCGGGCATGTGGATTTCAGTTATGAAGTGGCACGGAGTTTGGCTGCCGCCGAAGGAGCGATTCTCGTGGTCGATGCCGCCCAAGGCATTGAAGCCCAGACGCTCGCCAATATGTATTTAGCGATCGAGGCCGATCTGGAAATTATCCCTGTCGTTAATAAAATCGATCTCCCGGCCGCCCAGCCGGATCAAGTGGCGAACGAATTAGCCAATTTGCTCGGATGTGCTCCGGAAGATGTCCTGCGCATATCGGCCAAAACCGGCAAGGGCGTCGAAAGCATATTGGACGCATTAGCAGAACAAATTCCGCCGCCTTCCGGCGCGGAAGATGCGCCCCTCAGAGGGTTAATATTCGATTCGATTTACGATGAGTACAGAGGGGTAATACTGTATGTGCGCATTGTCGACGGAGCGCTGACAACCAATACCGGCATCACCCTTTTGGGGAGCGGTAAACAGAGCGAAGCGACGGAGATCGGTGTTTTCCGACCCGCTCCGATTATCGTTGATTCCTTATATTCAGGACAAATCGGATATGTCGTAACGCGGTACAAATCGGTGCGCGAGGCGCAGGTGGGCGATACGGTGACGGCGAAACACCATCCAGCTCCGGAACCATTACCCGGATACAAAGTGGTAAAACCGTTCGTATTTGCCGGATTTTACCCTGCTTCGGGAGAACAATACCAGCCGCTCAAGTATGCTTTGGAAAAACTGCAGCTCAATGATGCAGCTTTGCAGTTTACTCCTGAAAATTCCCATGTTCTCGGGTTTGGTTTTCGGATCGGGTTTCTCGGGTTGCTTCATCTGGAAATCGTGAAAGAACGCCTGGAACGGGAATCTGATATGGAGCTGGTAGTCACCAATCCATCTACTGATTACGAGGTAACCTATAATTCAGGTGATACGGAATTGATCCGCTCTGCCAGCGAACTGCCCGATCCGACCAATATTTCCGATATTAAGGAGCCATGGATCAAAGGAGAGATATTGGTTACCAAAGAGTACGTCGGTAATGTAATCGGTCTTATTAATTCCATACGCGGTCAACAAGAAAGCATTAGTTATCCGGAAGAATATACCGCATTGCTTACGTTTAAAGCGCCGCTCGCCAATGTGTTAACCGATTTTTACGATCGGTTAAAGAGTACGACCAGCGGGTATGGATCATTCAGTTACGAGCCAGCCGGATATTACAGTGAAGACTTAGTGCGCCTGGATATTTTAATAGACGGCGATATAGTAGATTCGCTAAGCCGGATCGTTCACCGCAATGAAGCGTATGACGCGGGCCGTGATACTATCAGCCGGCTTAAAGAAGTAATTCCGCGACATATGTATGAGGTAAGTTTGCAGGCAGCAATCGGAGGTAAGATACTGGCCCGGGATGACATTAAGCCGCTCGGAAAGAACGTAACCGCGAAACTATACGGGGGAGACGTGACGCGGAAACAGAAACTTTTGAAGAAACAAAAGGAAGGGAAAAAACGCATGAAGAACATGGGGAGAGTAGAGATACCGCCGGAAGCGTTTACCGTGTTACTCAAAAAAGACGAATAATCTGCTTACACTTCTTTAAAGACGATTTTTTAGTTTACCATCCGCGCTTAATCCACTCTTGGAGTTTGGGTTTTTCAGCTCCGATGGTGGTGGGTTCGCCATGGCCGGGAAGTACCTGCGTATTATCAGGTAACGTAAACAGTTTCGTGCGAATCGATTCAATTATCTGAGTAAAATCTGAATAATCCCACCGGGTGGCACCCGGTCCGCCGGGGAATAAAGTGTCACCGGTGAACACGGTATTAAGTGTTTCAACGTAGTAACACACGCTTCCCGGAGTGTGGCCCGGAGTGTGCAGTATGCGCACATGCGTATCTCCTGCATGCAGCTTTTCTTCGTCCTGAAGAGAGTGGTCAGGCTCTGCGTTCGAGTATTGCTGGCGCCATAAGGGTTTGTCTTCGGAGTGAAGGTATATCGGAGTATTCGTTTGTTTTCGTAATTCATCGGCAGCATTAATATGATCGAAGTGCCCGTGGGTTATAGCGATGCCTTTCGAGGTTGTCTCCGAGATTTTCGCCGCGATGGACGCGGCCTCAAACGAGGCATCGATGATGAGAGACTCGCCGCTGTCTACTATAATCCAGACATTATTATCCAACCCTCCTAACACCAGTCGTTCGATACGGGTATCCGACATACTTCTATGGTAGCAAAATCGGCCGCATGCACTCGCTCAACGTATAAAATGAAACAAA
This sequence comes from uncultured Candidatus Saccharibacteria bacterium, assembly GCA_964638825.1. Taxonomy (GTDB): domain Bacteria; phylum Patescibacteriota; class Saccharimonadia; order QS-5-54-17; family QS-5-54-17; genus CAZXAD01. The sequence goes on along the minus strand of CAZXAD010000001.1, from coordinate 13,903 downwards.
ATTGTACATGCTACCTCAGGGCTTATACAATACAGGAAAGCTATGTCCATTTTCTCTAAATTCTCCAAGTCACCGCCCCAAAAAGGAAAGCTGTATGTGCTTTCAGGTCCGGGCGGCTCAGGACATTCGACAATTGGCGATGAAATAGCGAAACGAAATGATAACGTATGGCGTTCAATCAGTATCACCACTCGTAATCCGCGCAGAGGAGAAGTGCCGGGATTTGACTATTATTTTGTGAGTGAAGCAGATTTCAAGGCCAAGTTCCGCAATAACGAATTTTTAGAATATGCTCAAGTACATGGCACCTGGTATGGGACGCTACAGAAACCAGTGGAAGAAAAACTTCAAGAAGGCAGGCACGTATTACTAGTAATAGATGTGCATGGCGGTTTGGCCGTTAAGCAAAAATATGAAGATACTGTGTTAATTTTTATACAGCCACCCAACAAGGAAGCATTACGTGAACGTATGTTGAATCGCAATATCGATACTGAACTTGCTATTGAAACACGGCTGAAAACAGCTGACGAGGAAATGCGAATCGGTCCTGATAGGTATGATTACGTTATTACCAACGACGATCTAGAGAAAGCTGTTTCCGAAGTCGAAAAAATTATAGTACAATAGAAGTTGGCACTCTTGACGTTTGAGTGCTAAACTTTTTATTATTAAAGTGTTAGCACTCATAATAGCACAGTGCTATTGCCATAGAGGTGGTTCGCATGACAGTGCGTCAAGAACGTATTTTAAAAACCATTGTTGAGTATTACGTGCAAGCTGCTACCCCCATAAGCTCACAGGTGCTTGCCGATCAGTACGGTGTGTCGCCTGCGACTATCAGGGCTGAAATGGCCAGCTTGGAACAGGCGGGACATATTACGCATCCATATACGAGTGCCGGCCGTATACCGACGGAGAAAGGGTACCGGTTCTATGTGGAATCGCTTACGGGACCACAGCATAAACTCGATGCGACAACGCGTACCCGAAAAGCGATCGAACGACGCATTCACAATGCCGGGTCTCCGCAGGCAGCGATTAAGGTAACGGTAGACTCGCTTGTACACGCGACCCGCAATGTAGCGTTCGCTACTATGGGGGAGGCCATGTATACCAAAGGATTTTCCCAATTATTCCATCAACCGGAATTCGCCGATAGTGTCGGCGAAATTGCCGGATTGCTGGATAACTTGGAAGCATGGCTCCAGGAGATGCGCCCCGGCCATACGGCCGAGGCCTTTATCGGCGAAGAAAATGCCGTAGGGAAATCAAGCGGATGTGCGGTAATAGTGTCCGGATACATTTCTCCGTATAGTACTACCAATTATGTAGGAGTCGTTGGATCGACCCGCCAAAGCTACGGTAACGTAATGCGCATCATTGAACATAGTGCGCGCACATTAGAGGAGGTTTTACATGAGTGAGGAAGACGTCGAGAAGACTCAGCAGCAAGCGGAGGAAGAACAGAAGCAACCGCGGTCCGGACAGTCAAAGGGTAAGCGCGACACGAAGAAAGTGGCTGATCTAAAGCAGCAAGTGGAAGATTTGACTCATGACCTGCAACGGGAGCGGTCTGATTTTGCGAACTATCAACGCCGGATGGAATCGGAGAAGGAACAAATCCTTTCCCGGGCGAGGTCGGAAGTCATCACCCAGCTTCTCCCATTATTTGATGATTTGGAACGCGCGTTATCGCATGTACCCGAAGAGTTACGCGGTAACCCGTGGGCTCAAGGAGTCGGAAAAGTGTATGAACAGGCACAGGAGAAAATGAACGACATGGGAGTAGCGAGAATCGATGCATTACACCAACCGTTTGATCCACAACTCCATGAGGCTGTTGAGTTCGAAGAGGGTGATGGCAATGATGAGATTGTTACGGAAGTATTGCGTACCGGATACACATTGAATGATACCGTTGTGCGTCCGGCAATGGTGAAGGTAGGTAATCCATCCGAGCAATCCCGGCCAACGGACAATAATGAGCAATCTAAAGAAGAACAAGAGAATAAGGAGGAAGAATAATGGGTAAAATTTTAGGTATCGATCTAGGAACAACTAATTCAGCCATGGCAATCATGGAAGGCGGAAATGCCACGGTTATTTCCAACGCCGAAGGCAACCGGACTACTCCGAGCGTAGTAGCCGTAAATAAAAACGGCGAACGGCTCGTAGGGCAAATGGCCAAACGTCAGGCAGTCGTCAATTCGGAGAATACTATCCATGGAGCCAAACGTTTAATCGGACGTAAGTTCGACGATGAAGAAGTGCAGCGCGACATTAAACTGATGCCGTATGCGATCAATAAAGCCGATGACGGCGTAAAGGTTACCATGGGCGATAAGGATTACAGCCCCGAAGAAATTTCAGCCATGGTTCTTAAGAAACTGAAAACCGATGCCGAGGAATATGTCGGCGAGACGATAAACGAAGCGGTTATCACAGTGCCGGCCTATTTCGACGACTCCCAGCGCCAGGCCACGAAAGATGCTGGCAAAATCGCCGGCTTCGAAGTAAAACGGATTATCAACGAGCCAACAGCTGCCGCATTGGCCTACGGCCTTGATAAAAAGGAAGAAGAGAAAATCGCCGTATTCGACCTTGGCGGGGGAACGTTCGATGTTTCCATACTGGAACTTGGCGACGGCGTGTTTGAGGTGAAAAGCACTCATGGTGATACGCACCTGGGCGGTGAAGATTTCGACCTAACCATCATGAACCACCTAATCGAGGAGTTCAAAAAACAGGAAGGTATCGATATATCAGAAGATAAAGCTGCGGTACAGCGGTTGAAAGAAGCGGCTGAAAAAGCCAAAACGGAGCTCTCAAGCACCAAAGAAACCGATATCAATCTTCCGTTCTTGACCGCTGATACTGAAGGACCGAAGCATTTTGAATACAAGTTGACCCGGTCCAAATTGGAACAGCTGGTAAACGATTTGATCGCCAAAACCGAAAAACCCTGCAAAGACGCTTTGAAAGACGCGGGCATCCAGGCGAACGATGTAAACGAAGTGATTTTGGTGGGCGGAATGACCCGCATGCCGGCAGTCCAGGAGAAAGTAAAGGAAATATTCGGCAAAGATCCGCTGAAGGGCGTTAATCCTGATGAGGTAGTAGCCCTGGGTGCGGCTATCCAAGGGGGCGTGCTCGGCGGAGATGTCAAAGACGTGCTTTTGCTCGATGTCACTCCCTTGTCATTGGGTATTGAGACCGAAGGCGGCATCATGACCAAATTGATCGAGCGCAACACCACCGTTCCGACCAGTAAAAGCCAAGTGTTCTCGACCGCGGCCGATAATCAGACGTCAGTCGAGATCAATGTTCTCCAGGGTGAGCGTGAAATGGCAGCCGATAACAAATCGCTGGGGCGGTTCATTCTTGACGGTATTCCTCCCGCTCCGCGCGGCGTCCCCCAGGTAGAAGTCACCTTTAACATTGATGCGAACGGCATTCTGAACGTGAGCGCCAAAGACAAATCATCCGGAAAAGAGCAGTCGATTACCATTGAAAACAGCGGCAACCTTTCAGAAGAAGAAGTAGAAAAGATGCGCAAGGACGCTGAAGCGCATTCCGAAGAAGACAAGAAGAAACGCGAAAAGGCCGAGGCTCGCAACCAGCTTGAAACGGCAATCTACACTGCCGAAAAGATGCAATCTGACCACAAAGACCAACTTTCAGAAGAAGACGGAAAAACGCTCGATGAAGCAGTAAAGGAAGCCAAGGAAAAGCTTGAATCTGATCTGAGCAAAGAAGACCTTGAAAAAGCTTCCCAGGAATTGTTGGACAAGATACAGCCGATCGGTGCTAAAATGCACGAAAACGTGCAACAAGAGGCATCCGAAGAGGCGGAGAAGGCCGAAACCGAAGTCGAGGGTGAAACCGAGCAGCCATCCGACGTAGAAGAAGGCGAAGTGGTCGACGATGAGGAAAACAAAACCGATGAAAAATAAAGCGGTCTCTGTTGGCCGGCGTAAATAGGTAGAGCAAGGTAAACCATGGCAAAGGACTATTACGAAGTTCTGGGAGTTTCCAAAGATGCATCCGCGGACGATATAAAGCGCGCCTACCGTAAATTAGCCGCCAAATACCATCCGGACAAAGAAGGCGGCGATGAACAAACGTTCAAAGAGGTCAGCGAAGCCTACGAAACGCTCAGCGATTCCCAGAAACGCCAGAGTTATGACCGGTTCGGGCATGACGCGTATCAGTCGGCACAAGGTGCTGGCGGCGCCGGCGCGGGCGCTGATCCGTTCGGGTTCGGTGGATTCGGCGGAGGCCAGCAATTTGAATTCGATTTGGGCGACATGGATCTCGGTGATATCTTCGGGAGTTTTTTTGGAGGCGGCACCCAACGTGGCCGCCGGCAACAAACCCGCCGTGGCAGGGATGTTGAAGCCAGAATAACCATCGATTTCGAAGAAGCGGTCTTCGGTACGGAAAAAACGGTCGCATTGAACCTGGAAGACACGTGCCCTCGGTGTGAAGGTTCCATGGCAGAACCGGGAAGCAGTACCAAGACATGCGATACCTGTGGCGGCCAAGGACAAGTCATACAGGCGCAGCGGACTGTGCTGGGCACCATTCAACACGCTACCACCTGTCCTGATTGCCATGGCCACGGCTCGATTCCGGAAAAAGCATGCAGCGAATGCGGCGGCAAAGGAACGAAACGGAGCAGGCATCAGATAAACGTTAAAATCCCTGCCGGAATCAATGATGGGGCTACAATCCGTTTACAGGAACGCGGCGAAGCGCCGCCCATTGGCGGATCAGGCGGGCGGAAAGGCGATCTGTATGTCCATGTATCGGTACGTTCCAGTAAACAATTTACCCGTCGCGGCAAGGATATTACTTCTGAGAAAACGATCGATATGTTCGATGCAGCACTCGGTACCGAAATAGAAGTTGAAACGGTAGACGGGAAAAAGAAACTGAAAATACCGGCTGGAACCCAGAACGGACAGACTTTCCGTATCGCGGGAAGCGGTGTGCCGTATGGACGAGGGGATACCCGCGGGGATCATTTGGTAACGGTGAACGTGGCAATTCCGAAACGATTGACCAATAAACAGAAGGAACTAATGGAAGAACTGCGCAAACACCGTAAAAAGAAACGGCTTTAAGGTAATACGCCAGTACTCAATAGAAGAGCTCAGGCATTTTTTATATGTGGACAGAATTTGAATACGGAATCATAACTACTTTTCTGGATTACCGCTTATAAAACCGCTTATGCTATAGTTAGGAAAATGCAGGTCGCCTATTTTTCTCCCGAATATGCCTTTGATGATATGCCGGTTTTCGCGGGCGGACTCGGCGTATTAGCGACCGATTACCTGCGTGAGGCCAGTCTGCAAGATTTCCCTTGCGTAAGCGTGGGCTTGTTTTACCATTACGGGTTCACTCCCACGGATACGTCTCAGCTGGAACGGATTGATATTGCCGCGGCCGGATGGAGTATCGTTCAACAAGATGAAGAACCGCTGATACTCTCCGTCAAACTGTCCGGGGAAGAGGTGTACTACCAAATATGGAGCAAACAATCCGGTAGTGTAACGATGTATCTTCTTGATTGCGATATTTCAGAGAATACTGAGGAAAATCGCGGTTTAACCGCCTTTTTGTATGACAAGGATTTCCGCGTGAAATTTAAACAGAATATTTTACTGGGAATCGGTGGCGTACAACTTCTTGAAGCGCTCGATATCTCTCCTCGCGTATTCCATTTGAACGAGGGCCATACGGCGTTTGCTGCCATAGCCCGCTTGGCCACTCATAAACACAAGAAACCGCATGCTACCTTTGAAGAGTTGTGCGAGGCGGTAGTCGCTGAAACCGTGGCAAGCAAGCATACCGTACTTTCCGGCGCTGGGTTATATATCTCCCATGATATTTTCGAAGAGATACTCGGAGAGTACTTAAAGGAAGTCCAGCTACCCCAGGAAAAGGTATTCGCGCTCGCCCAGGATCCTCTCCGTAAGGACGAATTTACCACTACCCGATTGATGTTGAGCATGGCGAATATTACTAACGCGGTGAGCCGTTCCCATCAGCAAAATGAGCGCAAGATGCACCCCGACAGTGAATTTGACCTGCAATACATCACCAACGGAATTAACTTGCAACGATGGCAGGCCAGGGAGGTTGCTGAGGCCTCGAATAACGAAGAGGTATGGCAAGCGCACCAACAACTGAAAGGCCGGCTTATTGAGTTTGTTAATACACGGTCAGACAGTCGGCTTAACCCGGATGTTTTAACGCTCGTGTGGGCGCGGAGGATTACCGGATACAAGCGTCCGCTCGAACTTTTTAATGATTTGGAATGCCTGGAGCGGATCATTACCCACCAGGATAGGCCGGTACAGATTATTATTGCCGGCAAACCGAATGTGGAAGATGAAGTAGGTCTAGAGATGGCCCGGGAAATCGGGGAACATGTGTTGAATCCGCGCTTCGGGGGTAATATCGCGTATCTGTCTAGTTACGATTTGGAGTCAGCGTACCGATTAGTCCATGGGGCTGATGTATGGCTCAATACGCCGGAAAAAGGGTATGAGGCCTCAGGAACGAGCGGCATGAAGGCCGGCAGCAATGGAGTATTGCAGTGTTCCGTAAGCGACGGCTGGGTGGATGAAATTGATGCCAGTGGCCATGGGTGGGTTTTGCCGGATATAAACACAGCCGATACGTTGTATGGATATCTCGAGCACGAGATAGCCCCCTTGTATTACGAGCGGAATGAAGAAAACATTCCTATCGCATGGGTAAAACGCATGAAACTGATACAAAAGATAGTCGAAAACCAATTCAATACTGAGCGCATGCTTACCGAATACAAACAATACCTCTACCGGATTACTTGAATGAAAAAGGAAGCTGTGACCCCCTTATTTATGAAAGAACGATTAATTGCTATGAGCAAAAAGATAGGCCATGCTACAATAACCACAAGCAGCACGAGAAGGAGGAAACAGGGTGGCAAAACCGAAGCATGACGCCAAAGTACTGTTTGTATCGGCTGAAGTTGCGCCGTTTTCCAAACAAGGTGGCCTGAGCCAAGTAGCCTATTTCCTTCCCCGGTCTTTGCGCAAAACCGGAGTCGATATACGGGTTTTCACGCCCAAGTATGGCCGTATCGCTGATGAGCGGTATCATCTCAAAACGTTGATGAAGGGGTTAAAAGTCCCGACTGGCCATACCGACAAAGATGATAATCCTGAATTCATAGAATGTAATATCAAAGTGTGCGAAGAACCCGAAGATCCGTTCGAGCCGACGATTTATTTTCTCGAGAATGAAGAATATTTTGAAAAACGTGCCAATGTGTACGGATATGACGACGACCATATACGATTCGGTCTGTTAAGCCGGGGGGCTTTGGAATTCATGCTCACCAAGGAGTTCGTGCCGGATTTAGTTCACTGTAATGACTGGCATACCGGCTATCTAATCAATGATTTGTACTTTGTACGCCAGGAAGACAAAGAATTAAAAGAGGTAGCCAGTCTCCTCTCCATACACAATACCTACCAGGGAAATTTCGATTACGGCAGGGCGAGTGAAATGGACTTTGATGACGGGAAATCCCCTCTGTCGCCGTTTTATTCGGAAACATTTTACAAGCAGAACGCACTCAAACGGGGGGTTATGCGCGCCGATCGCATGAATACGGTGTCAGAAACGTATTCCAAACAGTTATTACTGGAGGAGTACGGAAACGGATTACATCGGTTATTCCGTGAACTCAGAGGAAAGATGTCCGGTATTCTCAACGGGCTCGATTATACGGATTTTGATCCTTCCAGCGACAAAATTATTGCCCAAAACTTTACGAGCCGCAGCATCAACAGGCGTGCTGACAACAAAAGAGACCTACAAAAAGAGTTTCTTTTAGAGCAGGATCCGAATGTGCCCATCATAGCTATTTCCGGCCGGTTAGATGGGCAGAAAGGTCTTGATTTGGTATTGGAGAATATCGATTTCGTATTAAAGGAGCTGGAAGTGCAGTTTATCGTGCTGGGTGGTGGTGATGCGCACTACATACAGTTCTTTGAAGAATTGGAGCGGAAATATCCTGACAGGGTCGGCGCTCACTTGATGCCCGATTTCATTTTGCCGCGGAAAATTTTTGCCGGAGCGGATATCGTGTTAATGCCGAGTTACTATGAGCCGGGCGGGATCGTAGCGATTGAAGCTATGCGGTATGGTGCGGTCCCGCTCGTTCGGGCCACCGGCGGTTTAGCTGACATCGTGCAAGATTATAATACGCAAAACCGTACCGGTACGGGATTCAGCTTCCGTGACTTCTCTCCTCAAAGTTTTCTAGTGGCGCTCGTACGAGCGCTTGAGGTATATAAAGACGGTGAGGCTTGGGAGGAATTGGTAAAACGAATAATGTTGCAGGATTTTTCCTGGGACAAGGTAGCTGAAAAGTACGCCAACTTATATGATCGCACGATAGATTACCGTCGTGAAGCCATTACCTCCAACCCTCCCTTGACATACCAACAACGCATCGACTGATATACTTGATGGCTGCTATAATCACCTCATGCTCTGGGGAAATTTTCTACATGTTTACCAACCGCACGGACAGGATCCTGACGTCCTCGAAGCAATCATCCAACAATGCTATGAGCCGGTTTTTAAAGGCATTCTGCAATATGAAAACGCCTACATAACGGTTAACATCAACGCCGCCTTGCTGGAGTTGTTTGATAAGTACGGGTATCACGAACTGATTGACACGATTGCTGAGGGCGGGCGCCAAGGCAAGATAGAATTTACCGGATCGGCGAAATACCACGCCTTATTGCCGTTTCTCCCACGGGAGGAAATGTTGCGCCAAATATCGATCAACCATGAAACCAATTGCCATTACCTGGGAGATGCGTATCAACCCAAAGGCATATTTTTGCCGGAAATGGCTTATAGTCCGGAGGTTGCTCCTGTTATCGAAGAAGCCGGATTCGACTGGGTGTTACTGGATGAGATCGCCTATGGCGGCAAAATTGACTCACCTGATAATACGCGCCTATATAAAATCAAAGGTACCGATGTGTATGCGTTCTTCCGTGAACGACGGATTAGTAACCTGATCATGAGCGCAGTTGTGCGTTCGTCCGATTCACTCAAGGAAGCGATACAGGATGATTTAGCTAGTTCCCGATACTCCATTACCGGCATGGATGGCGAGACATTCGGCCATCATCGTATTGGTTTGGAAAATTTGCTGTTTGAAATTTTCGAGGATCCTGCGTTTAACCTCGTACGCATCTCCGACGTAATAGACCACTACAACAACACTGAAGAAGTTGATCCGGTTGCCTCTACCTGGGCCTCGAGCCAGGAAGATATCGATAACGGTATCCAGTTCATATCCTGGTCGGATCCGGATAATGATATCCATACTTTGCAATGGCAATTGTGGAAGTTAGTCATAGATGAGTTTTACCAGCTTCCCGCGGACGACCCGGCGTACGATGATTTGCGCCACAAGCTCGATTATGCGGTCGCGAGCGATCAGTTTTTCTGGGCGTCTGCGAAGCCCTGGTGGAGTATAGACATGATAGAAGAGGGGGCTTACTCTTTACTCCAGATAATTCAGAAACAGCCGAATGCCGAGGAGACGAACCGCAAAAAAGCACAGGATCTTTATAATCGCATTCTTTCTACCACCTTTGAATGGAAGCGTAGCGGCAAGATTTCACAAATGCGCCGTGAACGCCGCGAAAAACAGAATATCCCCTTCAAAGAGCGCACATTAGAAGCGGGCGGTGCTGAAGAGGGTGTTTACGATGCCTTTATCGATATGATGAAAGAGCGGGAGCAAGCCGCTGTCGAGCAACGTGATTATGAAGAAGCCATTCTATGGCGTGATGCCATATACAAACTCGAACATAAACTCGATGTTTATGAATCCCTCCATGCCGTGGATTTGCTCCGGACCCGGATCACCAACGAGGAAGTAGAAAAAACCATTGAAAAATACAAGGACCAGTATCGAAAAATCCGTGGCGGGCAACCGGAACAACGCGGGTAAACTTTGCCGGTATATTTAGCAGTGAAATAGCAGGCAGCTGCCACCAGCCCGTATTAATGGCTTGAATTTTTGTAACAGATTGTCTATGCTTTTACCTTAGTAAAGTACAGGTAATGGACAATTTAAAATTAATATGGTATAGTAAGTAAGTCTATTACAGTAAGGTAAATAAAGGTGGAAAAAGATATTATTGGCCGCTGGGTGTATATCGACATCCCGGCAGTAGGTTTTTATAACGTCAAAGCAAAAGTAGATACTGGCGCGTACCGCAGCAGTTTACATTGTGATTTTATTGAACAGTTCGAGCGCGACGGTAATACCTATTTAAAGGTGCGTATAACCGATCTTTCCGGCCACCCGATCAGTGACTATGTAACCCTGAAACAAAAAAGTACTGCCTATATTAAAAGCTCGAACGGAGAGGCACAACAAAGACCGATAGTGGAGCTCGATGTTACAATCAACGGGAAGCAGTACATTGCCGAATTTTCTCTATCGAATAGGGAAGACATGAAATTCCCGATACTGCTCGGAAGAAAGTTACTACGCGAAAATTTTGTCGTGGATGTCTCCTTAGATGACCCCCAAGACAATATAGACGAATACGAAATAAATAACCATTAATGCATTAAAGGAAGGAAGTCGTGATGCGGATAGCTATTCTTTCACGAGGTACCGATAACTATACTACTCAACGGCTCGTGCAAGCAGCACATGAGCGCGGACATGAGTCACAAGTCATCGACTATACCAAATGCTATGTCGGCATGGAACAAGGCCGTCCCAACGTGCATTATCAAGGGGAAGCATTGCCCAGTATCGACGCTATTATTCCACGTATCGGATTTTCTTTTACGGGGTATGGGGCCGCTGTTGTCCGTCAGTTTGAGATGCAGGATATATACAGCGTTACCCGATCGATCGCGCTCGTGCGCTCCCGGGATAAGCTCCGCAGCTTGCAGCTTTTATCAAGCGCGGGAATCGATATTCCTAAAACAGCATTTGCGAACAGAACGACGGATATAAATAATCTTGTCGAGCTTGTCGGGGGTACTCCGTTGATCGTTAAATTGGTCGAAAGCACGCATGGCCAAGGTGTGGTACTGGCCGAAACAAAAAAGGCCGCCCGCTCCGTTATCCAGGCCTTTTACAGTATCAACCAATCTATTTTGGTTCAGGAATTTATTGCTGAGTCAGGGGGAGCCGATATTCGTGCTGTCGTTGTTGGAGGCCGCGTTGTCGGTGCTATGCGCAGGCAAGGACTGGATGAGGAATTCCGGTCAAATATACACCAAGGTGGAACAGGTGAAAAGGTAAAGCTTTCGCAGGATGAGCGGCGTATCGCCATAAAAGCAGCCAAGCAACTCGGTTTGGATATAGCAGGGGTGGATTTATTACGTTCAGAACGCGGCCCGCTCGTAATTGAAGTAAACTCTTCGCCGGGACTGGAAGGCGTGGAATCTGCTACTGGACGCAATATCGCCGCCAAGGTTATTAAATACGTGGAAATTAATGCCACAAGAAAACCCAAAAAAGATAAAGTCGGTGCCTAAACTGCTTGTTTTCTTTCTGGCGGGAATAATTGCAGCAATAGGTCTTGGCGTTTGGTACCATGGTTATTACTCAAATACTACTTCTCAGGTGGTATTCGAGGGAGTTTCAGTAAAAGTAGAACTGGCTGATACTCCCAAGAAGCGCGCTCAGGGTTTATCGGGCCGCACGTCTTTATCCGACGAAACAGGTATGCTGTTTGTATATGAGGAACCCGGGAGATACGATTTCCACATGAAAGACATGAATTTCAGCATCGATATTATTTGGATGGATGAAACGGGAAAAGTAGTTGATATTACCCGATCCTTATCGCCGGATTCGTACCCGGGAACGGTTACCTCACGCGTGCCGGCGCACTATGTTCTCGAGGTACCGGCCGGGTTTAGCCGGAGGCATAACGTTGGTATAGGCGATATTGCTTCTTTGCGGTATGATTAACTCATCCTTTAAAAATCTCAGAAGGGTGCGTTTCCTCTTAATAATCATAAGTGGTATGATTGCGGCATAATGTTGGGTAGAACAAATGAATATTGATATTGCTATAGTAGCAGCCGTTATCGGGGTGAGCGCCCTGATACTTCACTTCAAAAGCCATGTTAAATTTGTCGCGCTCGGCGTGTTTATCGGTTTCGTGTTATTGGATGTTATACCGTTTGAAACATATTTTACCAGTCCGGAAATAACCAGTATTGCCAAAGTAGTTTTACTTGTTATTCCCGCTTTTGTGTTGGGGGTAAACCACACTGTTGATAAGCGTAAAACCAATTTTCTTTGGAAAATTATTTTCGTTTTGGTGTTTACGTTGTTTTTCCTTTCCAGTATTACGCATATTCTCCCACCAGCGTATCAAGATGTCATTGTGGAGCAGTCTATCATAGGATGGAGGGTATTAAGCTACTTTACATGGTATACACTGGCAGCCGCAGTTCTTATTTTAATCGACAGCGTGCAGCATCGTAGCCACATAGAAAAGGAAAAGAAGAGGAAGAAATCAACGAGTAAGAAAGGTAAAAGTAGCAGTTCATAATCCAACAGTTGCTTATTCTGGGGGAGGTTCGCTATTATATTAAATTGGTTTACATATGACTCGTAAGTATGATTTGCTTTATACTTAATACGTCATACATAATACGGGATACTTCCCTACACGGGCCTGTAGCTCAGTTGGCAGAGCAGTGGCCTTTTAAGCCATGTGTCGTGGGTTCGAATCCCACCAGGCCCTCCAGGCACAATTCTGCGCCTGGTTGCGCCAGGTTTAGCATTGATCTTGGCTTCGCCAAAGCTGAATTGTGATTAGCCAGGTATAGTATTGTACCCGGCATTCATGTATTATTCGAACCCAGTATCCGCCGAAGGCGGATAGGTTCTGACGCCAATTCTGCGGCGTATAAGGGCGTGTATACACATCAATCAGATACTTAGTGCCTGGAATATATTCTGAATTTCTTATTCCTTGCATAAAAACACGGGGTATTTATAATAATGAACATGACCAGAGAAACCGTGCAACAACCCGAGGATAGAATTGAATTTTCTCAGTTACGTAACGGTGATACGTTACACATAACTCTAGGGGAGACCGAGGAAGCATTTAGGTATGAATTTGTAGTGGACGATGTATCAGAAAAATGGCCGAATGGCACATTGAAGGAGATACGACCGGATGGTACTATCGTGGGCCCCTTGCCATTTTCTTTACGTGGCTGTGGTATATGGACAACGCCACGGGAAAACCCGGTGCAAAATGGCGATGTATTAGCAGGTAAATCACATCAAGAATATGCCTTCTCACCTTATTACGAGGGACTAATAACCGGGCATTACCTATGGGGGCGCTCACCGGATGCTACAGAACCCATCGTTTTTGATAAAGAAGGTCAGCATATAACAAGTGTAGAGGTTGTTGAACAAACTTGACGTTCTCAATTTATTTCGTGACTGAAGGGATGTGCGATCAACGATAATTTCCTCGCCTGAACTCTTTTGTACTAAAATAAAATTATGATAAAGCTCCCAAAAACAGAGAAATCTTTCCGACGGGACGGCTGCAGGGATGATCCTGAGCGATTTAATAAGCGGAAAAGAAAATAAGTGGGCTTCCACTTTCAACTCCATTCGTTTAAAACCGGTAACCTCCATTCCGCGGGCTGCGGCTCAGCACATAAGGAAGAAATTATAAAGTTTTGAAACAAATAAAGTATCGACAATGCGCCAATAAACCGGTAAATCATGATTTACCGGTTTATTGTATTCTTCTCCGAGTACGGCTTGGTAAGCATTTTGCCTTGTTGAGCAATACAT